>WTJK01000072.1:3934-13955 GCA_011524855.1 Methanobacteriota archaeon | reverse complement strand
CGCCGATTGTGGGGCTCGAACCCACGACCTTGGGATTAACAGTCCCACGCTCCACCAGCTAAGCTAAATCGGCGACTCAGCCCAACAACCTCTCCTTTATGACGGCTTCCATGAAGCGGGGTGGTCATTTCCCGTGTGCCGTGATGGTTTCCAACAGGCGGGGGGGATGCGTGGGTGCGTCCTCCGCCACCGTGATGGCTTGGTGGAGGCGCTCCAAGAGGCGGGCTTCGAGGTGTTCGGGACCGTCCAGAACCATGACGGTTTGACCGGCCGTGACCCGCTCGCCCATCTCAACCACCCGTTGAATACCGATTCCGTGGTCCACCTCGTCACCGGGTTTCGATCGACCTGCTCCTGCCTCGCACAGCACTTCACCGATGATCAGCGCGTCGAGGTCAGCGAGGTACCCTTCCTCATGGGCAGCGATGAAGTACGACCTCGGAGCCTTTGGGAGCACACGCCACGGGTCGGCGATGAGCTGGTCAGCGGTGGTGGGTTCCACGCCCTGCCGAACAAGCATGGCCTTGAAGGCGTCCATCGCTCGGCCTGAGCGGATGGCTTCCTCAATGGACACGCCCAATGCTTCGGCTTGACCGTGCACCAATGCCATGGTGTCCTCGGGTCCGTTGCCCTTCAAGCAATCAATGCATTCGACGATTTCATGGCTGTTGCCGTACATGCGGCCAATGGGTCGGTCCATCTCCGTGAGTTGTGCGCAGACATCAAGCCCCAGCCGGGTTCCAACCTTGACCATGGACAACGCCAGTGCTTTGGCGTCCTCTTGTGTTTGCATGAACGCCGCACGCCCCACCTTTACGTCCAGTACAAGACGTTCGATGCCTTCTGCGGCCTTTTTGGACAGGATGGACGCTGTGATGAGGCCGATGCAGGGGACGGTGGCGGTGACATCTCGTACAGCGTACAGCACGGCATCGGCCGGTGCGATGTCGGTGGTTTGACGGGCGATGAAGCAGGGGTTGGCGGCCATCGCATCCCGTTGCAACCCCGTGTTGAATCCGGGGATGGCTTCCAATTTGTCGATGGTTCCACCGGTGTGGGCCAGTCCTCGCCCGGCCAGCATGGGAACGATGGCTCCACTGGCGTGCAAAGCCGGTGCGAGCACGATGCTCATCTTGTCACCGACGCCGCCGGTGGAATGCTTGTCGACGGCTCCCACGCGGTCGGGGAGTCGGGCCCCCTGGTTCAGCATGGCATGGGTCAAGGCCACCGTTTCTTGCTCGTTGAGCCCCACGAGTTGGGCGGCCATTAACCACGCACCGACTTGCTCACGAGGCAGTTCATCGAGGTGGTCAATGAACCATTGAATCTCGGCTTCGGACCACACACCGCCGTCCCGTTTGATGGCGAGCACGGTGGGCATGTGCACCCGCGTCACGCTCCGTCTTCAAGTGCGAGGCCGATCGCTTGGAGTCGCTGCCTCAGGTAGGCACCCGCCGTAATGCTCGGGTAGTGAACCGTTCCTCCGGTGGCTTCCACGAATTCCTCCCGCGGTGTGAGGTCAATCTCGTTGCGGGGATGGACAAACATGGGCATGGAAAACCGGCGTTGGGTGGGGTCACCGGGGTTCACCACACGGTGCGTGGTGGACTTGAACAGACCGTTGGTGAGGTTTTGGAGCATGTCGCCGGAATCAACGATGATGTGCTCATGGTTCCCCTCAACTTCAATCCACGTGCCATCGTGGTCCTGCACCTGCAAACCGGCTGCCGTGGCTGTGACCAAGAGCGTGATGAAATTGATGTCCTCGTGTGCCGCAGACCGCACGGCACCGTCAGGGGTGGACGCATCCAACGGTGGATAGTGAATGATGCGCATGATGGTGTTCCCTCGTTCGGTCATTTCGGGAAGCCAAGTCGGCTCGTGCCCCAAATAACGGCTGCAAGCCGCCAACAACGTCTCAGCGAGGCTGTGCATGGCCCGATAGAGGCCGTCAACGTGCTCTTCAAAAGCCGGGCGAACGTCGGATGGCCACACGTTGACGGGGTCGTTGTGGTCGTCGCTTGAGCCTTGGTGGCTCCTCCCGGTCTGCCAAAATTCCTTGAGGTCCGGGGCAGGGTTGTCTTTGGCGTGTTCCGTGCCGAACGGCGTGTAACCTCGTTGATGTGCCACCTCCGGGCGAGCATAGCGGCGTTTAACGGCCTCCTCAAGGTCAAAGAACCCCTCAGCCTCTTCGTAGGCTGCTTCGATGTGTGCAAGGTCAATGCCGTGGTTGGTCAGCGCAAAGAACCCGATGTCCTTGAGCGCATCACCCACCTGTTGGACAAACGCTCCTTGCGTTTGGGGTGATGATGCCAAGGCAAAATCGACCACGGGGATGTGGCGTTTCATCCACATCAGTCCTGAACGAATGCACGGAGTTTGGCGAGCAGCCGAAGGGTTTCGACGTAAATCCAGATCAACGACATCAGGATGCCAAAAGCAGCGTACCATTCCATTTGCTTGGGTGCGCCGTACTGAACGCCGCTCTCGATGAATCCGAAATCACTGATCAAGGTCAAGGAGGCAATGACGAGAATGAACGCTGTGACGGCGATGCCAATCGGCCCGGACGTGTGGAGGAACGGCACATCAATTCCCACCGTCCATCGCATGATGAACGACACGAGGTACAACGCCATGATGGCAAACATCAACCCGAACACGACCTTGTTGAAGGTGGGGGTGGGGCGCAACACACGGCTGGTGTACAAGCCGTACATCGTCACGGTGATGCCCAACGTTCCGAAGAGGGCTTGGAAAACAATGCCCTGGTACATTGATTCAAACATGTAGGAAATACCCCCGACAGCGAGCCCCTCGAGGAGGGCGTAGGTGATCATCAATCCAGCGGGGTTCTGCGGACGAGTGAACATGAGGATGAGGGCGATGATGAATCCGCCTCCGAAGCCGATGGCGGTAAAGCCGCTCGCGTACACGAGTGCCAATTCACTGGACGGTGCGGTCCAACTGACCGCCATGGCTGCGAGAGCGGTAACCACGGTCAACCCCAACAGGCCGCCGATCTTTCGCATCGTTCCGTCGTACGTCATGCGCTCCTGCGCCACGAAGTTGTTGACAAAACGCTGGTTCAGCACGGGGTTCTTTGGTTGAAAGACACGGCTCATGATAACCTGTCGCACGAAGACCCGTTTCAATGTTGTTCTGTGTCGTCGTGAAGGCGCACCTGTTCGTCGTAATATTCGGACAACTGGTCCATCGTCCACCCCTGCAGGAGGTACTCCTGAACCATGCTTTCGCTCCATCCCGGCACACGCGCCAACATCGATGCCGTCACGGTGGGTTGTGAAGCGTTGAGGACGGGTGATACGGATGAGGTGGTGTCAGCGACGTCGAACGCGTGGTCAGCGAGTGCGACCACCTCCTTTGGGTCGGTGGAACGCTGGTTCCGACGCAGCACCACCGAGGCACCAATAGCAAGCACCAGCGCTCCGATCATCAAGGACAACATGAACGATGCCTGGCCCCCTTCACTGGAACCGGGTTGGACGTTTTGTGCTCGGTCTTGTTGTTGCGCCATGGAGCACCCTTCGAGGTCGGTGGCCTCCCCCGCTGGTGTGTCGGGGCATTGATCCTCATCATTGAGCACACCGTCACCGTCGTCGTCGGTGGACGGCGTCTCATCCGGTACGGTGGTGTTGTCCACTTGCTCGACAACCCCGGTCAAATTGCAGCCCCATTCCTCAGCATCGATGAGGCCGTTGCCATCGGCGTCGGATTGTGTGAGCGCCACAAGGGGCTCCACATCGGTTCGGCTGGCGTTGAGGGAGGACGCTTGGGCCCATGCCACCTCCACGCCATCAACAATGCAATCGCCGTCCGTATCGGGGTTCATCGGGTCTCCCCCGTGGAGCTGTTCCTCGAGGTTGGTCAGCCCGTCGGCGTCCAGGTCAAGCATGCCCTCATCCGTGCTCTGCCCGGTACTTCGTCGGGTTCGCTCCAGCCCAAACTCAACCTCCCACCGGTCCACCAATCCATCCTGGTCGGTGTCGGTGGTGTTGTCCAGTCGGTTCCAATCGGCCCACCACGCCTCGGTGTAGGCGCCCGCAAGGTCGGTGCTGGACAGCACGAGGCCCATCTCTCGGTTGCGGATGAGAGCTGAATCACCCCAGTTGATGGACGAGACCAACACGTGTTCGCCGTCGACGATGATCCCTTTGTTGTGGAGTTTGGTGACGGCATCGTCGCTTGCCATGACGACTGCAGCGGTGTCGTACCCTTCGGTGTGGTTCCATTGTTCGTTGAACGTGTCAACGGCCAATTGAATGCCGTCGTCGAGGTACGCTCCGTTGATGATGAGGCGCAGGCGAACCCCTCGTGCCGCAGCATCCTCCAACGCCGTGATGATGGGGTTCTCTCCCCAGCCGTACGACCAGTCCATGTCCAAGTATTGCAGCGACAGCAACACTTCGCTGTCGGCGTTGTCAAGCAACGCAACAAGGCCGCCGATGCAGGCGTCGGGGCACACGAGGAGTTGAGCTTCGAACGCTCCGTCCACAGCCTCAGCCGTGGTGCCAACGAGGGCGTCGGTATCGGGGAAACTCCAATCCGCAGGGCGGTCGCTCGTTGCAACGGGAACGAGATGGTGGCGTTGCGGGTCCTCATCGAACGCGAGGTGCTGGTTCACCATGGTCGCAACGCTGACATCGTGAATCAGTGCTCCCCACTCACGGTTCCCCGGTGCCCCCGGTTCTGGCAAGGACGATGATTTCCAGTTCCCCGACCCGACCCATACGCTGCTGTTGTCTCGGACGGCGATTTTGCTGTGAAGGTAGGCGTAGGGGTTTTCCCCTTCATCGCCGAACCAAAGGACGTTCACGCCACCTTCCAAGAGGGTCACGGCCATGCCGCGTTGCGTGGTCAGGTCACGGCTGTTCCACCAGGTGTCACCCGCATCCAGTACCACGGTGACCTCAACCCCGCGGCCTGCAGCGTTGACCATGGCCTCCACAAGATGCGGGTCTTGCAGCTGGTAGAGGTGCACGCTCAGGGAATCGGTGGCACCGTCCACCCATCCGAGCAAATCGAGGAGACCCGATTCCGGGCCGATCAGCGGCACGACCTGGCCGCTGGTGCTCACGGTTGTGTCGTAGCAGAAGGTGCTTCCACCCAGCCGACTCCATCGGTGATGCCAATCTTCCACACGGTCGGTGTCGGGTGCGTCGCTGCATCCGTCGCCACGGAGGTAGACGAGGTTCTCCAGGCCCGTAAGCGGCTCGGTCAGCGAGGGTCCTGACCAACCTGTCACTTCGGTTGGACCGTTGCCGTACACCACGGTGTCCACGGGTTGGCCGGTGGGGTCAAGCAGCTGGAGGGCTGCGCCGCCGTTGGGCAGGTACATGCTTCGATTCAGGACAACGTCGATCGCAACGGCGGATGCGGGGTCAAACACCCCAAGGGCGGCAGCATCGTTGGTCAACACCACGCCTGAACGTGCAGGGACAGTTAACGCGGTGATGGTCGCTTCGTACACCGAGTCCACCCCCGTGATGGAACGGAGGCTCCAGCCGTTGAGTGCAGCACTTTGGTCGCCTTGGTTGGTGATTTCAAGGAATTCGAGGTCGTTGGCCAGGTTCGTGGAACTGGTCGGCATCAACCGCGTGAACTTCAGGTCCTCTGGGCTCGCAAGCAAGGACGGGTCGGGCTCGGGATGTCCCGGTGTCGGCCACAGCGTGTGAACCCACGAGCCGTTGCCAGCGTCCATGAGTGTGCGGCAATCCGTGACCAAGGTCCATGTGGCTTGGTGGACGGTGCCTCCGTCAGGATGTAGCAGGTGAATCCGGTCACCCAAGCCGCTGACCATCCACGCATCGGTTTGAATCACCGCCCGTTCCCCGGGGGCCAGGTCGAGGTTGGTGGTGTTCCAGAGTGCACCTTCTCGCATGAACCGACGGTCGCCGTCGTCGTTTTGCACCGACCAGCGGTTCAGGTCAATCGTCTGCATGCCCACGTTGTGGACTTCGAACCAATCGCTGGCAGGGGTAATGGATTCGTCGTTGCAATACGGCAGAATTTCCGTGAACACGAGGTCTGTTGAGCCGTTGTATGCCTCCCAAGTTGGGTTCACCTCGCCGGGTGTGGGCCAAGCAGCGAGGCGCCAGTGACCGGTGGCTAGGGAAGCATTGAGCCCAACACCTGCATGCGTGCTGTTGGGAGCAACGAGGGATTCGCCCTCCACGGTGGTGTTCCATGCGATGGCATCCACGATGGCCCCATCGGGGTCCAAGAGGGAGATGGCATCCGAGGTGGTGTGTTTGAGGTAGAACGCACTGGTGCCGTTGAGGGCCACCAAAGCGACCTCACCAGCTGGCACCGTGGTGGTCGATTGGAACGGAAGGTTGTGTTCGTGAAGCGCCAAGGTTCGACCGGACGCTTGCAAGCGCCATCCGCTCAAATCGACGGGCTCTGCACCGTGGTTTTCGAGTTCCAACCATTCCCCAAGGGGCCACGCTTGGTTGTCGGCGCCCACAGCATCGGGAAGCACCTCGCTGAAGCGAACGGTGGTGCTGGATTCAACCGTCCCAGGTTCGGGGGCACCGGGGGTGTTCCACATCGAGGGCACCCAAGGGTCGAAGGGGTTGTCGGCACGAACCAAGGACCGGTTTTCACCGTGGTCCGTGGTGTACGTGATCGTGTCCTGAATCACGGACATGTTGTCCATCAGGAACAGGTGGTTGTGGTTGTCCCACAGCCGCGTTGGTCCTGTGAAGTGAATCAACCGCCGCTCACCCGCATGCAAGCCTGTGGAGCCTTGGGAAGCATTGAACACGATGGAACCGGGGTCGAGGTCGGTCCGGTTGCCCAACCCATCGATGATGGACCAACCGAGCAGATCAACGCTGGTGCTGCCGTTGTTGACCAGTTCCACCCACTCGCCATCGGGGAAGGCGTCCCCGTCCATGGTGGCGTTGGGAAGCACTTCGGAGAACTGGACTGCATGGTGCATGCGGGGCTGGAGTCCGACCCGGTCGGGGTTCGCCTCACCCGGCGTAGGGTAGGGAGCGAGCCCCAACAGACCGTTTGATTGCGCGTCGTCCATCAGCGCCATTCCTGGCTGTGTAGCGGTCCATTGCACTCGCATCGAGGCGCTGCCGTTGGGCCAGGTCAATGTCAGCGTCTCACCTCCGTTGTTGAGCACACCGTAGGGGGTGGTGCCGTTGACGGCCACGATGCGATGTTCACCAGGTGCAATGGCCGTGGAACTGGCGTTCACCAAATGGTCGGCGTCCATTTCGAGCGCGTTGCCAGCAGCGTCGACGATGCGCCAGCCAGTCAGGTCAAGGCTAATGTTCCCGGTGTTGGCGATTTCCACCCACTCGCCCCCGGGCCACGTTGCGTTGTCATAGCTCGGCCAAGGGTTTGGCATCACTTCGGTGATGACCAGGGCTGACGGGACCAAACCCGAGGAGGACCCACCGCCTCCGTTGGGCTGACCGGGTGTCGGGCTGGATGTCGGCACCCACGTGGCGGTGGGGCTGGCGCTGTCCGCCTCGTAACTCACGCCTGAAGACGCTGTGCTCCAGGTCGCCTCGTGGACCGACGTGCCAGTGTCGTCAAGCAATTGGAGCGTCATGCCGCTGTTGGTCAGGTAGAAATTGGCGTCACCGTTGCGAGCCACGACCATGTGATCACCGGGCCCGAGGGTCCACGAGGAAGCGTTGCCAGCTTGGTAATCCACGATGGTGCTGGCGTTGAACGCAAGCACACGGCCACCGCTGTTCACGGCTGTCCAATTGAGCACGTCAACAGCCACGTTTCCACGGTTGTGGAGTTCCAACCATTCTCCTCCCGGCCATGCAGCGTCGTCGTATCCGTTGGGGTTGGGCATGACCTCGTTCAAGCACATGTCCGCTGAGCAAGCGGTGGCTCGACCAGCAACGAAACGAGCATCGGCGTCTGCCTCGAGGTTCAGCACGGTGGTCGGTGCCAGCGAGGTCAGGAAGAGAGCGGTCAGCAGCAGGGCACATCGTGTGGGGTTCATGGTGTCACGTCCGGTTCAAATGAAGCCAAAAGCGTCGAAGCGCTGGGCAAAGGTGTAGATCATGATGGGCACGAGGATGATCCCCATCCCGTGTGAGCGTCGTATGCCAATTCGGGGGGGCAACAGACCGATGATGGTCCCGACCAGCAACACCCCAAGGCCGATGAAGCCGGTTGACAGCCAAACCAAAACCACAACGAACAGGATGACACCCATGACCATCTGTTGCAAGGGAATGGCGGCGTGAAGACGCAGCATGCCCTTGCCCACCACCCGCATCATGGGCATGGCCATCAAACCTGCTGCAAGCGTGACAGCCAGCAAACGGATGAAGTCCGAGGTGGGCTCGGTGGACGACCACGTTTCGATAGGGTACATCATTTTCAGCGCCAGCGTGGCGCCCGAACGAGACCTCGAGATGATGTAGAGGAACCCCAACACCATCACGGTGACCGCCGTGTTGGTGGCGGAAAGGACGGCGATGACCTCGAGGTCTTGCTGGGTTTGCGGTCCCTCAACGCCATCATCGGCTTCTGCCTTGGCAAGGGCCAGGAGTTCTTCATCGCTCATCTCGGTCAACCGCCGGGTCTCCCAATCCATGCCGTAGCCTTCTTTGCCCTGCATTTTCGCCGCCACGTTCCGACCGCCCATCACCAGCACGGTGGCTTGGGACGCCGTCATGCCGGGCAACACGCCCATGGAGGCGCCCGCCACACTGGACCAGAAGCACGGCACGACCAAGGGGCGAACGGGGGGCAGGTCCCAGTTCTCCTTTTGCGGTGGCAAATGACTGGTGGTCGCATAAATGTCCAGCAGGTTGGCCACGCCAAACAGGCCAGCGAGGCTGGGCAGCAACAAACTGGCGTCCGGCATGCCCACCGGTGAGCGAGCTGGCAGGGTGAACACGCCCCAACCGTAGAGACCGGCCAAGAGGAAGAAGGCGGTGGCGGTGAAGAAGCCGGCCAGCCTTGAATCCCGGCCCAACCGCCCCCTCGTCAAGCGTTGCAACCACACGGGCCAGTCGAGTCGCGTGGTCTCCGTTGCGAGCAGGAGCAGGGAGATCGTGAGCAACACGAACGGCAACACCGAACGCAGGTTGTCGTACCATCCCAATTCAGGACCGAATGCAATGCGGGCCACGATGATGAGGGGCAAGGAGAGGAACAGGCCGAGTTGCGAGCCCCGAGCCGACCAGGCAACGCCCCTTGCTGCGTTGCCCGAAAGGAGCATGCGGTGGCCCGGGAGCAGCGATAACGCCGTGTCACCGTCGGGCGCGCCAATGAGGGCAGATGGAATGTAGTTCAGGAAGGTGTGGACCGTTCCGGTCGCTACAATGATGGCTGCAACCGCGGACAGCGGGATGCCCAAGTTGAGCAACGCGGGTGAGAGGGCCAGCAAAATCAAGGCCACGTTGTTCACGTGGAACCCCGGAATCAGCCCGGTCAACGAGCCCAACATCACACCGAAGAACAGGGCTCCCAACAGCCATGCAAGGTCGACGAAGTAGGCTTCCAGCATCCCGTTCCCTCAGTTCATGCTGGCCTCATGTTCCGTCCGGTCGTCCACACCGTCGTCGTCGCTGTCCTCTGCCGTCGGCGAGGTACCAATGGCGGTCTCCAGTTCGTCTGCCAACCGGTCACCGTCCGTGTCCTGCACGTCAGCGTTGTCGAGGGTGTACACAATGGACAAGCCGTCAGCGCTCTCCATTTGCCGCCACCGACCTTCCCATGTCATCGAGAGGTTGGCGTGCAAATCATCCGTGCCGATCGAGGCCGTCAGCGGACCGAGCCCTACCGAGTCGTTCGTACCGGATCGGAACAAGCGCCATTCACTTCCATCGTGTCGGGCCACACCCGACAGCTGCACGACCTGGTCCCGTGCGTACCCCCACTGGGTGGCCCCGTCGTCCCACAGGAGCGTTCGGGGTTGCGGCGTGGTCCCAAGGGTGTGGTCGTGGACGATGAATCGCATGCGCATGTCTTCGTCGTCCCAGCGGACGCTGACGTTCGCCACAACGGATTG
>WTJK01000072.1:0-3834 GCA_011524855.1 Methanobacteriota archaeon | reverse complement strand
GGCGGGCACGACGCAGATGCGCTCGCCTCCGGGTCCTTCCAATTGCCAGGGGTCAACGGTCGTGATGAGGGTCCCTGCCATGCTAACGATTTGACCCGAAGCATAACTCCAGGTGGCTTGTGTCCCCCAATCCAACGCCGATACGGGTGTTTCATGGTCACGGTCAATGAACACGTCCGGGCCCTGAACGCTGAGGCTCCATCGGAGGTCGCGCTGCTGGTACGTGAGGATGCCTTGGACGGTCACTTTGGACTGGGCTTCGATCCAAGAGTCGGTCGCCGATCGAATCACGAGGTGCATTTGGTGTTCTGAGTTGCCATACGTCGGGTGGTCGCCGAGGTACGCCGACGTGAAGGTGGCATCCGGTGCCACGGATTTGCTGAGGTACCCTGTGAGCTGAATCACCTTGTTCTCGAATTCACTGGGGTTGGAGGCCACGTCGGCCATGGCAAGGGCGGGTGCGTCCGGTACGTCTTCGGACCGCCATTCAACCGCGCCTGCGCCGAGGGACTGAAGCCAAATCCGTCCATCGTACTCAATGACATCCCCCATCGCCGTGACCACGGTGCCGATGGGTGGCATGTCGGCCGGCCTGAACCACCGCACCTCTACCACGCCCGTGCCGTCATCGATGATGGCGTCGAGTCGGTCATCGCCGCTGGCGTAGGGGTCTTCCACCCACGACACAAGCGTACCTTCGACCTTGACCACCTCGTTCTTGTATTCAAGCAAGTCACGGATTTCGATGACTTCAGGCTCGCGAATGTACGCGTAATAATTCAGGGTCGCCACGAGGAAAATGGACAACGCAAACATCACCCAAAGTTGCTGGCCTCTGGACTCGGGGTCGTCGTTGGTGATTCGATTCATGAATCCCTTGACGACATCCGCCATAGTTTTGTGAGGACATGATGGTGTTTATTCACTTCTGTTCGCAATCTTCCCTGAATTTGACCAACAACGGCATAAACCCGACCGTTGGAGCACCCCTCATGAACGGTCGGGACCGAGTTGTTCGCGATGAAATCCATCGTGACATCTTTGTTCCTGCCCGGCACGCACGCATTATTGACACCGCCGAGTTCCAACGTTTGCGCTCCATTCAACAGCTCTCAACCTGTGAATTCGTGTTCCCGGCGGCCACGCACAACCGCTTTGCTCACTCGCTGGGTGCCTACCATTTGGCTGGCCGATTGGCGGACCACCTCCGGGATGTTCACCCGAACAGCCTGTCAAACGATGATGTGGAACTTGTTCAACTCGCTGCGCTCTTGCACGACATCGGCCACCCGCCCTACTCTCACCTGTTGGAGACCCCCGAGGTGTTTGCAACGTTTGCGACGCACGAGGCGTGGGGTCGACGCATCCTTGAGGACGAAACCGGTGAAATCGGTGCTGCCGTCCTGGAGGTCTTGGGTGTTGAGCGACGAAATCGGTTGTTTGCATTGATGGACGGCGAGGATGAGCACCTCGGTGTGCCGATTCCTCGGTTCATGAAGGAGATCGTTAGCAGCCAACTCGACGTCGATCGCATGGATTACATGATCCGTGACCAAGCCAACACGGGGGCGCAAATTGGTGGCTTTGACAGTGCTCGTGTGATTCGAGCCCTCCGGATTGGTGATGAAGGTCGCTTGGTGGTCAAACGTTGGGGTTTGCCCGCCATCGAGGCCTACCTGGTCACCCGCTATCACATGTATCAGCAGGTCTACTTCCACAAGGTCAACATGCTCACGCAGGCCTACTTGGTCAACATGCTTCGCCGGGCCCGAGAACTCGTTGGAGAAGGGTCGCTGAAGGTGTCGGCCGAACTTCATGACATGCTGACCCATCCTGCACTGACTCCCAAACAGTACGCTCGTCTGACCGACGCTCACATCAAGGTCGCCATGCCCCAATGGGCCGACCACCCCGATCCGGAATTGAGCGGCTGCGCTCAGCGCTTGTTGTCCAGAAGGGACTTTCACAAATCCTTGCGCATTCCCAATTTCACCATTGAAATGTGCCAGGTTGTTCTTCCCCGCCTTCGTGAAGCGGTGGAGGCTGCGGGGTTCAACCCGGAGTTGGACCTGATCACGGCGACGATTCACAAGCGGGGTTACCTCCCGTACAACGGTGGCATTCTCATCGAGGACGGCCGGGACGCCGCCGAACACTCAGCGCTGGTGCAATCGCTCGTCCAGCCGCATGAGTTGGCGCTGATGTTTGTCCCCGAAACGATTCGAGATGACTTGGAGCAACGCGTCCGTGAGTGGGTCAAACCCTCGCAATCTTCGCTTGCTCAGTTCGATTAGGACAAGGCCAAACCTCTTTTGCTCTTCACCTTGAGGACGTTGAGGGGCCTGTAGCTTAGTTGGTGAGAGCGCCCGGCTCATAACCGGGAGGTCAGGGGTTCAACTCCCTTCGGGCCCACCATACCGAAGCGCAGGGCGCTGAATTTTCCAATTTCGCACAACGGACCCATAACCGTTATGAGGTGAGGGAGGTTGGAACAACCCACTAGGTGAGATGATGTCAGCATGGAAGCGCGTCGGGGTCTTGCTTGCAATCTACATGTGTTCGCTCATGGCGGTCGCTGCTCCTGCATCGGCGCAGATTTCGGGTGCCGCCGTCTCCATGACCTGTGCTCCTGGTCAAATTCAGGTTGAAGTCAAGCCCGGTGCTACGCTCACCGGTTACACCACCTGCACCGTCTCCAACCCCACGGCCTACGTGGAAAAGGTCGCCATTCAGGTGACCAGCGACGGTCTTGCCACCGCCGCCCCCGGTGACATGTACGTGGGTGCCGGCCAAGAGGTCGACTTCCAGGTGGTCGTTCGTGCCAACCCCTACATGCAAATGCAGTCCCGGCAATTGACCGTGTCCGCCTCGGTTCAGGAATTGAACAACGTGCCACCCCCCAACACCGCTTCCTCACAGGTGAACGCGCTGATCAACATCATGCAGTTCAGCATCGTTCAGGTTGAGGCTGTGGAACCGTTTGTCCAACTCATGCCCAAGACCGACAAGAACTTCCAGTTCAAGGTGTACAACTTTGGCAACCAAATCGACCGCATGAAGATCGGTGTCACGGAAAACACCCGTGACTCCCTGGAAGAAGCAGGCTTCACGGTCAACCTCCCACAAAACGTGGTGACCATCGAGCCCAACACCGCACCCGAATCCGCTCGTATCATGGTTCGCACGCCCAAGAACCAGGGCTGGTCCGACGCTTATCACGTCCTTGAGTTCTATGCCGAGTCTGAATTTGCTTGTCAAAACGGTGGCTGCAACCGAGAATCCCAGATGATCACGGTGTACGTCCGTGGCGTCTACCTGCCCGGCTTCGAAGTGGTCCCTGCCCTGTCCATGGTGGCCCTTGCCGGTGCTGTGGCCGGACGTCGTTTCCTGAACCAGGACGAAGACGCCGAAGACGGCTGGCGAGACTCGGCTCCCGGGCTTTGAGGCAACAGCTCCTTTCATCGGTCTTCCTCGCACAACGGGGGAAGAGTTTGATAACATCCTTCGTTGGGTGAAGACCATCGGGGTACCGACATGAGTGGACTTCTTGACAAGGCCAGTGCAGCCAAGAAAGCGGAAGAGGCCGAGGAGACGCCCAAGAAAAAGGAACTTGACGGCAAGGCCGTTGAGATGAAAGCCGACGGCAAGATTCGGAAGCTCGATGGTGAGCCCAACGCTCACCTTGCCATGCAAATCAGCCTTGCTGGCTGGGTCATCATCCTCGTGGGCGCCTTGCTTTCACTGCAGGGCGGTTCCTGGGGGCTCGCTGTGGTCAGCGTGGTCCTCGTGATCGGCATCGGCGCCATCGTGTACGCTGATCGCATGAAGGGCAGT
>WTJK01000051.1 GCA_011524855.1 Methanobacteriota archaeon | reverse complement strand
GGCATGAGCGACCTCGATCTCGGCATGAACCGATGGGCCTGCAGCGGGTTCACCTATCCCGAGAAGCCGATGGACCGAGGCAAGGTCGTTCGAGACAAAGACGTGTTCGAAGCCTTCGAAACCTTCGGCCGCTACCTCGACGTGGACGGCGATGGCATCCCTTACCGCACCCTCCCGGGCTCCGGCATGGACCCCATTCTCTACCGTGGCACCGGTCACAACCCCATGGGCGTGTATTCCGAAAAGCCCGAGGACTACTACAACCTCATGCAGCGCTTGCGAACCAAAATCGACAACGCTCGCGACCTGCTCCCCGCCCCCATCCTCCGCCAAGAAGAAGAGTGCGAGGTCGGCATCGTGTTCCTCGGCAGCATGGAGAACTCCATCCGTGAAATCGATGACCTGCTCGAAGCAACGGGCTTGAAGGTCAGCACCTGTCGGGTGCGAGCCCTGCCTTTGCACTCCGATGTGGAAGCCTTCGTCCGCCGTCACGAAGTCAACATCGTGCTGGAGATCAACCGCGACGGCCAGTTGTGGGGCATCTTCCGCCGTGAACTTCCCGATGATTTGGTGGGCAAGGTCCACTCCGTGGCGTACAGCGATGGCATGCCCCCTCGGGCGAAAATCTACGCTGATTTGATCCACGCCAAACTTGAGGAGGTGAAGCAATGAGCGACAAACCTGCACGTGCTGTGAAATTGAACGTCATCAACGAGCCCAAGGACAGTTACACCGGCGGCCCGTCCTCCCTCTGCCCCGGTTGCGGTCACGACCAAATTTCAAGCGTCATCGTCGCAGCAGCCTGGGAGAACGGCCTTGAGCCCCATCGCATCGCCAAGATGTCGGGGATCGGATGTTCCTCCAAGACCCCGGCATACTACCTCGGCCAGTCCCACGGTTTCAACACTGTTCACGGCCGCATGCCCTCGGTCACCACCGGTGCCTACGCCATCAACAAGGACTTGCTGTACCTTGGTGTGTCCGGTGACGGCGACTCGGCGTCCATCGGTATCGGCCAACTCATCCACGCCATCCGTCGCAACATGGACATGGTCTACATCATCGAAAACAACGGTGTCTACGGGCTCACCAAAGGCCAGTACTCCGCCACCGCCGACGTTGGCTCCAAGAAGAAGAAGGGCGCTCCCAACGAAACCCAACCCATTGACCTATGTGCCTTGGCCATCAACCTGGGGTGCACGTTCGTCGCCAGGTCATTTTCCGGCTCAAAGAAGCAACTGACCTCCCTGCTGAAGGCAGCCATGTCGCACAAAGGCTTCGCCCTCATCGACGTCATCTCGCCCTGTGTGACCTTCAACAACAACGACGAATCCATGCGCTCCTACGGTTACGTCAAGGAGAACGAAATCACCCTTCACATGGCCGATTACATCCCGCATTTCAACCCCATGGAAGAGGTCGAGGTCCCCGAGGGACACTACACCGACATCACGCTGCACGACGGTTCGACCATTCGCTTGGAGACCATCTCCGCCGAGCACGACCCCAGCGACGCCATGGCAGCACTTACCGCCCTTCATGAGGCAGAAAACGCCAAGAAACACGTGACAGGGCTGCTGTACTTTGACGCCGACAAACCGTCCTTGGCAGAAGACCTTGGGATCGTCGACACCCCGTTGCTCGATGTGAGCGACGAGGTGCTCCGACCCAGCCAAGCGTCCTTGGACGCCCTTAACGCTGAGTTCTTGGCTTGACCTGTCCCGAAGTCGCGTCTTCTAAATAGGGCGGGGGGGAAACTCCCGGCCAGTGGATGTTGGAACCGCAGGACTCAGTGTGTTGCTCGGTGGAGCAGGGACATACTTGCTCTGGCGTTCATGGCAACAACGCAAGCATCGGCTGCGCCGCCAGGCGCTGGCCGAGAAATACAGCACGTCCTTTCAACTGCACGCCGTTCGTGGCCGCCCTCGCCTGGTCGTCAACCGACCTCAAGTCGCCGACCTGCCGCCGGAGGAGCAAGCAGCGTACGAGGAGCGGCAGGAGGAGCGGCAACAGCAGTACGAAACCTTGGAACTCACCATCCCGATCACCGCTGAGGCCAGCGAAGCACCGCCCAGTGAAGACGAACGCGAGGACGAATTGAACCTCCGTTTGGATTGGATCGACGAGTACGGGCCTCCCCTCGGCGAACACGCCACGGTCGTGGCCGAGGAGGACGTTGGTAGCGGCGTCGAAGTGTCCGAGACCACCCAAGAAGACGAGGCAGTGATCGAAGCACGCATTGAGCGCGAAGGCGGTGACTCCGGCACCGTGCAGATCTCACTCGCCTGGGACGACTACAACGATTTGGACCTCCATGTGTTTTGTCCTTCGGGTGAGCGAATTTACTTCAACAACCGGAAGAGCGGGTGCGGTGGTGTCCTGGACGTGGACATGAACGTCCGTCCTGTTTCAGACGAGCCGGTTGAAAACGTCGTATGGAAGGGCAACGCTCCCCTGGGGGCGTACAAAGTGGGCGTCCATTTCTACAAGCACCACCGGAAGCGTCGAACCAAGCGAACCACCGAGTACACCCTTCGCGTTGTCACCCACGGCCGAGCCAAGACCTACAAGGGGAGCATCAAGTACGGCATGGCGATGCAAATGGTGACCGCTTTCACCCTTGCTGAGTTGGAGAAATAACATCGGTGCCCTCCAGCTGATGAAGGCGTCCAACAGGTTGGGAGCAATGTCCCATCTCAGCGACCCCCGCAGCCCAGCACCGTCAGGAAGGCAAACGCTCCAAGATGGCGTCAACGAGCGGCTTGAACGTGTCACCGTGCAGGTGCGGCGAAACCACCGAGGCCGCCGCTGCCACCTCAGGAAAGGCACCACCGACAGCCACCGACCATCGAGCGATTTCAAACATGGACAGGTCGTTGGGAGCGTCACCCACGGCCAACAGTCCGTCAAGTGACCATCCGTGCTGCTGGGCCAAGGCTTCCAACCCAGCGCCTTTGGAGAGAACCGGGTCCATCAGATGAATCGCAAAACCGGTCCGAATCACGCTCAGGTTGGACCACGGGCTCCCGCTCAGGGACGATCGAATGGCCTCGAGGTCTTCTCCGGGTTGGAGGCACCACTCGCTTTCACGCCAGCGGTTGGAAGCGATACCGTCTGGATTGAGGCCTGGAAGACGCTCTGCGAGCCATTGAGCAGCGGCTTGTGCATCGTCTTTGGTGGCCCGCAGGACAGGTCCCGTGCCATTGGGTGACCACAACACACCACCGTTTTCGCAACAAAACGGAGCGGTCAAACCGAGAAAGCGCCACAATCCGTACGTCACCGGGCGGACGTTGCCGGTGGCCAGCACCACCGGTATACCGTGGTCTTCCAGCGCCCTTAACGCTTCTACAGCCTCGAGATTCAGGCGTTTGTGCTCATCCGTGAGGGTCCCGTCAATGTCCACGGCCACCACGGAGGGCACCCAACCATCCGGTAGCCATTCCATGGTTGGAAGAGGAAGGTGGTGTCAATGAAGATTCGCTCCGACGCTCATCAAAAACAGCAGGCGGGGGAGGGTTCATGAAGTTCCGACCTCACCTTGCACCATGGGAGAAGAAGCACCTGAGGAGGTCTTTTTGTCCCTCGAGGACGACGACGTCGCCCCCATCCCTCACCCCATCACGCCCGAGCCTTCCATCGTTGCCAACCCGATGGAGCAACTTGAACCCGTGGACGTGGTCGAAGCCGAACTCGTGGAACCCGCTGTGGTGGAACAAGCGACCGGAGTGTACGAGGTGATGTGGCCACTGCTGGGGATGGATTGCCCGGATTGTGCTTCCAAAGCCACGGGCGCGTTGAGCTACATGAAGCAGGTCAGCGAGTCGAAAATCACCGTGACGTCGGGTGAGGTGAACATGAAGGTGAACCTCGAGCACGGCCCGCTTTCAGAGGTCGCTTCGGTGCTCCGCTCTCTTGGTCACGCACCGGATGTGGAACACCACGAACTGGTCGGTGCCAAAGCCTCCAACATCGCCAAGCGAAACGGTGTACCGGTCCAAAAATTGGAACGCGTCGTGAAACGGCAGCCAGGCGTCCTTGACGCTGAAGTGTCCGATGACGACCGCATCCTCGTGCAGCTGGTCAGCACGGCCAATCAACAACTGCTCGACGCCCGTCAACGCGCCCTCGCCTCCATTCTTGGCCACGATCCGACCTTCGCCAAGGCGCAGTCCAACCGGCTTCGCCCCGACCAGTGGCGGCTCATCGGTGCAGGCATTGCGTTGCCCATTCTCGCCCTGGTTATGCTGACTGAATTGCTGGGCATGCATGGTCGATGGATTGGTGCTTTAGCGCTTCCCGGCGTCGTGCTCGGTGGACTTCAGATGTTCAAAGAAGCGTGGGCGTCGCTGCGAAATTTGCAAATGGGTTTCCAAGTGTTGACCAGCCTGGCCGTGATCGGCGCCTGCATCCTCGAGATGTGGGAGGAGGCGCTGATCGTGTCCGTCTTGGTGGCGTTTACGGCCCACCTCGAGGGCGACGCCCTGGTCAAAGCACGTGAAGCCATGCAGGGCGGCTTGGACCGGTTACCAAGGACGGCGCGAAAGGTGACGGGGCCTGCAGCTGCCTGCGTGACGCCCAACACCCCCATCGTGGCCGCCGCCGGATTCTCCCTGCCCATGGCGAGCGGGCCGGTTCTTGCCAAGCCTACCTCGACGTCCACCACCGAGACCGTGCCCATCGACCTCGTGCGTCCCGGGGACAAAATCGAAATTCGCAGCGGCGAACTGATCCCCGCCGACGGACGCATCATCGAAGGCAAAGGGGCCCTCGACAAAGCCCCGCTGACCGGCGAATCCGTGCCCGTGGACGTCGGACCGGGAGACGTGATCGAAGCCGGGTTGGTCCTGGCCAGGGGTCCGGTCGTCTGCGAAGTGCTCGCCGTTGGGGATGAGACACGACTCTCGGGCCTCATCGATGCCGTCCACACCTTCCGAGAGGAGCCCCCTCGGTTGCATTCCGGGATTGAAACCTTCACCGCCGTGTGGGTGCCGACCGTGCTTTTCGGGGCGTTTGCCGTCTGGTACTTCGTTTTCCCCGGCGACTGGAAAATCATCCTCCTGCTTTGGGTGGTCGCTTGTCCGTGTGCGCTGCTGCTCGCCACCCCCATGCCGCACGCTGCTGCCCTCTCCAACGCTGCCCAGAGCGGTGTGATCGTTCGGGGTGGTGAGGCGTTGGAGCGCATGGCGCACATCAACCACGTGCTGCTCGATAAAACAGGAACGCTGACGTCCGGACGTCCAACCGTGGACCGCATCGTCATGGCGAAAGGACGACGAGAATCGGCAGCGTTGAAACTCATGATGGGGCTTGAAGCCCGGTCCAACCACCCCTATGCGCTGGCGGTCATGGACCGATGCGAGGCGTTGGGCGTGGAGCCCGCCAAGATTTCGGACATGGCGGACATTGAAGCCGGCGTTGAAGGGCGACAAGGGTCGACCCGTGTGGCGTTCATTCGGCCGGACAAAGCCAACACCATGGGCGTCGAGGTTCCCAAACCCCTCAACGAAGCGTTCAACGATGCAAAGCGCGAGGGGCACGGCGCCAGCCTGTTGGTGAAGGGTGACCAAGCCATCGCGCTGGTGACGTTCGTTCACGATGACACACGAGACGGTTCGAGCGAACTCATCGCCTCGCTACATCAGCGCGGCATCACCGTGGAAATCCTGTCCGGTGACCACCCTTCAGCCGTCACGGAATTCGCACGAACCGTGGGACTGCCCGAATCAGCGGCACACGGAGGCCTCAGCCCCGAGCAAAAAGTGGCTTGGGTGAAAGGGCGGTCAAAGAGCCACATCACGATGATGGTGGGTGACGGGTTCAACGATGCCGCTGCCTTGGCCGTGGCGGACGTGGGTGTCGCTGTGGGGACGGGAGAAACCGTGAACCTCGAGGCGGCAGACATTTTGATTCCCGGCGACGACCCAAGGATGCTCACCCACATGGTGGACCTGGCGAGAAAGGCTCAGCGCACGCTCATGCAGAACCTGTTTTTCTCGGTCTTCGTCACCGTTACGCTCGTCGTGGCCGTGGTACAACAGTGGTACGACCAGCTGTGGGTCGGGGTGTTGATTCACGAAGCATCGGTGATCCTCGTGATCCTCAACGGCGCACGTCTGGCCAGGCAAGGTGAAGTCGGGGCGTTGCTCAAGTCGACGCTGGCGTCCATGCGCGACGACACGCTGGAGGCGTTCAAATCGTTCAGGAACCGCTACCTGTCCAAAGCGCCCTCTGCCTGAAAACCGAAACACACGGTATGTTCAAACCCTATGAACGCATCCTTTGGTTGGGTGAGGAGATGGGACGAGTTCGCGGCGACCCCATCACGACGGCACTGGCCCATCCCACACGGCGCCAAGCCTACATCGCCTTGTGCTCCAACGAGGAAATGAGCACGGTCCAACTGCAGGAAGCGGTCGGTGTGGACCGTTACAACCTCTATCACCACCTCAAAAAATTGGCATCCCTCAACCTCGTGGAGAACCATCGGGACGAAGGACGCGCCCGTTGGTGGCGCGCCGCAGACCGGGTGGACCTCCCCGAACTGCTCCAAGCGAACTCGGGCATCGCTGCTCAATCCAACGTCACACTGCTCCACAGCGAAGTGGGCGACCGTGCCGCCATCACGCTTCAGTTGGCCAACGCCCGCGACCAGGTGGGTGCCAAACAATTCATCCAAGAACTCGCACAACTCTACGGACTCGAACTCGAGTTACCATGGAACTTCATTCCCGACGAGTTGGTCCTGTACAGCAAGGAACGGTGATCGGCGTGAGCGATGAACTTTCGGTCGAATCCAACGTTTCGCCTCCTGTGCTGTCCTGCCCCAAATGCAACGGCATGCTTCCATTGGCGCTTGGGGATCTGACCTGTGTCCTCTGTGAAGCTCAAGTCCGGGTAAACCACCCAGCGACACGGCGAAAGTGGGCCGAGGAAAAAATCAGCTGTCCTGGCTGCTCCAAAGTGCTGGTTGCTGGGGTGGACCATCGACCTGCTGAACTCCGCTGTGGCATGTGCGATTCCTACTTCACCCTCAAACCTCAAACCCCCCGGGTGGAGGTTGATTGCCCTGGGTGCCAACGAACCCTCCGAATGAAACGGCGACCCGGACGTCGGGACATCGACTGCCCTGCGTGCGAAACGGCGTTTTCTGTCAATTTTTGATGACCCGGCCGTTGCTTTAAGGCGGAGAAACGGGCCCCTCAAACCTGTGCCTCGTCGCGCACTTTAACTACGAAGAGACGACCTTGAGTGGTCGGATGGGACGTTGATGAGCACCAGCGAAAGCCGTGAGGGAGACAAGTTCGGGGGCACCAGCACCGAGCGCGTGACCTTGGCTTCGTTGCGGTCTCAGCTCACCTCAGCCACCTCCTCCTCCTTGGACGAGGCCTTGGGGACCCAAGCACGGTTCCGACAGGAAGAACGCCTGCGAGCGGACCTGAGGAGGGAACGGCGACTGCGCCAACAAGCCATCACCGAACGCATCCACGCGATGAAAGCCAACGTGGCAAAGGAACTGGCCGTCCAGCACGAAATGACCCTTGACGCCCTTGAGCGCGACCTTCGATCCAACATGGAGGACGAGTTGGCCAAACTCGAACGCGATTCGCTCGCCCACGAGGAGGCAAAGATTCGACAAGAACTCGACCTCCGCCTCCAACGTGCGGTCAGCACGCTCCGAGAGCAAAACGAGACGCAATTGGGGACCCAACTCCTCGAGCGAACCTCGGCCATCAAGGCCTCCATTGAAGCTCAACTCCGTGAGGAGTACGACCGACGATTGGACATTCAGAAGGAGCGCATACGGCTTGAGCACAACCAAGCGCTTCAACACCGGCTGCGAACGATGGAAACCCAACTCGCTGAGGAAATGGAACAACAATTCGAGCGAATGGAATCCAAAGAAGTCGCTCGTCTTGAGGAAGGGCATCAAGCCATGCTCGCTGAGCGTGAAGACCAGTTGCGACGCGGTATTCGGAGCCGACTTGAACAGCAACTGCGCCAACGCTTGAGGCAGCGTGAAGCTCGACTCAAGGTTGAGTTTGATCGCCGAAGCTTGCGCCTCGAGGAAGACATCGCTCAGCAACTCCAGCACGAGATTGAAACCAAACTTCGCGACGAAACGAAGGTGCTTGAAGACAACTTGCGAGAGGACGTTGAACTGGCCCTCGCCAAGCGTCGGGATGAACTCAGGAAGGAAGTCGAACAGCAGCTCAACGAGCAGCACGCAGGTCGAATGGCTGAACGGAAGCAGCGGTTGAAAGCCAAATACGACATGACATTCTCCAAAGCCATCGATGACATTTCTCGCTCCCTCCGAACCGAAATCCAAGCCGAATTGGATCATCGCAAGGACGTCGAATACCAAGCCTACCGCCACGCCCGCGAATCCGAAGTTCAAAACCGTCTTTCGAGGTACCGCTACGAGCGGGAAGCGGAGTTGCGTGATGAACTTGAGTCGACATACGAGGCCGACAAGAAAGACTGGACCGAACGGCTGGATCTCGAATTCAAGTCCAGAGAAGCCGCTGCTCGAAAGGCCATCATGTCCGAACTGGACGCCCAGTTGCGCAACGAGCGACTGACCCACGAGACCGACCTTGATCTTCTCAAGGAGGAAACCACGCTCGAATTGGAAATCGAGATGGAAGAGCGGCTCACCGCTTTCAAGACTCGAAAGGAGACCGAGGTGGCCACGCAACTGGAGCGCCAACTCGACAAGCGCGAAGAAATCATGCGCAACAAGGCCCTTATCGACGTGCGCAAGCGTGAAGCCCAAATTCGCGCTGAAATTGAGGCACAACTCGGTCTCAAGCGTGCTGAAATCCGTGACCGCTTGAAGGGCCTGTCCGAAAAGATGGATTCCTTCAAGGACATGGCTGAGGAAAAGATGCGGGAAGCCGTCACCAAGCAAATCCAAGACGACATCGATGTCGACGAGGCAGAGCTCAAGGCACGCGAGCGGGAATACACGGCCCTGCAAGCCACCGACACCCGAGCAGAAAAGCGACAGAAATGGATGCAATCGATTTCGGGACAGGCACCCGCCTCCCTTGGCAGCGCGGCCACCGACCCTTCGGCGTTGGGTGCTCGTCCTGACGGCCTCGGGGCTGCGGCTGGTCGACCGTTGCGCGGCTTGATGGGTCAGCAAACCACCACCGAACCCCGACTGGGATTGGGTGGGATGCGTTCCCCAACGACCAGTGCCAAACCGCTGACGGCACCCACGCCTCCGGTTCGAACGGTTCGCCAGCCCATCGGCCAGGCAGCGGGTATGCCGCCAGCACGGGCCGTTCGCCAGCCCATCGGTGCCCCACCACCCTTGGTCCCTCAGGAGGAACAAGCCGTTCATCCTGACGCCGAAGCTGAAGCTGAAGCCGTTCTCGAGGACACCGTGCTTCCCGAGCAGTTGGAGGAACGTGAGGACGTCCCAGCGGAGGAGGCGGTGGACACCGCCGAGGACATACCATCGACCATTGAGGAAGAGATGGACGAGTTGCTTGATGAGGAACCGCTGGACGATGCCCTGGAGGCCGGTGTGACCGAACCTGTGGACGTCGTGGAAGCGGAAACCCAACTCGAACAGGCTCCTGAAGCCATGGAGGAAGGCGAAGAGGAGGCTGTTGAAGCCACCACCCAACTCGCTGAGGCTCCCGGCTCCATGGAAGCGCCCCTGGAAGCGGAGATCGCTGATGAGACAGAAACTCCTGCCGCAGGGACGACGGCAGCCTTGCGACCCATCCGTGGCGTCTTGTCACCTTCAACTGCTCCAGAACCACAGGCCACGGCTTCGATCACACCGGTCGGCCCAACCTTGATGCCTGCAGAAGCCACCGAGGATAATCCGCCCGCCACGGCTCAGTTGCGACCCGTGAAGGGAAGGCTCACCCCCGTATCCAAAGCCCCGGTGAAAACACTGAAGCCGCAAGAAAACGACGAGTGACACACCGTCCAAGGAACATCGCGACGCGTGGTTCTTAACGCTCAAGGCCCTCGGTCACCCCATGGTCCAGCGAAAGGCCTTCCTCCTTGCTGCACTCATACTGGCCCATGTTGCCACGCTGCCACTGGCGACCGCTGAATTGCCACCGCTCACCGACGGTGGCGAAACACAGGTGCTGGAACAATCGATGATCATGTGGGAACGCACGTTCGATGGTGGTGTGCTGACCGTTGACACCACGGGGAACGTGAGCAAGAACGTCATGACTGGATCGGGCTTGACGGCCGTTTGGTCGGTCCAACTTGATGTGGAAGCCAACCACGGTCGCGTCGATCCAGCGCAGCAACAAGTGACGGTCGCACACCAAAACGGTGTTTATGTGGTTCAAGTTGCCACGCAAGCCATCACGTGGAACGTCTCCTCCGTGGACCCTGTCAACGACGCAGCGTTTGATCCACAAGGCGACCTCTGGCTGGTTCACTTTGCCGGAAAACGTCGGGCTGAAGAATACACGCAAGACGGCCCCACCGGCGAAGGCAGCGGCATCATCAATTCCGGCATCTCTGCGTTTGAAATGTTTGAGGACGGGACCATGGCCCTTGCCTCGTACGATCGGAACATCTACGTTGAAAACGGAGTTGGCGAACGGCTCCAAACCTTGACCGATCCCGCCGCCATCGTCTCCGTGTTGCAAAAAGTGGGCAACAACACCCTCGTAGCAGGAACGACCGGAGGTACTGCGTACAAGTACGACACCAGCAACTGGAACGCCACCATGGTGAACCTCCCGCACACGAAGCAAACCACCTTCGTTGGGACCTATGCACAGGACAAGTTGGCCATCGGGGCACGGCAAGGTAAATTGTCCATTCTCAACACCTCCTCGTTCACCGAACTGGAAACCTTCACCGGCTCGGGCGATGTGGTCGGCATCCTCCCCGAATTCACCGGCCAATTCTACCTCGTTGGGAGCACGCCCTCCCAGACCAAGTTCCGCTACTTTGACCTCGACACCGACCTTGACGGCGTCAACGACCTTGCCGATGCGTTTCCCAACGACGCATCCCAAACCACCGATACAGACGGCGATGGGTACGGCGACAACCCGGATGGCGTCAGCCCCGATGCCTTTCCCAACGATGCCACGCAGTGGTCGGACATCGACGGGGACGGGTACGGCGATGAAGCGACCGGCAACAACCCCGACCTGTTCCCCACCAACCCCAACCAGTGGGCGGACACCGACGGCGATGGGTACGGCGACAATGCGAACGGTGACCAAGCCGATCAATTCCCCGACGAAGCCACGCAATGGTCGGACCAAGACGGGGACGGGTACGGCGACAACGCCAACGGCTTCCGCCCTGATGCCTGCCCCACCGTCAACGGCTTTTCTTCGGAAGACCGCTTTGGTTGCCCCGATCGTGACCTCGATGGCTACTCCGACCCGGATGACGCTTGGACGGTTGCTGACGGGGCCGACGCGCTCCCCAGCGAGCGAACCCAATGGATTGACGGGGACCAGGACGGCTACGGTGACGACAGCACAGGTGAACGAGCAGACGCCTGTCCTTGGGAATTCGGCACCTCCACCAAGGCCGTCAATGCCAGCAGCACCTCACCCGACGGGTACGTGGCAACACCCTCGTTCGGGTGTTTGGATGAAGACGGGGACGGGTGGGTGGACCGCACGGAATCACCGCTCATGGACCGGGACCCGAACGAGCACTTTGACCGGGACGGGGACGGCGTGGGCTCCAACAGCGATTACGACGACACCCAGAGCAACGTCCAAACCGAACAGGACCACTGCCTCAACGACTTGAACGACACCCAACCCGCCTGCATGGGCTGGCGGGACCCGGCCTACCAAGCCTACCTCAACACCGTAGAAACCAACCAAACGCCGCTCAGTTTCAACGCCTGGAACACCTCGAAGGACCAAGCTTCTGGCGACTCAACCACGTTGGGCGGTGTGGACCAAGAAGTCCTCACCCAGGTGGTGATCGTGGGCCTGATCGCGTTCATTGGACTGACGGGAGCCATCCTGGGGGTTGCCTACCTGATGAACCAGCGCAAAGCCACCGTGGTCCAGAAAGAATACGGCGGCGTCAGCACGGACATCACGCAGCTGGCCTCCAAAGAAGCGCTTGAAGGCAAAGGCGGCATGTCCGCTGCTGGCGGCATCGTGTCCGATGCTGCGTGGGACGATGACGTTGCCCAATTCGATTTCAACCAAGGACAGACGGACGATGCCGATGAATTGGCGTTGGACGTGGCCCAACCGCTGGGCGATGCAGGCGCCGTGACCTACGAAGAAGAGAGCATGGAGGCCATCGCCGGTGTTGGCATGACCCAAGCTGCCGCTGAACCCGCAGCCACACCAGAAGCACCGTCTCAGGCCCCTCCTCTACCAGCAACCGGTCTACCGGACGGGTGGACCATGGACCAGTGGCAGTGGTACGGCCACGAGTACCTTGAGAAAATGGGGAAGAATTAGACCCACACGATCGGAAGGGCCGATTTGATGGCACCGAGTTCGTGACCGGTGTACATGGGTTGGCCGCCGACCTTGCAGGTGTTCATCACGAGCCAAATGAAGCCGTTCCATGCCGTGCTGTCTGCAAAGAGCTCCACTTGGCCGTACATCGCCGACATGAGCAGTTTCGCTTCATCGGTGTCGTCAGCACACAGCGCGCGGACAAGGTGTTTGGCGGTGAAACGATAGCCCCGGGGGCGCCAAGCCATCAACCCAATCACACCTGGAAGGGGGCGAGGTTCAAGCGTTCGGCCAGGTGATCGACATCGACGTCGACCGCCTCCTTCATCCTGGCACGGAGTGTGTCGATTTCACCTCGCATTTTCAGCATCTTATGGGTCCGAATCATGTCGGCCAGCAGCTCGTTCACGCTGCGGTAATCGCCGGTCGTTCGCAACGTGTTGAGTTGCCGCCGAATCTCGTAACTCACGCTCACCGATGTCATCCCCTCGCCCGTCATGCTTGCATCCCGATAGACGATGCCCGGTTTGAATCCTTAAAGGGTGCGAACAGCGGCGCGAGGGACCCGTCGGTTTCGGCACCGGGGTTAACGTGCCGATGAGCCGCTCTGACGTTCAATCTTCAACCGGGGCTCTTCCACCACGCCGAACTCTCGGCGGACTTCTTTCACGCGCTGGTGTACTTCACGTGCCAACGTCCAGTACTCCAGACTCCCAGCCCCAGCACCTGAATTCGTGGGCTTGTTGAGGATCACCGTAGGGGCGCCGCTCCAAGGGGCTTCGGCCACCTTCGCAAGGCGGCGCACCGTGGTGCTGAACACCTTGTTGGGCATTTTCTTGTTGACCTCGTCGCAGACATAGGTGCTTAATTTCGAACGGCCGTCCACCATGGTCATCACAATGCCGAAAATTTTCAGATTCCGGTTGATGCGACGCTGAATCATCTTGATCGAATTCATCAGCATGCTGAAACCTTCGAGAGCGTAGTACTCGGCTTGAACCGGCACCATGACCCAGTTGGCGGCGCACATGGCGTTGATGGAAAGCAAACCCAACGAGGGAGGCGTGTCAATGATGATGTAATCGAAAAGGTCCACGATGGGCAGCAGCGCCTCCTGAAGACGGGTTTCCCGCCCGATCTTGTGGCTGAGTTCAATCTCAGCACCGGAGAGATGGATGTCGCTTGGAAGCAGGTACAAGTGGCCTGCGTGGATGTTCTCGGGGATCTTCTTACCGCTGTTACGGTGACTCCAAGCATCCCGCATCGAGCGGGTGAGTTCATCGGGCGGAATGAGATAATCCTCCATGAGGTCCAGGGCCTCACCCGAGTCGTTGATGAGCAAGTCGTACACGGTTTTCTTGATTTTTTTCTTCTCCAAACCGAAGGAGGTGGCGCAGTTGCCTTGCGGGTCCAGGTCGATGAGCAGTACTTTGGCCGGTGGTAGTTTTTGCTTGGGCGACCCTTTGGCCAGTGCTGCTGCCAAGTTGACGGCCGTGGTGGTTTTGGCACACCCGCCTTTTTGGTTCGCAACAGCGATGACCATCTTGTAAGGGTTCAGTGTTCCACCTCCGACATTACGCAGGAAGGGAGCCCCCCCCTTTCAATGCAACCTCACCGATGCCAGCCTCATGCGGGTTGGATAACAGGAACGGGGACCTCGGACAGGATTTTCCGAACGATGTGCATGCCAGTGATGCCGCGAATCTTGGCCTCTGGCTTCATGTTGATGCGGTGGGAAATGATCTGCAGCGCAATGCCCTTGATGTCATCGGGGATCACGTAGTTTCGACCAGCCACCGCTGCGGCTGCTCGACCCGTCTTGAAGAGCGCTTGGCTGGCACGTGGCGAGGCACCGTTGATGACCCGGTGGTCTTCGCGAGTTCGTTGAACGATCTCGATGATGTACGAGAGGATCGCAGGGTCGACGTGAACCGTTTCCAGCGCTTTTTGCATGGCAACGACCTTCTTGGGTGAAGTGACCTGCTCGACCACGTGCTCGTCCTGACCTCGCAGCTTCCGACGGGCCAAGATGGCCTTCTCTTCTGCACGGTCGGGGTACCCCATGCTCATTTTCATGAGGAAGCGGTCCATTTGAGCTTCAGGGAGCGGGTACGTTCCCTCTTGTTCAATGGGGTTCTGCGTGGCCAACACCACGAACGGAGCGGGCAATTTGTGGGTGATACCTTCGATGGTCACCTGCTTCTCTTCCATGGCTTCCAACAGCGCCGCTTGTGTCTTGGGAGGGGCACGGTTGATTTCGTCCGCCAGCAAAATGTTGGAGAACAACGGACCAGCACGAAGTTTGAATTCGCCCGACTTCTGATCGTACATGTAGGTCCCCATGATATCGGAGGGAAGCAAGTCCGGTGTAAACTGAACACGCTTGAATTTGCAACCAAGGGCTCGAGCAAACGTGTTGGCGAGCAAGGTCTTGGCCAGTCCAGGGAAGTCCTCAAGCAGCATGTTGCCGTTGGACAGGATGCCGACGGTCACCCGACGCAAGTTCTCGTTCTTGCCGATGATGACTTTGCTGACTTCGTTCATCAGGTTGTTGGAAATGGACGACACCGTAGCGATGAGGTCTTGCGTTCGTGCACCACCGGCCATGCTTGACTCCATTCTCTCCACTCCTGCGAGTCAAAACCCGTTCCTTTCTTATTTGAATGTGTGCGCTTTCTTGTTCAAAAATGCTCACGAAAACAGGTCGTTGAAATCGCAGGACTGCGAAGCATTCTTTGCCATCGTTGCGAGGGTAACCTCAACGGCCCCAGAAATGGTTGTCCTTTCGATGGAGCGCCACAATCTCGTCCAATATTTCCTCTTCAACAGGGGACAAGTCGGCCTTCTTGAGGCGCTTCACGTGGCGCTCTGGCACGTCGACATAGAATTCATCCAACTCCTCAATGTGTCGACCAACGGTGGGCCCCTGGACGGCAACGGCCACTTCGTCGCCTTGCATGGCTTCCATCACGTCTTCGGAAGCACGCGTTCGCAGGCTTTTGATCTGACCCACGGGGGTGCCATCGAGCTTCATCAAGCGTTGCCCGACGTGCACCCGACCCCCCAAGACGCGCATGCCCACGATGGCTGGACCTTTGGCACGGAAGGTGTGGTCTTTGAGATACAGCACACGTCCAGGGTACACCAAAGCTTCACGAAGTTCCTCCTCCAAGGCTTTCTTGGTGTCCTCCATCCACGTTTCGAACGCGTCCATGATGTGATAGATGATGGGGCCGGCGATGAATTTCACTTCGGAATCGTCGCTCTCCAGGGCTTGAGCCACGTCGTTCGTGTTGGCTTTGGTGGAGAAGCCGAGAATGATCTTTTGCAGTGGGTCAGCGGCGGATTGCGCCATCAGGATGTCCTTTTTGTTGACAGGACCCACCGTGGCTTGACGGACGGGGACGCCGCGCTGGTGCAATTCAAACGCCAACGCTTCCAATCCACCGACCGTATCGGCCTTGATAACCACGCCGCTGCGCTCTTCTTCAGCACCTCGACACGACCGTTCTCGACGGTGTTCAAGGAAGGCCCTGCGGGGCATGATTTCGCTGCACTTGGAACACATCACGGGCATGGCATCGAAGATGGCACGCCATTCTTCGCGCAGCGCAACCTCGGCTTCGGCTTCTTGCTCCGGGGTGTTGGCAAGATGCAGCGTCGTCCCGGCGATGGTCGCTTCCAAGTTGGGTGCGACGATCTTCACACCGCATGCAGCGTCAACGTCATCGAAATTGACCCAACGCTTGCCTGCGTCCCGCATCTCCGACATGCCTTGCGGGCGTTTCAGACCCTTGATGTGGGTCTTGAAGGGTCCATCTTGACCGGCGAGCATGATCGAATCCCCCACCGAAAGACGACCGCGATACAGGATAACGTCCACGGTTTTTCCCATGCCCACCTCGTCCCTCATCTCGAGCACCGTCCCCTGTGCGGGGCCAAGGGTGTCGGTCAGACGATCTTCAAGGAAACGTTCGGCCAGGCCAACCGTCACCGCAAGCAAGTCCTGGAGTCCTTCGCCTTCTTTGGCGGACATGGGCACCAGGGCAACGCTTTGTCGAAAATCTTTGATTTTGTCGTAGCGTTCGAGATTGAACCCGTGTTCTGAAAACTGACCCATCAATTTCCAGTAGCGGTCTTCGAACAGCGCCTTGACATCGTCTCGCTGGCGATGGAAGGATTCAATGAAGGAACGACCCCGTTCCACCTGCCATCCATGCAGGCGGTCAACTTTGTTTCCGGCGATCACAAACGGTGTTCGGGTTTCCTTGAGAATCTGAATCGACTCGATGGTTTGGGGCTGCAGCCCCTCCATGACATCAACCACAAGCACGGCGATGTCGGCAACCGATCCACCTCGGTTGCGAAGGGAAGCAAAGGAATGGTGCCCTGGGGTGTCGATGAACAACAAGCCGGGAGATTTGAACGCCTTGCCGCCCAGCATCGCCGAACAGGTGTCGTTGAGGACGTCGGCGGGAACTTCCGTTGCCCCAATGTGCTGCGTAATGCCTCCGGCTTCTCGGTCCATCACGCTGGCTTGACGTTCCGTGCCGATGGAGCGAACCATGTCAAGCACACTGGTTTTGCCGTGGTCAACGTGCCCCAAGACCGACACGATGGGTTGACGATTGTGCCCTTTGGGGGCATCGTCTTCCACCGCAACGTCGTCAGGGGCTTCGTCGTCGCTCATGCGATCACCCAGGGTTGGGCGTCACTCGTAGACCCATTGGGTCATGGTCTTCTCCCAATCCATGGTTCCTTCTGGGAACCAAAGACCGAGCTCGAAGGCAGCGGTTTCGGGCGCGTCCGAACCGTGAATCATGTTGAAGCCCATGTCCATGCCGAGGTCTCCTCGGATGGTACCGGGTTCAGCTTGGCGGCCGTTCGTGGCGCCGATGAGCTTGCGAGCGACGGTGATGGCTTCGACGCCTTGCCAAGCCATGCAGACGACCGGACCGGAGGTCACGAATTTGATGAGACCGGGGAAAAACGGTCGCTCCTTGTGAACATCGTAGTGGGCACGAGCCAGTTCTTCGGTAGGCACCATGGCTTTCATGCCCACGAGTTTGAGGCCTTTGCGTTCAAATCGGCCAACGATTTCACCAATCAGGTTTCGCTGGACGCCGTCGGGTTTGATCATCACGTATGTGGTTTCCATGGTGTTCACCAAGCCGAGCCACCGGTGACCCGTTGAAGAGGGTTACGGCGAGGAAGCGACGCTTCACTGAATGCCGCCCTTCACGTAGTGTCGGGTCCACTTGACCTTGCGAGCGTTGCGCTGCAATTGGAGGTGATTCTTGCGGGTCTTGCTGCTCTTGAACCAGAGCACACTGCCATCCTTGCGGACAAACATCATACCGGTTCCGGGCTCAATCTCCTCGCCGGAGAAACTGCAGATTCGTCGTTCTGGCATGGGGCATCACCGAGCGTTGAGCTTGCGGGCTTCACGACCCGTATCCTTGAGCATGAGGATGTCGCCAACACGGACTGGGCCCACGACGTTGCGGCTGATGATGCGGCCGACGTCACGGGGGTTGGGGGCATCGTTCACGCGAACCTTGACTTGCGTGGCTTCACCGGTCATACCGGTTCGCCCGACGATCTCGACCACTTCTGCTGGCCATCCACCGAGTTCTTCGCTCATTGTTGTTCAACTCCGTGACCTTCAAGCCTTGAGGTTCTTGATTTCCTCAACGACTTCGTGGAATTTCTCTTGTGCGCCTTTGGTGATTTCCATGATGGCGACGGATGCAGCGGAGGTGTCCTTGGGCATGCCGATGCCCTTGGCCAGGAATTCTTGGCTGGGCACGTAGCCGTAGGGGATGTCTTTTTCTTCGCAGATCAACGGAATGTGGGCGAGCAACTCAGGGGGATTCACGTCCTCAGCCATGATGATGAACTGGGCGGTGCCGCGCTCGGCAGCCTTGGTGACTTCGTTGCTGCCTTTCTTCACTCGACCGGCCTTGTTGAGGTCGATCATTTCGTAAATCTTGTTGGCAATGTCTTCTGGGGTTTCAAATCGCACGTGTACACTCATTGGAATCTCTCCTTCCTCGTGATAGGGGCAACCCTGCGCACAACCTCGCGAATATAAACACAACGGCCGACCTTGAGAAGGCGCCATCGGAGGAAAGGTTGGGCTTGGTCGTCCGCAGTCGGTCGTTTGTCCTCAATTTCCGTCCAATTCGACCATGACTTGCTTAACGCCCCGAGCGAGCGCCGGGCCACCCGGGATGACATCCCGTGCGTTGGCCAAGGAGCCGGTGGCGTGGACCCCGTCCACGTACCTCAACAATCGAGCGATGGCCCCACCGGTGAACAAGCCGTGGCAACAAGCGGCGTGAACTTCGGTGGCACCTTGATGGCGAAGGGCTTCTGCCGCTCGACAGATGGTCCCGCCGGTGGCGATCATGTCGTCAACGATGGCGACACGTTTCCCGTCCACGTCGAGGTCCTTGGCTTGATGGACGATGGTGTGGGCGTCAATACGGGTTTTCTCCAGGTAGGAAAACTCGCATCCGATGATTTGGGCGACGTGCGAAGCACGGTCAATGGCCCCCTTGTCCGGTGAGAGGATGAAATCGGGTTGAACCGTTTGTCCGAGATGCTCGGCCAACTCGGGCATGGCCGAGGTGAAGGCGGTGGGCAACGGCATGTCTTCCAGCACGGCGGGTGCATGGAGGTCAAGAAAAACCAACCCGTCGCAAAGGTGACCAAACATGTCAGCGATGGCCCGAGCGCTCACAGCTTCCCCCGGCTTGAACCGCTTGTCCTGCCGAGAGTAGCCAAAATACGGGATGGCCAAAATCAGACCTTTTCCTACATCAGGCAGGGTCTGAGGGCCAATGTTTCGGAAATTTGCAAGATCCCCTTTTCGAAGGTCTTGAAGCGCATGAAGCATCAGGAGGGTTTCAACGATACCTGAATCTGGAAAGGTGTTCGACACCAACACCACGGGCTCCGCTCGAACCGAATCTCGCGCACCATCGGGAATGCGGACGTACCCTTCCGTATCGGGGAATCTCCGAGTCTCCAACGGATGGTGCGTCCACCCCAGTTCATCGGCGAGTTGCTGGGCCAGCGACGACGAATTGCTGCCAGAAACCACCACCATACTGAACCCTCAAGCCGCCCAAGGCATCGACCTACATGTTCTTTGTGAACAGGTTTGGTGCGCGAGGCAGGACTTGAACCTGCGACCTCCCGGTTATCAGCCGGGTGCTCTAACCGACTAAGCCACCCGCGCAAGGGCAGTCCGGCGACTTGACCCCCCGTCATAAGCATGACGGCTCGACGGGGCTGACGCTTGGTGACCGTGTTCACTCTTCTTCGCCGCTGTTCAAACTCACGAAGGACGGGAGTTGCATGACCTTGTCGAACGTTCGAGACATGACGACTTCGTCCAACCGTTCACGGGTTCGAACCAACGCCGTGATCGGGATGCGGATTTCCTCCTCAACACCGAATTGCATTTGGATGCGAGCACGCGTTCGAACCACGACGCCCTTGTAGGTGCGCTTGATGCGATGAAGGCCAACGATGACCCCGATTTCATCACCCTGGTTGTCGAGCACCGCACGGTCCAGCATTTCATCAGGAGCATACAGCTTCTCATCGATACGGACCGTGTTGCGCCAGCGGCGCTGCAATTCCCTCATCGATTTGGACAGTTTGACGGTGCCATCGCCACGGATGCTGTGCACCAATTCCTTCGACAGAGGTGCGTATTCGGTTGGCTTTCGCATGAATTCATCAGCCACGTCGGGTTCAACTTGCAACCGAACCGACTGCACCCGGGCGTCGTTCGGGTGGTGACGTTCGCCAATGATCGTCCCCACTTTGATGTCGTTCACGTAGACCTCGCGTTGGAGCAATTCTCCAATGTCATAATCGGTGTTTCTCATTTCCCATCTCTCCTGCCATGTTCGGCTTACCCTTCCCTAGCCTCAAGCACCTCTTATAGTATTCCTCTCGATAAATATCATTTCCAATTGATATTGTCGCATAATTTTTGCTGATTTCAATTGAGCAGACGATTCTCTTTCAATTCAATTGCGATGTCGCATAATTCAAATCCAACACAAATTATCCGACATCCTAAAATCGATTTTGTTCAAATCCAATACTCAAATTCACGCTCAGAGCCCAAGGCTCCAGCACAGAGGGAACGATCCGAAGGAAAACGGCGTGATGAGAAATCTTTCAACTGAAAATTCAATCCATGGCCACATACTTTCCAATTGAAAATTCAAGGCTTCGGTGTGCGGATGGCAACCGCCGACTTCATCAACCCCCCCTCCAACCCACCTGCATGAACACAACGGTGTGGTACATCGACGACCCCGACCACCCTTTTGTCCACGCCTTGATGGAACGGGGCATCCCTGCAGGCCATCGTTTTACCATGGCACAGGCCAAGATAGAAACCGCCTCCAGGCGTTTCAAACATGCCCTTGCAGCGTTCCCCGACGGCATCGTTCCCCTCCAGCCCGACCCACAGGTGAACGTCACCTTGCAGACCCAAGCCAAACCCCCTTTGGATCCACAAGGCACCCACATCAAGCTTCGATTGCTCGGTCCTCACGAACCTCAGCAGGACCCAACCGGGGACGAAGGCACCGTCACCATCGCCATCCACCACCTGCTGTCCGGACACCCCTCCACCCCCTATGGCGCCGTGCTCCGAACATGGAGGGACGAAACCGAGCAACGCGGGCAACCCGGTGGGCTTGAGATACAGGGAGGCCATTGGGTGACCCTTCACGACGCCGCAAGGGCCGTGCTGCGTATTGGGGACAAGGTCAAAGCCGGACAAGAAACCATTCACATTTGTGGACGTCGCTGGTGGTCTGCAGAGGACACGTGGCAGGAGTTGTCAATGCTGTCTTCACGAAATGCGGCGGGCTTGTACGGCACGTTCACAACGGACCACTTGGCGAAAGGCGTCACGGTGCCCGTCGCCGTAACCGAGGTAACGCAACATGAACGACAACCTCCCAAGCGACCCGACCTGGGACCCTTGCACCGTTTGTTGATCGAATCCACCGGCGAAGGTTGGCGGCCCACAACACCCCTTCGTCAAGGGTTGATGCAAGCGTTGGCTGAAATGGCTGAACTCGACGGTTGAGCATGTCAGCCATTGGCGGCCTCACTGAACAAGTCCGCCCCCAGAAGCGGCAGCAGGAGACTGGCATCCCCTTCAACGCAGACGTGGGGCGCCTCAGCCCGCATCTTTCCCCATGAAATGGCTTCCCGCAAGCGAGCGCCCGACAAGCTGCCGTCGTGCTCGGGCGCCGTGGTGATGTAAACGGCACTGTCCAAGCCCCCACGGTATTGGTTCCACCAAATGACATGGTGTTTGGAAATTCCACCTCCAACCATCAACGCGTTGGAGACCTCCACGTCCCACGTCAGGTCGCTCATGACCTGTTCGTCGGCCAAGGTGTCCAGATGGAAATCCCGGTGTTTTTGCCTGAACATGAACAGTTGAGCACCGATGGAGCCGTCAGTGATACCCGGAATGCACACCGGGATGCGGTGCTTCGCCGCCCAGTAAATCAACGTGTCCGGTGTGCCAATGCGTTCACCCAATTCCCAGACGAGGTGAATGGAGCCAAACCCAAGCCACGCATCCGCTCCTGTTTTCCCGGTTGAACGAAGGCGGTCCTGGTAAATGTCCTCAAGCACAGGCATGACCACAGCTTCGATGATTTCACCGTACGAAGCGTTGGGTACGATGACGTTCCCCAATCGCATCAGTGCGTGCTCCGCCAATTCAACGTCGTCGAGGTCAAACGAACCGTGGTAGTAGTGCTTGTAGGCCCGGGCGATGTCGTGGTCGAGGGTTCCGCAGGTGGTGGACACGATGTTGAACATCCTTCGCTTGATGGCTTCAACGAAAAATCCCCTCGTCCCCGTCGCACACAGGCAAGCAGGAAACGACAACCAGTTGCTGACTTTTGCTGGGTCAGCGTCCACGGCGTTGATGGACGTCTGCATCTCATGGAGGATGTTGCGTGCCTCAGCAAACTTCGTGGCGGTGAAGCCACCTGCTGATGCCATTTGTTCAATCAAGGCACGCACATTGCTGGCTTTGGAGAAGTCGTAATCCATCACAGGCACATCGAAGTCTTCGGGATCAACCGCCATGGCACCACCTTTCGTCAGGCCTTCATGAAGGTGTCCACGGGCGATTCAGGCGCTGTCCTGGCGCCAACGCTCCAGTTCGTGAATGCGGTCCCGAAGTCGGGCTGCTTGCTCGAAATCGAGGTTTTTCGCGGCCAATTCCATGTCAGAACGCAGCTCGTTGATCAATTCAGCGATGTCAGTTGGCGAAGCATCACCTGGGAGGTCGGTAGGCTCATCATATGTCAATTGAGAATTCGAATCTTCAATTGAATTCTTTTCACTTTCATTGGTGGACCAAGCACCGGCGCCCAAGTTCAGCCGCTGAGCCCAATCGCCGTCCTTTCGGCCGCCTTTCCGGGCGATCAGCCGTCGGGAACCATCGGGTGCCGTGGTCGTGCCCGTCACGGTCGCTTCTTCGGTTTGGCCCATCACCGGAAGGGCCTTGACGATGGTTTTCGGGGTGATGCCGAGGGCCTCGTTGTTGGCATGTTGTCGCTGACGACGTTCCAACGTTTGGCGAACAGCGGCCTCCATGGCAGGTGAAAAGCCATCGGCGTACAGCAACACCTTGCCGTGTTGATTGCGAGCCGCCCGGCCGATGGTCTGGAGGAGGCTCCGCTCGTTGCGAAGGAACCCTTGCCGATCGGCATCAAAGATGGCGACAAGGCTGACCTCGGGGATGTCCAAACCCTCACGCAGCAAGTTGATACCGACGATGACGTCGATGTGGCCGTGCCTCAATGCATTGATGATCTCGGTGCGCTCAATCGTATCGATTTCTGAATGCAAATGGTGGGCCTTTACGCCCATCCGATTGAGATAAGCCGCCACCTCTTCAGCGAATTTGATGGTCATGACCGTGACCAGGCACCGTTCGGATCGTTCAATGCGTTGATTGATCTCCGAGAGAAGATCGTTGACTTGGCCGGCGGTGGGCCTGACCTCGATTTCCGGATCCAGCAGGCCGGTGGGCCGGAGTTCCATTTTGGCGATGCCGTCGATGGCCTGCAGCATGTCGTACATCGACTCCGCCTCCGGGTGTTTCTTGGCCTGGTCGGCCGGACCAGCACCACCGCCCGAGGCCACGTGGAGCAGGCCTTTTGGGAGCGATTGACCGGTAACTTCGCACAAGTGTCGCAACTCTCGCTCACCCGGCGTGGCGGAAACGTACAGAAGTTGAGGCACGAGGGACTGGAATTCGGGCAGTTTCAGAGGGCGGTTGTCAGCGGCCGTTGGCAACCGGAACCCGTGCTCAATCAGGCTTTCTTTGCGAGCCCGGTCACCGTGGTACATGCCGCCCACCTGAGGAAGGCTCACGTGGGACTCGTCCATGATCACGAGGAATTTCTTCGGGTCGCCGTGAAATTGGTTGGCGCATGCAGCGAAAAAATCGAGCAAGCAATACGGTCTCTGCCCCCGTTCACGGCCGTCAAAATGCAGTGAATAGTTTTCAATCGCCTGGCAATGACCGATTTCCCTGAGCATTTCGAGGTCGTATTCCGTTCGCTGCTCCAACCGGTATCGCTCCAGCTCTTTGCCTTCCCGTGCGAAGAATTTCGTTCGCTCGTTCAGCTCCTTTTCGATGGATTCCAAGGCCGCTTCAAAACGCTCGGGACTGGTCATGAAGAATTCCTTGGGATGAATCCATGCCTCGTCGAGGTCATCCAAACATTCCCAACTGACGGGGTCACAGATTTGGATCGACACGATGCCATCAAAATCAAACACGATGCGAAGCGGATCGTCTCGGCTGGGCATCCAAACATCAACGACCTCGCCCCGCACCCGGCATTCCCCTCGTTGCAAATCGGTGGTGGTTCGTCGGTACTGCAACTCGATGAGCTCACGGAGCAGGTCACTGGTTTCAATGGCCTGACCGACATGGCAGCGAAGGTGATGCTCAAGAAAGGTCTCGGGCGGGTTCAAACCGTAGATGCACGACACCGATGAGACCACCACACAGTCGGGTCGGGTGACCAACGACGCCACGGCCGCAAAGCGTTCCTGCTCGATCCGTTCGTTGATGCTCAGCTCCTTGTCGATGTACAAATCTCGCTTGGCAAGGTAGGCCTCAGGCTGGTAGTAATCGTAGTGGGAGACGAAATATTCCACGGCGTTGTCTGGGAAATAACCCACCATTTCCTGATGCAACTGCCTGGCCAGCGTCTTGTTGTGGCTCATGATCAGCGTCGGCACGTTCAGGCGTTCAATGACGTGGGCCATGGCGAACGTCTTGCCGCTGCCGGTCACACCGAGCATGACGCACCGTTCTTGCCCTTTTTCCAGTTGAGAAATCAATTTTTCAATTGCCTTTGGCTGATCCCCAGCCGGGTTAAACTCCGCATGGAGATGGAACCGCTTGATGTCGGGATTCAATTCCTCCAGAATCGCTCCTTCCAGTGCCTTGGACAGGTCAAACGGGTTGCGTTGCGTGAGGTCGACACCGTCGAGAACGGCATCGGCTTGAGCCTCAAAAGAGCCGTCGTCATCCCACTCGTTCACCATGAGCACCACCGCACCATCGTGACCGTCAGGGGAGATAGAGTCCCCCATTCACGTGGAGGATGGCTCCCGTGATGTAGGACGAATCAGGACCCACCAGGAAACTGACGGTGGAAGCGATGTCCTCGGGAGCACCGACCCGCTGAAGCGGGACCTCGTCGTTCCGTTGCGCCCGCTTGGCCGGGGAATCCCCGGCGAGAATGTCGGTGTCGACGTACCCTGGCGCAAGAATGTTGACGCGTTTCCCCTCAGGACCCACCGCTTGGGCCAGCGAGCGGGCCCAAGCATGCAGCGCCCCCTTGGAGGCGGAGTAATCGGCACCGTGGGGCGACCCCCGAACGCCGAGTTGAGAACCGATCACGACCGTTCTGGCATGGTCGGTCAAATGCGGTTGAACGGCTTTCCAAACGGCCACAGCGCCTTCAAAATTCGTTGCCATCGTCGCTGCAAGGTCCTCCATGGTCATCCGCTCTCCTGCCACGCGACGGTACACCCCGTGGTTGAGCACCACGACATCGATACCACGGGCCATCCAAGGATGGTGGGCAAGCAGCCCGACCTCGCCCCGGTCGCTGCAGTCCACCTTGACCGCCAGCGCGTCATCGCCGCGTTCACGAATGGCGTCAACCACCATCTCTGCTGGCTTTGACGAGGTGTTGTAGGTCAACAACACATCGTACCCGTCAGCAGCCAGCCGGTCGGAGACGGCTGCACCGATGCCCCGCCCCCCACCGGTCACCAACGCAACTGGACGGGTCATGCAACACCCAGCGCACGGTGCCTCAAGAAACCATGTGAGCAAGCTCACGCATCGTCCGGAAGAAATTGCTTCAGTTGAGGCGGCTGCCAGCCTTCGGGCTTGAGGACCTTTCCGTCGTCGCGTCGAATGACCTGCCCGTCCACCAACTTGGCCATGTTCGAACGGTGCACCTCGTTGAACGCATCGTCGTAAATGCCCTGCATGCCATGATTGATGATGGTCCCAGCAAGGATGTAACCGATGTCGGCCAGCGCATCCAACACTTCGACCAGATCCCCCGCACGAGCGGCTTCGGCATATTCCTGAACTTCCTCGGTCAGGAGTTTGATGCGAAGCTCGATGAGTTCGTCGGGTCCAAGACCGGGTTCATCGAGTTTGGGAATGTCAAATGCCTTGTTGAACTCAAGCAGGGAGGCAATGATCGGGTTCATGGAGGGTGTTCCTTGAGTCGGCCCAAGAACCTTCACCACCACAAATTCGAGGTGAGAAACGCATGCATCAACCAAGTGCCATACCGGCAGTTTCAGCCGAGAAGCCGATAACCAGCGAGGCGAGTAACACCCAGCCCGTGATCATCGACACCCGAAACAGCACCGTTTGGAAATCCGCAAAGCGCTCCATGCGAAGGACGACAACGATGTTGGCCAGCGCCATCATGGCGGCTGCCCCAAGAAACCAGAAGCCGTCCATCGGGTTGGCGATGGCGAAGCAAGCGAACCAAAGCAGCGAGAGTTGCACGGTGGCCCGGGTGGTGACACGATCGCCAAACGTGGAGGGGAAGGAATGGATGCCTTGTTCACGGTCGCTCTCCACGTCCATGCGAGCATAGTTGATGTCAAACGCAGCGATCCACAGCGCTACGCCGATGGAGATGGGCAACAGGGTGGGCGCCCAAAGGAATTCGGTGCGGTTGGAAAGCAGACCTGTGATGGCACCCCAACCGTGGACGTCAGCGGCGATGGCCACCCAAGCCCCCGCTGGAGCGAGCCCCAGGCACAAGCCCAGCCAGAAATGGCACCCCCATGTGAAGCGCTTCATGTACGGATAAATCACGAACGTCAGCACTGGAAGCCACGCCATCATCAGTGCGACACGGTTCAGCAGACCGGCGCTGATGAGCAACATGGCAAGAAAAACAGCAGCAAGCGACCAGGCCGTCTTCATGCTCATGCTCCCCGAGGCAAGGTGACGACCCTGCGTGCGAGGATTGGCGGCATCGATGTCCCGGTCAATGATCCGGTTGAGGGCCATCGCCAAACCACGAGCGCCGACAGCTGCGATAAGAATCCACAGCAAGTCGAAGCCATCGCCAACACCAAACTGTCGAACAGCAATCATGTAGCCCATCAGCACGAACGGCAGGGAGAACAGTGTGTGTTCGATTTTAATGAAGGACAAAACCTGCTTGACATCCATCACTCAGGGCCCCCAAACGAAAGGTGGGGGGGCCAAGCGTATTTTTCCAATTCGGGGTGGCTGGCCACCTTGGCCAGCGTTTCTTCATCGTGAAGGGTGATGGCGGGCCACCGTCGCACGCCGTGTTCCTCCGATGGAATCGGGGTGGTGGCATCCCAGCACAACCGAGCCCGCTGGTCGTCAAAGAACAGCCCTCGACCGACGTCAAACCTCGAGGTGAGTTGCCAAAGCAGGCGACGGCGGGCCTTGGGAACGCCCAGATCAACGTCGTCGTTGGTGATGAACAGCCACCGCAGCGAAGAGGAATTATCCAATTCCCAAATTGAATTCTTCAATTGCTCAACTTTTGTTCTTCGAGCCGTCTCGGCTTCGTCATCAGGGGTGGAGGATCCGCTGCGTGGCGTGGGCGTACCGGGGATGTGGGTTGTCACGACGAGCATGCTGTCACGAAGCATGCGGGCTTGAACCACATCGTCCAGCTTCAGGACACGTTCCAGCCCGTCAAAGGCAGGGGGTGCCTCGAGCCCTTGACGCCATGCAGGAGCGTCTTGGGAAAACGACCCTTCGAGAGGGGGGGACGGGTGACGGGGGTCGGCAGCCGGCAAAGTGGTGGCGTCGATGAGCAGTTTGGCGTGGACGTTTTCGTACGGGCTGGCCGCTTCGAGCGAATCGGCGACCATCCCCGGCAAAACGACCACGTCTTCAGCGATGTCAACCCGATCGTTGAGCGCATCGAGGAACGCCTCCAAATCCTTCGTGTCGTGGTCTTCGTCCATCACGGCCATGATCTTCAGGAACATCATCTGCCCCGCTCCAAGCAGGCCCAAACCCGTCTTTCGAGCCTGACGGGGGTAGCGTTGCTTGGACGCCGCAATGGCCAGGTTGTGGAAGCCCGTCTCAAGCGGCAGGTGCACGGAGCGGACATCGCGGTGTTGGAACCTGAGGACCGGTGAGAACTGACGGCCAATGGCCTCTCCGAGGTAGCCGTCCTCCATCGGTGGCAACCCCACGATGGTCGCAGGCAACACAGCATCCTTGCGACAGGTGATGGCGGTCACGTGCAGCACCGGATACTGACCGGTCAAGGAGTAAAAGCCGAAGTGGTCACCAAACGGCCCCTCGGTCCGGGTTTCTCCCGGGATGCAGTAGCCTTCGATGACGATGTCCGCTTCGGCCGGAACCATGAGATCCTGCGTCAACGCCTTGGTGATGCGCAACGAACGGCGGCCGAGAATGCCTGCAAACTGGTATTCCGACAGGTTGTCGGGAAGCGGCGAGATGGCCGAGAAGATGAGTTCGGGTGGGCCACCCATGCATACGGCCACCGGCATCCGAGCGTTGGGACCCAACGCTGCGGCATGGTCAGCGGCGTGCTTGTGAATCTGCCAGTGCAGGCCCAATTCTTTGGGGCCGAAGACCTGTGCACGGTACATGCCCAGGTTGTGTTCACCCGATTGCGGGTCTTTGGTGACCACCAGCGGCAACGTCACAAAAGGGCCGCCGTCCATGGGCCACGTCTTCGGGATGGGGAGCCGGGTGAGGTCGAGCGGCAACTGAACGCGCTGGGATGCCCCCTTTCGCTTCTTTCGGGGCGGCATGGCGAAGGCGTCCTGTGCCAACGGCAACGCCAGCCAAGGGCGCTTCACCATGGCACCGATGTCCGGCTTCATCATGGCGACCATGCGGTCGCCGATGGACGTCTCGTGCTTGGCGCCCAGCGCTCGGAGGGTGCGGTCGTGGGAGCCAAACAAGTTCATGACCAGCGGAATTGAAGAGATCGTCCCGTCAGCAAGGCGAGGTTGTTCGAAGACCACCGCAGGTCCGTCGTTCTTCACCAGGAGATCGGCGATGGCACCGGCTTCGTAGGTCACGTCCACAGGCCGTGGAATGCGAATGAGCTCGTTGCGCCCCTCGAGGTGGTCCATCCACCGCTTCATCGTCTTCCAGGCCACGGCCTTGGGTAACGCCGTTCGGTTTTGAACCCCCGTATAGGGACCACTTCGCTCCGTTCAACCTCCACCGTTGCCTTCATGGGCTACCGCATGCCCCTGCATGCCGTGAGCGACATCAAGCACTGCGACGTGGTGGTCATCGGGGCAGGCCCGGGCGGTGGCTCGGCTGCCCTCCACGCTGCACGTGCAGGACTGTCCACGGTCATCCTCGAGGCCGACCCCGAAGTCGGCACCCCCGTGCATTGCGGTGAATGCCTTTCCGAGTTGGCGGTTCAGAACCTGGACCTTGAGCTGCCCGACCACGTTAAGGCTCTTGACGTCAAGGGCATTCGAGTGATTTTTCCCGACGGCACCGACAAGAAGCTCACCGAGGAAGGCTACGTCCTCGAGAAGCACCTGTTCGAACGATGGCTGGCCGATGAAGCGGTCGCCAAAGGTGCCGAGTTGCTCCTTCACCACCGGGTCACCTCAATGGAACGAGTCTACAACTCAAAAAATGAATTTACCAATTGGAAAATTGATGGACGTGGGAACGAATTCCCCATGACCTGTCGCGCCGTCATCGATGCCTCGGGTGTGTCCGGCGCAGCGGCGAAATTGCTTGGCATGGGGGGTGACGTTGAAGTCATCGCCGGTTTCCAGTACGAGATGTTGGACGTTCCGAACGACGGTTACCTTGACTTCTACCTCTGGCCCAAGTACTCCCCGCACGGGTACGTCTGGATGATTCCCAAAGAGGGCGGACGAGCCAATGTTGGTTTGGTGACCACGGACAAAAAAGGAGCCGTCAAGTACCTTCAATCCTTCATTGAGGACACGTACCTCAACGGAAAACCCACCACCAACCCCCCCTGGCGCCCGGACGGCATCAAAATCCGGCCCTTTGGCGGCACCATCCCCATTTCAGGCCCAAGAACCACCACCGTGGGGGACGGCATCCTGCTTGTTGGGGACGCCGCCGGGTTCACTTCACCGCTCTTTGAGGGGGGAACCCACCTGGCCTTGTGGTCGGGACGGGAAGCTGCGCAAACCTTGGCAGCCGCGCTGAGCGAAAACGACCTGAGCGAGCAGCGCCTCATGGCCTACCAGAAGTCATGGCAGGCCACCTTCCCGCCCTACGGCAAGATCCTCAAAGGAAAGACAGCGTTGTACAACCTGACCGACAAAGAAATGTCAACCATGGCCCGGTGCCTTCCCGAAGAGTTGGGCAACATGAACCCGCTTGACAAGCTCTTCATCGGGCTGAAAATCCTCGTTCGCAAGCCGATTCTTCTGACCAAACGTGTCATTCCCGTCCTCCTCTCCTTTGGCTACTCCCGTGCCAAGTTCTTCGGATGGTGAAGCGTCGCCCACCTGCCTCCAAAGCAAAGGCCTTGAGGGAGGGCGAGCCACGTTCAACCATGTGGGGGGCGACGCTTTGGCTGGCCCTAGCGGCCACCTTGCTCCTTCTGTGGCGCCCTCACCTCCATCACCGTTCCAAAGCGGCTTCGTTTGGCCTCCACCTGCTGTTGGCCGTGCCGTTCTTCACCTTGGCAGGGCTGTTTCTCACGAACACCACCTCCGTTCTTCACGTGGCGGCCTTTGGGGGGGAAGCCCTGCCGCTCAAGTACCGGTTCGCTGCCACATGGGCGGCGCGAGAAGGCCCCTTGCTGATGTGGCTGGGTTGGATGGCCCTGCTCGCTTGGTGGTGGCGAGGTGCCCTGCCGGGTGAAGTCAACGCCGGTCCGGCCCACACCCTCCGACTGAGAGCCGTGCATCTGATGCACCTGACCTTGGTGCTGGTGGCGTTTTCGCTCGATCCGTTCAAAGCCACACCACCGTTCTTCCAAGGTGCTGGATTGAACCCTTTGTTGCAAACCGACCTCATGGTGATCCATCCACCCCTGATTTTCCTAGCTTATTCCATGTGCTTGCACATGACCGCCACCGGTTTAGCGGCCTCGGGCTCGATGAACACCGACCACCTGGGACCCCGTCTGCTGACCCAGGCACGCCCCGCATTTCTGACCGCCACCCTTGGCATCGGTTTGGGAGGCTTGTGGGCCTACCTCATCCTCGACTGGGGCGGCTATTGGGCATGGGACCCGGTCGAAACCGGTTCGTTCCTCCCCTGGCTGGCCCTCGCCATGCTGGTTCACCTGAGGACCCGACCGGGCCGCACACCCGACCATGTCTGGGTCGGAGGAGCGGTGTTGACCGGCGTGTTGTCGCTGTTTGCCACCACCGTCACCCGAGCAGGGGGGGTGTGGGCGTCATCGGTTCACACCTTTGTGACGGATGACGGCGGCACACCGCCCACCGACGTGTTCGGGCGCTTGATGGAACTGCGAACCAACGCCGCATCCACCGAGGTGATGACCTACCTGGTGTGGATGGTGGTGCTGTTGGGTTCGTGGTGGTCCCTGGTGCGGCTCGCCCGCCGAGGAGGGGAAGCTTCGGGATTGACCCTGGCCTGGCTGACCTTCCCTGCCGCAGCAGCCTTCCTGGGATGGGCGTGGCTTGGCAACGACGCGATTCCCGGTTCGTGGGCATCCGTGCCCGGTGCGGCGTTGTTGGTGCCGTTGCTCGCTCCGCTTGCGGCGAATGCACGCTCGCTGAAGGCCGATGCCCCAGCACCCTCACAAGAAACCTCGGCGTGGTCGTATGCAACCCTGACACCGCTTCCGTTGCATCTCCTCTTTCCGCTGTTGTTGTTTGCGGTGACCTGGGATCCCATCATCGCCGTGGTCTTTGGTTTGCTCTTCCATCCGCTTTACGTGGCCCCCTCTGCCCTCAATGCTTGGCCATGGACGGCTGCCGGCGTGATGTTGGGCTTGGCGATGGCTTGGTCGATGCTGCTGACCTTGCCGGTTGCTGGGGGCGTGTTGCTGGCGTTTGTCCTTCCCTGGCTGTTGGCTGGCGACACGGACAGCCCGGCGATGAACTGGAAGCAGCGCCGAACCCACACCAGGGTCGCCTTGTGGGGAAGCGTCATCTTGGCAAGCCTCTACCTCGTCCTGACATGGGTGCTGTTGCTGGCGAGCATCGATGCCGTGAATTTTGAAGCGCACGAGTTGTACGGTGCTCCGTTTCTCGCAGCCGTGGCCGTTTGTTTCATTCTCTACACCCGACGTCACGACGATGCGAAACACACCGCTGCGGTGCTGGCTGCTGCGCTTCTGATCACGGTCGTTGGCCTCGCCCTGTTCGCCACCAACCTCGGCGGTGACAGCGCCACCTTGGTCTCGGGTGGACCTCTCACGCGGGGCCATCTTGCGTGGATGTCGCTGCCGATGCTGGCCATCGCCTTGCCGTTGATGGTGAGGGAGACGATGGACCAGATCAAGAAAGCGGGGAAAAAAGCGCCGTGGAAACGCATTCCCGTCGGCGCCCACCTCGTCCACGTTGGCCTGCTGATCCTTCTCCTTGGCCACCTGTCCACCACGGTGCTGGTCGACCGGGGCGACGCAAGCCACCGGTTGACCCTGATCCGAGACGAAACGGTGGTCCACCGAGGCTACGGCTTCGAGTTCACGGACTTGACGCTCACGGACGAGGACCTTGAGGTTGGGGACGGGTTTGTGGGTGTGACCATCGTGGTCCACGAAGTCAACGACGACGGAACGAAGGAAGAAATCGGCACCGTCTATCCCGGTACACTCCGGTTTGACCAACAAGGCGTCGCCCGTTCCGAGGTCGACACCCTTTCAGGGTTGACCGGGGACATCGTCTTCATCTTTGATGGGAGTCAATCCGCTGCACTGATGCAGCGGGTGGTGAGCGAATCCACCGACGCCGTTGACACCGTACGTGTGACGGTGTACGTCCTTCCCCACTCGCATGCGGTGTGGCTTGGTTGGGTGACGATGATGGCGGGCATGGCCACCGTCACCGTGGCCGGTTTCAAAGCCGCTGACCGAACCTCATCCAAGCCGCTCAGCGAGGAGGAATGAACCCGCCAATGTGCTTATCAAGGGGGGGACGGTCGCCGAATCATTCCCTTGGAGGTTACGAAATGGAAGAAGGCACAATTGTCCATGTTGATTACGAATTGTACAACGGAGAAAGCGGTGATTTGATCGAGACCACCCGAGAAGCAGTCGCCAAGGAACACGAGATGCACCAGGAAGGTCGCTCGTACTCACCCATGGTCTGTGTGGTCGGTGCTGGCAACCTCATCCCCGGCTTCGAAGCGGCCCTTGCCGACGCCAAGGTGGACAAGGAAACCGAAGTGACCATTGCCCCTGCTGATGCGTACGGCGAGAAAGACCCGCAACAAATCGAGACCATCAGCATCGACAAGCTGATCCGCTCCGTCCAGGACCCCAATGCGCTTTACATCGGTGCCCCGGTGAACATTGGCAACCGCCAAGGCCACTTGTCCTACCTCGCCGCTGGGCGGGCACGCATTGACTACAACCACCCCATGGCTGGAAAGACCCTGAAGTACAACTTCAAAGTCGTGAAAGTGGTTGAAGGCAAGGAAGACCAAGTCACCGCCCTGCTGGAATCCAACACCGGCCACAGCGACTTCGGCGTCTCGTTTGACGGCGACGACCTGAACATCGTCCTTCCCCAGACCATGCTCTTTGACACCAACGCAGCCATGATGAAGTTCCGATTGGTGACCATCATCCGCGATGCTGTGGAGTGCGGCAAGGTTTCGTTCATTGAAGTCCACGAACCACGGGGCTTCGGCGTGACCAACGATGACGACCATGAACACGACCACGGGGACGACGAAGCGGCGGCTGATGAAGACCTCTCGTCGTTGACCGTCGCCGAGTTGAAGGAGCGCTGCAAGGCTGCTGGCTTGCCCGTTGGCGGCAAGAAAGCCGACCTCATTGCCCGCTTGTCCGAGTGACCGGTCAACAACGGCCAAAACACCCGGTGGAAGGCATGGACGACGTCGAGAACACCCCGACGTTCGAACCCTCTTTGCCCTCCGATGTGTACTCGCCCTTGGAGAAAGCCCTCATTTGGGCGGCCTTGGGTGCGATCGTTGTCGCGTGTGCTTCGCTCGTGCTGGCCTTTGACACCGTCTGGACCGACACCCTCAAGCCCATCGTCTGGGATCCGGTCGTCAAAGACGCTGGCAGTGCAGGCGATGCGGGCTACACCCCGCAGAACACCGCCATTTACACCGGCAGCATGCTGGCGTGTGTGGTGGTGCTTCAGGCGCTGTTCCGAAAGTGGAACCTCCCTGCTGACGACCGGATGACGCTGGCGCTCATCGCATGGGTTTGTGTGGCTCCGGTCATGCGAGTGCTGGAAGACGCTGACTTTTTTTCATCCGAGACGGATGTGTTGTTCATTTCACCCATCATTCACCTGCACCTCGCCGCCTGGTTGATCGGTGTGGCCGTCCTCGGACACCTCACCGGACGCAAGTGGGACAACAGCCACAGCGACCGAGCTGAGGACGCTCAACGAACAATGCTCTTTGCCATCATGGGGCTGGGCATCATCCTCCAGTGGTGGTGGCTGTATGCCCCCGCTTACGCCGAACATTCCGATTCAGGGTTCTTCTACGGTCGACTCGCCATGGTGCTCGGCGTGGCCACGGTGTGGCTGACGCTGGTTCAAACACGCAAATGGCCGTCCATCACCCGAAGCATGCTCTCCTTTGCGTTGGGAGCGGTGGTCCTCGGTGTGGGACACTGGATTCAATTCATGGCAACGCCGTGGGCCCAAGAAAGCGGACGCGTGTCCGGTGACATCACGGTGTGGCCGGCGTTCTTGGTCCTCGGTCTGCCCGCCCTGGTGTGCTTCGTGATGTACCGCTACGGAAAGGACGATGCTCGGCAATTGGCGCTCACGGGCCACCTCCCGGGCGTCCTGCCGACAGGCATCTCGCTCAAGCAATGGGAAGCACAACCCGATGCATGGAAGGACCACCCGGTGGAATTTCTCTCCAACAGGGCCCTTCTGGCTCACCCGATGGTGCTGGGGATGGTGTACGGTCAGCTGTGCGATGGTATCGCCACCATGGTGGGCATCGACCTCTTTGGCTACGGTGAGAAGCATCCTGTCAGCAACCAAGTCATCGTGTACGGCGGTCAGCTGAACGAGATGCTCGGGATTGATTTTGGTGAGGGCGCATGGCTGTTTGCACTGGTCAAGGCCCTGCTGGTGGGCCTCATCGCCTACTTGTTTGTCCAAATGCGCGTGGAAGAGCGTCAGCAACACTTCCGCGTGCTCATCGTGTTGGCCGTGCTGATCGTTGGCCTTGCACCCGGACTGCGCGACATCGGTCGGCTGATGTTGGGCGTTTGACGGCTGGCCTCTCCCGCTGGCGTTGTCCGTTCGCATGGGATTAAATGCGGAGCGTCCCTCGCTGATACGAGGGCTGGAGATGGACCGATTACCCACGGCGGTGAACCGAGCGGACCCCGAATTTGAATCGCGCCGCACCCACAACCTCGCGCTCATTGAGACCCTTCGTCAGCGCCTTGACGCTGCCTCGCAAGGGGGGGGCGGAAAATACGTCGAACGCCATCGCAGCCGAGGCAAGCACCTCCCCCGTGAGCGCATTGAACGTATCATCGACCCCGGCACCGCTTTCCTTGAGTTGTCACCGCTGGCCGCCTACGACCTCTACGATGGACGCGCCCATGCTGCTGGCGTGGTGACAGGGATCGGTCTGGTCCACGGTCGCGAATGCCTCTTCGTCGCCAACGACGCCACGGTCAAAGGCGGTTCCTATTATCCCATGACGGTCAAAAAGCACATTCGAGCGCAAACGGTGGCCCACGAAAACCACCTCCCGTGCATTTACCTCGTGGACTCGGGTGGGGCGTTCTTGCCCATGCAGGACGAAGTGTTTCCTGACATCGGCCACTTCGGACGCATCTTCCGCAATCAGGCACGCATGTCGGGCGATGGCATCCCGCAGGTGGCCGCAGTTTTGGGATCCTGCACGGCCGGAGGGGCCTACGTCCCTGCCATGTCCGACGAGTCGATCATCGTCAAGGGCAACGGCACCATCTTCCTCGCTGGCCCACCGCTGGTCAAAGCCGCCACCGGTGAAGAGGTGACCGCTGAAGAACTCGGGGGCGCCGACGTTCACACCGCTGAAAGCGGCGTCGCCGACCATTTTGCCGAAGACGAAGACGAGGCCCTGCGTCTGGTTCGAAACGTCGTTGAGAACCTGGGGCCACGTGAGCTTGCGCCTGCAGCCTTCACCGAGGTGGAAGCCCCCGCACACGATGTGGAGGACCTGCTCGGGTTGATCCCCGCCGACAACCGCACGCCCGTTGACGTGCGGGAAATCATCGCTCGCATCGTGGACGGTTCTCGCTTCCATGAATTCAAGGCCCGATACGGCACCACCCTGATCTGCGGTTTTGCTTCCATCCACGGCCACAAAGTCGGCATCGTGGCCAACAACGGAATTTTGTTTTCCGAATCATCCCAAAAAGGCGCCCACTTTGTGGAACTGTGCGGCCAGCGAGGCATTCCTTTGGTGTTCCTGCAAAACATCACCGGGTTCATGGTTGGCAAAGCCTACGAGGCCGGTGGCATCGCCAAAGACGGTGCCAAATTGGTCACCGCCGTGTCCTGCGTGAACGTGCCCAAGTTCACCGTCATCATCGGCGGCTCGCACGGTGCCGGCAACTACGGCATGTGCGGACGTGCGTACGACCCTCGCTTCCTGTTCATGTGGCCCAACAGCCGCATCAGCGTGATGGGTGGGCCGCAAGCCGCCGACGTGTTGACCACCGTCAAGCAAGACCAGCGTGCACGCGAAGGACAGCCGCCCCTGAAAGGCGAGGAACTGGAAGCGTTCAGAGCGCCCATTCTCGACAAGTACGAAACCGAAGGGAGCCCCTACTATTCCACGGCTCGGCTGTGGGACGACGGCATCATCGATCCGAGGGACACGCGCGACGTCCTCGGGTTGTGTTTAGCGGCGTCGAGGAACGCCCCGCTGCCCGACCACCGCTTCGGCGTCTTCCGAATGTGAAATATCAATTGCAAATTTTATTTTCCAACTGGAGTTTTGACCATGATGGACCACCAACCCCCCACCGAACATGTCCAACTGCTCATCGATGGAGCGCATGCCACGGTGTCGCTTTCGCGCCCTGAGAAGTTCAACGCCCTCAACGTACCCCTCATCACCGAACTCATCGACGTGCTGGAGTGGACGGCTGACCGGAGTGCAGGGCGCATGAACGCCCTTCACGACGCTGAAGGTCGCCCCTACCTGCGAACGCTCGTGCTCAAGGGGGAAGGACGGCATTTCTGTGCCGGTGCCGACATCAACATGATGCGTGACGCGGGCGCCAACACCCCCGAGGAGAACCGTCGAGATTCCGAGCGCCTCGACCGCTTGTTTCACGGGTTGTGGTCCCACCCCTGCTTCACCATCGGTGCCGTGCAAGGTGTGGCTCTGGGCGGCGGTGCGGGGCTGGTGGCATGCTGCGATTACGTGGCCGCCACCGCCAACGTTCGTATCGCCCTCTCGGAAGGCAAACTGGGCATCTTGCCCGCCGTCATCGGACCCTACGTGTACCGACGGCTCGGGTCTGCCACGTTCCGCCGACTCGCCATGCAGGCCAGCCGAGTCGAAGCCGAAGAAGCGCTTCGCATCGGGTTCGTTGAACGCGTGGTGGACGGTGCTGATGACCTCCCCTCAGCGATTGAGGACATCGTGGCCGAAGTCATGACCACCGGCCCCTCGGCCGTGACGTTGGCGAAAGAGTTGACCTTGGGCTTTGACCGCTGGACGGGTGACGATCCCGCCTTGCGCACCTGGACCCTTGATTTCACCAGCCGGATGCGGGGTTCTGACGAAGGTCAGGAAGGCCTCTCCTCGTTCCTTGAGAAGCGACCCCCCAACTGGAAACCCGACCCCGAGGCTTGACCATGATGAAGAAAATCCTCGTTGCCAACCGGGGCGAAATCGCTTGTCGCGTGCTTCGGGCCTGCCGTGAGGCCGGTTTGAGCACGGTGGCCGTCTGCGCCCCTAACGATCAGGGTACCCTCTTCACCGAACTGGCCGATGAAGTCGTGCTGCTGGAGGGCGACACCATCGCCACCACCTACCTTGACCAGGCCCAAATCATCAACGCAGCCCGCTCGACGGGCACGGACGGCATCCACCCGGGCTTTGGCTTTCTTTCGGAGCGTGCGGACTTCGCACAAGCGGTGATGGACGCCGGGTTGGTATGGATCGGCCCTTCCCCGCACGCCATTGAACAAATGGGCGACAAGATGACCGCTCGCAAGACGATGAAGGCCGCCGGTGTACCGGTGATCCCCGGTGAAGAGGTGGAGACCGAGGACGAGGCGGAAGCGTTGATCGCCCTCAAAGAGGCCGCAGAAAGGGTCGGCTATCCACTGCTGCTCAAAGCATCAAGCGGTGGAGGTGGCAAAGGCATGCGAGCCGTGACCTCTCCCGACGCGTTTGAGGAGGCCGCTGTTGCGGCTCGTCGTGAAGCAGTCGCTGCGTTTGGCGACGGTCGCATCTACGTTGAGCGGTTGTTGTCCGGTTCCAAACACATCGAGATTCAGGTGCTCGCCGACCGGACCGGCACCACCGTTCACCTCGGAGAGCGTGAATGCAGCGTCCAGCGTCGCCATCAAAAGGTGTTTGAGGAGGCCCCGGGACCGACGATGAACGCAGAACTGCGGGAAGCCATGGGGGCGGCAGCCGTTGCGGCGGCGAAAGCGGTCGATTACGAAGGAGCCGGCACGGTGGAATTCCTGCTGGCGCCGTCGGGTGAGTTCTTCTTCTTGGAGATGAACACCCGCATTCAGGTGGAACATCCCGTCACGGAACTCGTCACGGGGGTCGACATCGTTCGCGAACAACTCCGCATTGCTGACGGACAACCGATGTCGTGCGGGGACCTTCATCTTCGGGGACATGCCATCGAAGTGCGCCTCTATGCCGAAGACCCCGCCAACGGCTTCCTTCCGGCCATCGGCCCCTTAACGGTCTTCCGACCTCCCGAAGGACCGGGCGTTCGCCTGGATACGGGTGTACGTGAAGGCGACGAGGTGACCCCGAATTACGACCCGATGCTGGCCAAACTCATCGTCTGGGCACCCTCACGAAACGAGGCGTTGGAGCGCATGCGACGAGCACTGGATGAGTTTGTTGTGCTCGGCACCACCACCAATGTTCGGTTCCTCCGAGAGCTGTGCGACAACGAAGACGTCGTGAACGGTGCCACCACCACCACCACCATCGAAGACACTTGGCCCAACGGTTGGTCCCCGATGCGGAGCGAAGCCCTCGTCAACGCCGCCATGGCAAGCGCTGCAGCAGCGGAATCCTTCGGTATGCATCGCAGCACAAGCAGCAGCGGTGGAGCCGCCCAGGCCGAGGGGCCTGCGAGCCCCTTTGCCACCCTTTCGAGGAGGTACCCCTGATGCAGCACCGGTTCAACGTGAACGGTGACGAAGTTGAGGTGACGCTCAACAAGACCGATGGTGGGTGGGATTGGGAAGGGGCCACGATCAACCAGCACACTCGAGGACGGTTGCACGTGAGGATGGCCGACGGTCGAACGGCCTTGGCCCACGCTGCCAAAGTGGGCGATGTGTGGTGGGTGCACCTCGACGGCCACACGTTTGCGCTCGAACGCATGGAACCGGGTGCGTCATCACAACAACACGGAGGAGGGTTGGTCGCCCCCATGCCCGGCAAAGTGCTCGAGACCCTGGTTGAGCCGGGTGATGAAGTCCAAGCCGGTCAGGCGCTCATGGTGTTGGAAGCCATGAAAATGGAACACCGGATTGTGGCAGCACACGATGGGACGGTGACCGCCGTTCACCACCAAGCTGGAGAACAGGTGCCGCAGGGCGCCGTCCTCTTGGAATTGGAAGAAACCAATTGAACATTGAATTTTTCAATTGCAAAATTCACCAAAGACGCTTGCATCTGAAGAGGGGACGGTGACGAACAAAAGCCACGGGGCCCAGCGCACCACCCACCACGGCCCAAGCAACACGTACCCCGACGGATTCCGTTGGCAAAGGCTCGTCCTCAGCAACCCATGGTATCCGTTCAACACCGTGTTGTGCTGAAGCCCACAAGATATGAAAAAACAGTCGTTTATATCCTCGGAACCGGCCAACAATGCATGCTCAATCCGTTCATGATGCTGACCGACTGGAGCGTGAACAAACCAAAGACGGCGTTTGTCAGCGTGTTCCTGGCCGTGATGGTGCTGGCCTCGGGAGCGATGCACCTTCAGTTCGACAACAGCGAAGACGGGTTCTTTCCCGACGACCCCAGCGTGGACCTGCTCAGCGAGGTCGAACAAGAATACCGTTCAAACATCGATTTCATCCGAGTGATCGACCCCTTGACCAACGGTTCACTCAACGACGCCTCCACGTGGGAGCGTCTGGCCACGGCCGAAGCCTTGTTGCTCGAAAGTGAAGATTTTGCCCCTTACCTCTACCCTCTGTTCGGTACACAGGCCAACAACGGGCCTGCCTCCAATGCGATGCAGTGGATGGCCCTTCAGGACAACTTCACGGCCGCCTCGTGGCTGAACGGCCTGCAGGGCGCCCTCACCGGTGTCATGATGGCGCAGGACGACGCCAACTTGAGCACAGCCCTGAGCGAATTGGCCAACGCCAGCAACCAGGTCCCAGCAGTGGAGCCTGTGACCCCCGAACGACTCCGTGCTTGGAACGCAGGCGAACCCAGCGAGTGGTTACCTCGTCTGGACTCGGGGAACAACCTCTCCGCCGATATCGGTGCATTGATGGGGCAATTGGAGGGGTTGACCGCCGGCCGAACACCCTCGCAGGTGGGTCAAATCAGCGCTGTCACCGGTCCTCTCCTGGGCCAGCTTGGTCCGCTTTCGGGTCTGCAATCCGTTGATTTCCGTTCGGCCGTGCTCTCGTGCCTGCCCAACGAAGATGCCAACGACCCCTGGAACACGGACGGACCGGTGCTCATCACGCTCGTGGTGTCGAGCGAAGCCGAAGATTACGGGTACGAGGTGTTGGACGAAGTCCAAACCGACCTCGAAGCGTGGGCGCTGGTCGTTGAGGCCAACGTTCGCAACGAAACCGGCGTGGAAGACGTGCGGACCTTCTCCTTCGCTCAGTTTGCCAAGAATTCCCAAGCCACCTTGGGCAAGGAGATCGGCATCCTCACCAGCGCAGCCATGCTCCTGCTCGGTGTGATTCTGTGGTTCAACTTCCGCAGCGTCCGGGAAACCGTCTACGTCCTTTCGCTGACGGTCTTGGCCATCCTGGCCACTTACGGCCTCTCAGGGTGGCTTCAATTCGCCGGCGTGAACATGACCTTCAACGCCGCCATGAATTCCATTCCCGTGCTTCTGCTGGCCATCGGGGTGGATTACGGCCTGCACGTGGTGATGCGTATACGTGAGGAGTTGACCGAGGAAGAAAAGCGCAACCCTCAGGGCCGAGTCACCTTGCGAGATTTCGACAGGGCGGCTCGTCAACGCGCCATTCGCCAAGGGACGGTCCTGACTTCCATCGCCCTGCTCATTGCCATCTTCACCGACATCGTCGGCTTCCTTTCCTTCCGGCTTTCCACCCTGGTGTTCCTGCAGGTGTTCGGGACGGTCATCGCCATCGGCTTGTTCTTCATCTACTTGCTCAGTATTTCCGCCTTGCCGGCGCTGATGCTCATCCTCCCCACCAAGAAACTCCCACTTGCAAGGGCCAGCAAGGTCGAGGTCGGACCGCTCAGCCACAAGATTGCCGGGTTGTCCCAGCGACCGGCCATGGTCGCAGGCTTGGCCGTGTTGCTGCTGCTGCCCATGCTCTACGGGTTCCAACAACTCGAAGTGGCGTTTGAGCAACGCGACCAGCTGGACGACACCATCCCTGTGGTGCAGGATTTCTTGATGATCAGCGAGGACTTTGGTGAAAGTCGCTCACCCCTGTACGTCGTGGTCAACGGCGATGTCTTCTCCCCTGAAGGGCGAGCAGCGTGGGCGCTGGCGGTGGACCACCTGATGGACAGGGACGATGTCACCGGTGTCCCTACAGGGTTGTGGGACGTGCTTGAACAAACACGGGTCCGTGACGCAGCGGTGGACGGTTGGATGACCGGCATCGAAGCCAACGACGCTCAAGCCTGGGCCGACTTGGAGGCGTGGTCGATGAACAACCTCACCGGTGTGGAGACCACCAAGAGCCTGCTTGCACGCAGCGGCGAGCAAACCGTCATCTCGTTCCAAGCCGATACGTTGGACTGGTCGGCGACGGTGGACTTCTCGGAATCGGTGGAAGCAGCCCTCGTCGACCTCAGCCTGGAGGCAGGTGAGGACCACGAATTGTTGCTCAGCGGCCGCAGCCTCATACAGGCACAAACCACGGCGGACGTGGCTTCTGCATCCGTCCAATCAACGGGCATCGTGGCCGTCGTCATCCTGTTCATGCTCGTGGGCATCCACACCGTGCGCAACCAAGACCTCCGTGAAGGCGCCCAGCGCGGGTTTGTTTCGTGGATCCCGCTGATGATGGTCGTGGTGTGGGTGTACGGTTTGATGGGGTACACCGGCTACAACATCAACGCCCAAACGGTCACCATCGGAGCGCTTTCCCTCGGCCTTGGGGTCGACTACGCCGTGCACTTCACCACGCGGCTGGAGGAGGAAGCGGAACATTTCCCCACCGGCACCCCGCACGAGTGGGTGGCACGTTCCACCGCCACCACCGGCCGTGCGATGTTCGGTGCAGCCCTCACCACGGCGGGTGGGTTTGCCGTGCTCAACCTCTCGGCCCTGCTCCCCTTGCGGCTGTTCGGTCAGGCGTTCGTGGTCGCCATCGCCTTGGCACTGCTCTCGAGCTTGCTGATCCTGCCGGCGTTCTACTCGCCCTTCCTCAAGCGAACGGCCAACGCCACGCTGAAGCAACAGGTGCTGAACGGCGGTGGCGGCGCAACCCCACCTGCCACCCATGTGGGAACGGTGTCGGCCGGTGACAGCGAATGAACTTGAGCACGGTGTTTTGGGTCACCACGTTGCTGGGACCGCTCGTGTTGGTCTCCTACGTTCGAGGCGTCCAGGCGGTGGACGACCCCACCGTGTACTGGGGCAGCGTGCCTGAAAGCATGCGAAGTCGGATCGTGCCCTGGATGTTCGTCGCTGCACTTGGCTACTTGTTGATGTGGCACCGGTTCTATTTCGC
>WTJK01000063.1 GCA_011524855.1 Methanobacteriota archaeon | reverse complement strand
CTCATGTGGATTCCTCATCGTCGGTGTGGGCGACATGTTGCTGACGCCTGCAGAGCATATAGCCATTCGCCAAGTCTGCACTGGAGTGGGTGAAGGGCGGGCCATCGACGAGAGGTTGATGTAGTGCGGTCAAGCGGACAAGGCCATGGTTGGTCAAGACAACAGCGCACCACCGGTGCTCTTTGTGGTGGGAACAGCGGGTGCTGGAAAATCGTCCCTTGTCACGGCGTTTCAGCGTTGGTCGCGTTTCTTGGAAACCGAAGTCATCGCGGTGAACCTCGACCCGGGTGCAGAACGGGTGCATTACGATGCTGAATTCGATGTCCGTGAACTCATCTCGTTGACCGAGGTGATGGACCAGTACGATCTCGGACCCAACGGGGCTCAGATTTTGGCGGCCGATTTGCTTGCGTCGCAAGCCGGCGAAGTGGCCGAACAGTTGCATGCTCTTTCGGGTGAGATCATGGTGGTTGACACCCCGGGTCAAGTGGAACTGTTCGCGTTTCGTGAAGCCAGCAGCCACCTGATTGAAACGCTGGGTCGTGAGCAAGCTGCCATCATCTACCTCTTCGACCCCATGCTCTCCCGCTCACCCTCGGGTTTTGTCTCCCAAATGCTGCTCTCCTCCATTGTGGAGTTCCGTTTGGGGCTACCGACCAAGAATTTCCTCTCCAAGGCCGACTTGCTTGACCCCGACCAATTGGAGCAGATCCTCGAATGGTCCGAGCGCCTTGAAATTCTCGAAATGGCCCTCTACGACGAAGCAGGCGGTCAGCGAACCGAGTTTGCCATCAACCAACTGCGCATGATGCAAGAATTTTCCCAAGCACCCGGCCTGACACCCCTTTCTTCGGAGCTGGAAGACGGGATGGCCGACATCCTCACGTTTGCGCAAGCCTTGTTCGGCGGCATGAGCGATGCCCGGGACGGGTTCGCAGCCGACATTGAGCACGAGAAGAACTGAGCGCACAAGCCTTAGAAGCCGCCGTTACAAGCATGGTGGCATGCCTCAACACCTGCTGGCGATTGACGACGTGAGCGACGACTTTGAACAACTGCTTCGCTGGGCCATCGAGTTCAAGCGTCTTTGGAAACAAGGCGACGAGGTGGCATTGAATTTCCTTCCCCTCGACACCCTCGCCATCGGCTCCATTTACGAAAAACCCTCCACGCGCACCCGGGTTTCCTTTGAAGTGGGGATTCAGCGCTTGGGTGGCAGTGCCTTGACCTTGCTCAAAAACGACATCCAGTTGGGCAAGTCCGAAACCGTCGGCGACACCTCGCAGGTGCTTTCTCGGTTCTTGGGCGGCATCACGTACCGTTGCTTTGGCCACGAAGACGTGGCGGAATTGGCCAAGCACGCCACCGTCCCCGTCATCAACGCCCTGTCCGCCAAGCACCACCCGTGCCAAGCCGCAGCCGACCTGATGACCGTGTTGGAACATTTTGAGACCACCGAGGACCTCAAGGTCGCTTGGGTCGGTGATGGCAACAACGTCCTGCACGACCTCATGCTGGCCTGCGCCATGCTGGGCATTGACATCCACTACGCCTGTCCGGAAGGCTATGAGCCGGACACCGATGTGGTGGAGCGAACGCAGGCCCTGGCCGAGAAGAACGGCTCCTCCGTCACCCACACCACCGACCCCGTCGAGGCCGTGAAGGATGCACACGTGGTCTACACGGACGTCTTCATTTCCATGGGCGAAGAGCACATGACCGACAAGGTGCAGGCGTTCGAGGGCTACCAGGTCAACGAAGCCATGGTCGCCCATATGGACGAGGGCTGGGCGTTCATGCACTGCCTCCCCGCGCACCGAGGCGACGAGGTCACCGACTGGGTGATGGACCACGAGCAGAGCATTGTCTTCGACCAGGCAGAGAACCGCATGTGGGCTCAAATGTCCCTGATGGCTTACCTCATCAACCACGGTGCATGGGAAGCCATGGCGGAATTCATGGGATTGGCCTGATCACACGACGCTGGCCAGCACGAACCCGATCAGCCCCACGAGCATGGCGCCACGGATTCGACCTGCGACCAGCACGTCGTTGCCCTGATGCATGGGGCCGTTGAGCGTGATCAACATCAAGATCGCTGGCGTTTGGAGGACCAACTGCCCAAACGCAAACGGGCCACGCCAAAACGGGAGATAGAGGCAGACCAAGGCCCCCATGAGGAACACGTACGCCAGCGCTCGCACCTTCTCGGGACCTTGGGTCATGGGCAGGGTCCTCCGCGACCCGGCGTCGGCTTCCATGTCCATGCAATCCTTGACCAGTTCTCGAGCCAAGTTGGTGAAGAACACCACCCCGAAGATGTACCACGGCAGCGGCGTGAACACCCCGCCCAGGGCTGCCGCACCGTACAGCACCACGGCCCCGACCAGCACCGAAATCACAACGTTGCCGGGCAAGCCCAGGTTTTTGCTCGCAGGCCCGTGGTCGTAGGTGACCATGAGCACAACGGCCACGAGGTAAATGCCGACCACGGCAGCAACGTCACGCAGCGACGCAAAGTCCGACATCAGCACACCCAATACGTGCGACAGGGCACTGACGACCCACAGCAACACGACGAAGCGCTTCGCCTGCTCGGGCGAAACCCGACCGGAGGGGAGGGGCCGTTGAGGGTGGGCTTCGGCATCGATGGCGGCGTCCTTGAGGTCGTTCATGGCGTTGCCCGCACCCATGAAGCACACCACGGCAAGGGCGTGAAGGCCGACCACGGCAACATCAAAGGTGACACCTGCATCCAATGTGGCAAAGTACGCCCCGAGCGGCACGGTTGCTGCGGCGAGCACGAGGTTCTTTGGTCGCATCAGTTCGACGTACGCCGACATTGATGCACCCATGTCCACCGCAGAGCGGACGGGTTCTTCATGCCTCGCGCTTCAAGCCGTCGCCATCGACCAAACGCAAACCCGCATTCGGAAACCGCCAACGTCGGTACCGTCGTTGAAACCGACTTTCTTGAAACGGCGATCTCGGGCGAGGACGTTGCCCAGCTGGTTCATTGTCGCCCCCCAGCGGAAGCGTTGGTTGATGTGGTCGAGGATGGCCGTGGTGTTGGCCTCGCCGACGTCGCTCAAGTACTGCGAGATCTCTTCACGAAGCCGCTTGGTTCGACTCATCAGGCCTCACCTCGCACACACCGACCGTGCAGGGCACGCATCGTAGGGGACATGGTCGGTGCCATCCGGGGCGACCCTGGACCAGCCACGGGCAGCCAACCAAGACCGTGGCGGTCTTCCGGCAGACGGCCCTTACCGTGGGCGAGCAGCGTGCGGTTGCGTCGGTTCCAGGCAGCGTTTGGTTGGTCCGAAGTCGTGGGGGTCAAATCCTCAAACGAACAAAGTTCCAGAATCTTGGGTGGGTTCATGGTTCGCATTCGTTGGCTGCGGTATATCAAGGACCGAACGAGGGGTCAATCCAAAGTGAACGCTCCAATCGCACGCAGCGCCACGATGTTCACTTTCACTCACGACAAAAAGTGAAGCGAAAATTGACCACTTCAGGTACGCACGACTTCAACGGCAAACCGCAGCGTGACGGCTAAATAGGAAGGGCCAATGGGACGGCTACCCACGCTCGTATAGTGTAGTGGCCCATCATGAAGGACTCTCATTCCTTCGACCCGGGTTCAAATCCCGGTACGAGCACCA
>WTJK01000055.1:35594-43881 GCA_011524855.1 Methanobacteriota archaeon | reverse complement strand
GACACGTTTCCCACCGCCATGCACATTGCCGCAGCTGAAGCCTTCACCCACCGTCTCTTGCCCAGCGTTCGCGCCCTGCGGAACGCGCTGAATGAGAAGGCGGAGGCGTGGATGAAGATCGTCAAGATTGGCCGAACGCACTTGATGGATGCCGTACCTCTGACCCTTGGCCAGGAAGCCTCGGGCTGGGTAGCACAACTGGACGCCGATCTGCGCCGACTTGACTTTGCCCTCGACGATTTGTTTGAACTGGCCCTTGGTGGGACCGCCGTGGGCACGGGTCTCAACGCCCATCCTTTGTTCGCTCAAATGGTCGCTGATGAGATTGCCAACATCACCGGACTCACCTTTTGTTCGGCCGAGAACAAATTCGCTCAACTGGCGGCACATGATGCCATCGTGGCCGCCTCCGGTGCGTTGAACACCCTCGCTGCCTCGTTGATGAAAATCGCCAACGATGTGCGCTGGCTTGGCTCCGGTCCACGGTGTGGCTTGGGAGAACTCGCCCTGCCTGCCAACGAACCCGGCTCATCCATCATGCCCGGTAAGGTAAACCCGACCCAATCCGAAGCGATGACGATGGTCTGCTGCCAGGTCATGGGCAATCACACGGCCATCACCATCGGTGGGAGTCAAGGGAACTTCGAGTTGAACGTCTTCAAGCCGATGATGATTCACAATTTCCTTCACTCTGTCGACCTGCTGACCGATGCTTGCCGCACGTTCAGGGAAAAATGCGTGGAAGGGATGGAACCGGTGGAAGCCAACATCCAACACCACCTGGAGAACTCCTTGATGCTGGTCACGGCGCTCAACAACCACATTGGCTACGATAAAGCGGCAAAGATTGCCAAAAACGCCCATGAAAAAGGCATCACCTTGCGTGAATCGGCGTTGGAGCTCGAGTACCTCACGAACAACGATTTCGAGGCATGGGTTCGGCCTGAGACCATGGTCGGGCACCTGCCCGAGTGAATCAGCCCCTCAACGCACGGAGTTTGGCTTGCAAGGCTGAGGCTCGCTCGTTTTGAGGCTCGTTGACGGTGGCGTCCCGTTGGGACCAACGTCGCTCAAACAGCCCCTGCTCCCACACGCGCACCTCACCGTCCTCGCACCCGATCGCTAAACGCTGACCGTTGGCATGAAGGTGGCGAACACGGGCGGTGCTGACGGACGCCAACACGGTACCATCATCAATTCGCAGCACCGACAACTCACTGTCCTGTGACGATGCACGTGCCATCCAGAGCAAATCCGCACCGTCCAAGGACAAGCCCACGCCTTGAGCGTGGACCTTTGCGCCGTTCACTGCCCACCGCTTCGCACCGTCCTTTTCGCGGACGGTCAGTACGCCGTCTTCGGTGGTCACGGCATAGCCGGACGCCGCACCGTTGAGGAGGGCGACGCCGCTGGCTTCGGTGCTGAGCCGATTCCCGTCCACTCCCCACACGCTCCCGTCAGCGCATCCAAACCCAGCGAAGGCTGGCCCTGATCCCCCGCAGGTGACCGGTGAATCTCCTTGGGCATGGTCAAACGGGGGGCCGTTGGTGAGGTCGATCCAGCCGCACCTTGGCCGGCCAAGGCCACCCAGCAATCGACCTTCTGACGCAACCACGGACCACGGTCGTTCATCCATTCGTTCAACCCATTGCAACGCTCCATCAGGAGCGAAGCACCAAACGGCGGATTCCAAAAAATCATGATGTTCGATGTCGTACACCGAGGACACAGCGAGGACCTCATCGTTCCACCACCGTACGTCGTCAGCGCTGCCTTCAAGCGGCACCGACCATCTCAGGTCTCCTGTACCACGGTCGATGAGCAGAACGTGAAGGCCACTGGTGGCCAAAATGGAGTCTTCGTTCACAGCGATCGCACTCACGCGGTCAGGCGTGGATGTTTTCCACACCAAGCCACCGTCGGCGTCCCACATGGCCAACAAACCGTCCCATCCTCCGGCGAGCACTTCCCCTTCTGCGGTAAGATGAACCACGGAAACCGACTGACCCAACGACCGCACCATCCAAGCGGCGTCGTTCAGGTCCATGCTCACAGGGTAGCGTCGCACGCCATAAGGGGGTCGCATCGATGTGCGTTCCAAATGCTGATTCGAACGCCGGGTTGAGTTGCGAGGAACAATCAAAGGCTACCGAACGGCCCTCAAGAACATGGAAACCGATGCCTTGCACGCCATGCTCACCGGCAACAACGATGCTTATGCAGCCTCCTTCGACAGCAAGGGAGTCCCCGGGCAAGCCGGCACCACGTTGCTGCTCTTGACCTGCATGGACTCGAGGATCGTGCCCCATGAGGCGCTCGGCTTGGACGTGGGTGACGTGAAGGTCATTCGCAACGCAGGTGGCCAAGTCAATCCCGAGGTGCTCAACGACATCGTCCTCGCCAGCCACCTCTTGAACTGCCAGAACATTGTGATCATGCCCCACACGCGTTGCGCGATGGCCAGCCTGTCCCTCGGCGAGGTGCGTGCCAAATTGTCGGATTTGAGCGGGATGGACTTTGCCGATTTTTCGCCACGCATGATTGAGGATGCGCATGCCAAGTTGGCCGCAGATGTGTCCACCGTGAAGGCGCACCCGTTGCTCAAACCCGGCGTCAACGTACGCGGTGCCGTGTACGACGTCGACACCGGTCGTATCATGTGGCACTGAAGGTCGGCCAAGGCCGCTCATCGTCCCACGACGCCCACGCTTCCACCCAAGGCTCCATGAACGGTTCCAACGTGTAACCCAAATCCGTCATCACTTCGGTGGGGACCGCCGTGCCGCCCTTTCGCCGCAGTCCGGCGCGAACCAACGCAGACGAGCACACCACGTCGCCTTGTTGAACGGTATGTTGGAAATAGAAAAATTTCGCATCCATACCGACCAATCGAGTGCGAATCACGGCCTTTCGGAAAGGTCGCACGCGTTTCCGGTAGCGGATGCTGGACCCTCCCACCACGAACGCCAACTTGTTTCGTCGCACGTACCGAACCAACCCCATGGGGAACGCTACACCGTACCGAGCGAGATCAAACATCACGAAGTGACGCCCGTTGTTGACTTCTGGATACACATCAAGGTCGCCCAACATCGGCCGATAACTCATCGTGAACTCGGAAGCCAAATCCAAGCGTTGAGGGCGTCGAAACGCATGCTTGAGAAGCAACCTGGCCACCCGAAGGTAAGGGTACATGGTCGCGGCTTAAGCCACAGGATGATGAACGCACCGGCGTTCATGTCAACGGGATACGACGTCGTGGCACGGCGAAGGTCAGCACGAACGCCATGAGTCCCAATATACAGGCCGAATAGTAGTGTCCCATCGTGAAAAACGACAGAATGGAGGCCGTGCGAAGAAGGGCCACCGAACCGGATTTCAAGGCCCAGAGCGCGAAACCCGCTCCTATGAGGGCGAGGCCCATGAACCCAAAGCCGATCAGGATGTAGCCCGTGGCTGCGCTCGGGTCCATGAGCGGATGGTCCATCTGGGAAGGGGTTTGATCCACGGTTCGAATTTCACATTCGCCTCCATTCGGTGTGTCGCACGGCGCCTCAGCAAACGTTTCACTCGATGGGACATTGAACGTCAGCGTGGTGAAACCGATGGGTTCGATGAGGGCAGGTGGCGAGAGCAACACGCGATTGGAAAACACATCCCGATGCCCGTCCCGCTCCACGATGATGTCCACCCGTACCAGACCGGGATCCAAACGTTCGAGTTGGAACGCCCCTTCCTCATCGGTGAGGTTCTCCATGGAGCGCCATTGGCTGGTGTTGGTGTCCTTCCACGACACGTAGACGGTGGCGTTGTTCAACGGCAATCCCGTGTGGTCCAGTACCGTTCCACGGAACGTAGCGGATGCGTCGGGAGCGGTTTGCGCCAGCCGGTAAACGAATTCATCCGGACGAACCAGCCCCTCCTCGGGTGAGGCATAATCAAGTCCGTTGAGAAACCCAAACATGCAAACGAAGAGCAGAAACACCGCAATGGATTTCCCCATGGGATGCAGTTTGGGGTCAACCACGGTCAACACCGCATCCGAACTGGCGAACAACACCGTGGATTCTTCGATGACATCATCGAGGTAGGACGGTTCATCCTCCTCGGGCATGCTCCTCGGTGGAGGCTGGATTACTTGACCTCAACGCGTGCACCCCACCGGTGGAGGAAACGTTGCCGAGCAGGCGAGGCCATCCATACCTCGAGGCGGAGATGACCCCCCTCAAGCTCCGTTTTGCTCTGAACCAGACCTGCATCGTGCACCTCGGCCAGCAATTTGCCCAACGGCGCCTCCATTCCTGTCAAATCGGCCCGAAGCACCAACGTGGTCATCGAGCCGAACAACTGGGTGCACATCACGGCCTTCATCGCTTCCAAGCCGGTACCTTCGTGGGTAGAAACACCCACACGCTCGGTGAAGCCCGACCAACGATCCTCTTCTAGCAAACGTTCGAGGGCGTCGGTGGTGATGCGGTCAACCTTCGTGTACACCAACACAACCGGGGGGGGTTGCAACCCGGCCTCATCCTCGAGGTCCCGGTGTCGTTCGAAGACCTCGCGCTGCGTGGTCGCAAGTTTTCGTTCGATTTCCGAAGCCGAGTCCGAAGCATCCACCAACACCATCACCAAATCTGCTTCTATTGCCTCAGCGATAGTTGCACGAAATGCCGATAGTGTTGCATTTGGTATGTTATCAATAAATCCAATCGTGTCGGCCAGCAGAATACGCGGACTTTCTTCCATGCGCCCCACGGTGGTCTCCAACGTGGAGAACAACCTGTCCTCCACCAGCGCCGATTTGCCCGATAAACGGCGAAATAAGGATGATTTGCCCGCATTGGTGTACCCAACAAAGCCAACGGTGAAGGCACCTGATCGTTCACGCTGACGACGGTGTTCACGCTGTGCCCGAACATGACGTTGTTGCCGACGACGCAGGTTGGTCAATTCTCGGTTGACGTTGGCGATGACGTTCTGAAGAGCGGTGACACCCCCGCCGCCAAACCCCGCTCGCTCGCCGGTGGTTTGTTGCTGGACCGCTTCGCGAAGCACGGTGCGGTCGGATTGCAGCTGTGCAATGCGAACTTGTGTGCGTGCTTCCACCGATGACGCGTGTGAAGTGAACAGTGCAAGCAGCAAGCGTACGCGGTCCCACACCTCCACGTTCACCACACGATGGACGCCTACCAACTGTCGAGGGGTAGCGTTCGTGTGCAAGAGGACAAGGTCCACTCCTGACCATGGGTGGGAGGGGGGTGCCGTTCGCTGTTCATCGGCCACGTCGTTGAGACGGCCTTTGCCAAAGTAGGTGCGAGGGTCGGGCCGCCCAACTTGACGAACGATGTCGACCACATCGATGCCCATGGTGGCTACCAGCGCTTCCATTTCGGTCACGTCCTCATCGCCACGAACCAACAGCACGGCCCGGCGTCCTTGGTGGTTGGTCCGAGCTTCGCCAAGGACCACGCCGCCACTGCCCGCCAAAACGGTGGGTTGCGGCGCACCCTGTCCCATGGTCGGACCAACGGTTAGTCTCATATCAGCCCACCCCACGACCAACCTCATGGACGAACACCACACAGCGGTCCTCAACTGGCAAGGCACCCGAGAGGTCGCTGAACGGATGGAAACGTGTGCAAACGGCCATCACGCCGAAGTGGAACGCATTGAAGAGAGGGGCGAGGTGTGTTTGTCCATCACCATGCGTCGCAACGATTTGCAAACGCTGCGCGACGACATGGACGCGTTGTTGGTGGCACTGGCGGACATCGAACCCATCGAACCCTGAGGTGATGATGTCAGCGACGACGTGCTCCTGATCGACGGCCATTGCGTGCTTTGCAACGGCTTGGCCGGCTTCTTGAGGGCTCGGCAACCCGCCGGTCGTGCCCTTCACATCGTGGCCATTGAATCCGAAGAAGGGCGAGCCATCATCGAGTCCTTTTCACCCCGCCACCAACAAATGGACACGGTGTATTACCGTCGGAACGGAAGGGTCCACGTCCGCTCCGCCGCTGCTGTACGCTTGCTGTTGACCATGCGATGGTACCATGCGATGTGGTTTCCTTTTGCATGGTTGGTGCCGCTCCCGTTGCGGGACGGGGTGTACTGGGTGGTGTCCAAATTGCGTCACCGACTCGGTCGGGTATGAGCCTCAAACGTCGAGGTCGAGCACCAGCGGTGCGTGGTCGGAAACGTCCAATCCCCCTTCGCGAACGATGGTGCAGGATGTCATTCGGGCCATCGCTGCAGGATTCAGAAGGAAGTAATCGATGCGCCAACCACGATCCTTGGCTCGGGCTTGGCCTCGATTGGACCACCAGGAGTACGTCTTCACGCCCTCGCCTGCATGATGCCGAAACGCATCGACCCAACCGTCAGCCAGCAAATCGGTGAACCACTCCCGCTCGTGGGGTAAAAATCCCGAGTTTTTGGCGTTGCCTTTGGGGTTCCAGATGTCGTCTTCCGTGTGAGCGATGTTGAGGTCCCCGCACACAACGACCGGCCGTTCGTCCGCAAGGTAGGGCAGGATGGCTTGTCGCCACTCATCCATCCATGCTTCCTTGAACCGTTGACGTTCCTCTTTGTTGGACCCGCTGGGCAAATACGTGTTGACGCAGACCACACCGTCCACCTCTGTCACGAGAAGGCGTCCTTCGGTGTCTTCTGGATCGGTGGAACCGCCGTGGCCACGGGAGAGAACACGGTGGGGTTGGAGGGTGGCGGTGAGGACGCCGGAATAGCCCTTCTTTTCCGCTGGATGCAACGTGACGTGCCAACCTTCGGGCCAGTTCCAATCCTTTGGCAATTGCTCCTCAAGCGTCCGTGTTTCCTGCAACATCGTCACATCGGCTTGGAAGGCCTCCACGTAGCCATCGAACCCCTTTCGAATGGCCGCCCTCAACCCGTTCACGTTCCACGACACGAAGCGCATGAACACCACGCATCCGTGGCGGTGAATAAGGGTTCAAGGCAGGGCTTTCGCGATGTGACGACCAGCCATTTGGCCCGTGAACGCTGCTGCATCCGAGAGGTGATGTGGGGATGCGACCCATTCCCCGGCCAACATCAACCCCTGTCCAGCAAGCGCATCGAACGTCGGTTTGTCCCCCGAGGTTTGGACCGTGATGGAGGTCTGGAGCCGCTGCTCGACGGTGCGTTCCCGCCAACCAAGGGCATGAGCATCCATCAGGGCCATGAGGCGCTGGGTTCGCTCCTCGGCGGTTTCACCGGCCCGCTCGAAAGCAGCTGCGGAGAGCAACGATCCCTCCACGCCCGTTCGCGGTTGAATCCGAGCCAAGTCAAGCACCACACCGTGGCGTTCCACATCGACCACGGCGTGGCGCTCACCCAAGGGTTGCGACGTGATCTGAACGTCGAGGGTGCTCGCTTTCACCGGGACAAGTTGAGGAAGTGCTTCTTTCATCATCGGTTTCAGCAAGGAACGGGCACGCCGCCAACCGCACGCAACAACGATCGCATCGCTCTCGAACCGTCGACCGTCGCTCAACACCACCGTACGGTCCTCAATCCCCTCGACCTCGCTGCTCGGTTCAATGAGCACGCCCACTTCATCCAGCGCCGCCGCCATGCGTCCAACCACCCCGGCCCAACCTTCGCCAATGGCGTTCAGCCGTTGTTTCAACAACGCTCGGGTTCGCTCGTCGCTCCCCACGGGGCAACCCATCCCACTCAACAACCGGGCTGCTTGCACGATGGGTTCCTCGCGACGGTCGGCTCGCAAGGCGGAACGGTGGGCTGCAGCGGTTCGAACGTCTCCTCGCGGCCGGAGCATGCCGGTCCCAGGCACATGGATGCGGTCGATGCGCAAAGGTGCCGTGACCATCTTCAACCGGCTGATTTTCTTGACCACCTTGGCCAGCGGTCCGTTGTTCAGCATCAGGTGAGGTCCGAAACCGAAGGGGACGCCGTTGACGTGTTCTGAGGTGGCTCGACCCCCCAAACGAGCCGTACGGTCCAGCACCACCACCTGATGACCAGCGGTGGTGGCGTACAGGGCAGCCGTGAGTCCGGCTACCCCAGCACCGATGACCGTGACACGCGCCATGCGTGGAACGATGGGTGATGGGGAAAAAGGGCATCGGAAGCGAGGATTTGAAGTGTGCATTCGTCTAGCGGCCCACATGGCCGACGACCCCGTGTTGCCTCACGACCGTGGCCACCTGTTGTGGACCAAAGAGGACGGCGCAAGTCGAACCCTCCTCTCCAGCATCAACCGATGGGTGGAGGCCATGGTGGGTGACGATGGCATCGACATGCCGCT
>WTJK01000055.1:22169-35494 GCA_011524855.1 Methanobacteriota archaeon | reverse complement strand
CTGACCCATCGGTTGTCAAAACACGATGCGGTCATGATCAAAGAAAACGACCTCGCCACGCTTCACCCTGAACTCGATGACAACGCTGCCCGAATCGCCACTTGGCTGCAGACGGTCAATCCCGACGATGCAGGAGCATTCCTTGAGGTTGAGGTGCGAACCGAAAAAGAGGCGCTGATGGCCGCCATGGTGTGGTCCAGCCGCATGGCCGGTGGCGGCCTCGGTCGCTTGGTGGTGATGCTGGACAACTTCACCCCCGACCGTTGCCGGTCGGTGTCTGAACAGCTCAAAGAGCAAGAAGTCCGCCACGCCGTGGTGCTCGAAGCGAGCGGGGGCATCGTCTTCGATGAGCTTGAAGACTGGCGGGAGTGCGGGTTGGACGTGTTGTCGACCAGCGCCATCAACCGTGGTGTCAAGCCCTTGGACGTGAGCATGCTCTTCGAACAACGCTGAGGGTGACGCTCATGGTTGACGTCGCTGCGGACCCGAGTCACCCTCGGTACACCTCGCTCTTGATGCGGCACCGGCTTGAGGAAGCGGCGGCCAAAGGCATGCTTGCGGGCAGTGCCATGATCGCCCACGGTCGCGGGGAAGCGTTCGATTACCTGCTTGGAGAGCGCACGGTGCCAGCAGCAGCCCTCGCCACGCGACAAGCGCTTGCACTCCTGTTGGCGGCCGAGCGGCCGGTGCTGAGCGTGAACGGCAACGTTGCAGCCCTCGCTGCCGATGAAATGCTGCGGTTGGGAGCCGCTCTGAACTGCCCGTTGGAGGTCAACATCTTCTACAGGACGCCGGAACGCATGGCGGCCATTTTAGGTCATCTCGAAGCGCGGAAAGCGGCGCTCGGCTTGAGCGTGGACGTTCTTGGCCACGCCCCCGATGCCACCATCCCCGGACTCAAAGGCCCTCGAGCCAACTGCCACCGAGACGGCATTCTGAACAGCGACGCCATCCTCGTTCCACTCGAGGACGGTGACCGATGCGAAGCACTCGTCGCCATGGGCAAACATGTGCTCGTCATCGACCTCAATCCGCTCTCACGCTCTGCGCTGCAAGCGACCGTCACCATGGTGGACGAATTGTCCAGGGTGCTCAACAACATGCTGGCGATGTTGAACGGTGGGGATCCCCCGAGCGTGGACCCTGCCTACGACCATCAAGCCGTGTTGGACGAGGTGGTCCAGACCGTCGTGAACGGGTTCAGCGCACAATGAAGCTGAGGGTTCAGAATTCTTCGCTCAACTTGGCGGCCAACCGGACGGCAATGCCTTCGCCAACGGCTGAGCAGGAGGTGGTACCGCCCAGGTCGTAGGTCAGTTCCGTGCCCGAGCGCAGGTGGTCGGCGACGCTTTCGTCGATCATCCGACCGACCTTCACGAGCTCGTCGTCGCCCGTCTTTCGTCCGAGGTAATCCATCATCATCTGGATGGAGTTGATGGAGGCGATGGGGTTGACCTTGTTTTGGCCAGCGTGCTTGGGCGCCGAGCCGTGAACGGGCTCAAAGAAGGCGTGGTCGTCACCGATGTTCCCCGAGGCGGCCATGCCCATGCCGCCTTGAAGCACGGCGCCAAGGTCGGTGGAGATGTCTCCGAACATGTTGGAGGTCACGACGACGTCGTAATGTTCGGGGTTGCGGGTCAGCCATTGCATGAAGGCGTCAATGTAACCGTAGTCTTTCTCGGTGCCCGGGTAGTTTGCAGCGACCTCATCAAACGTACGTCGGAACAGTTGGCAGCCGCGGGTGACGTTGGATTTGTCGATGCAGGACACGCGCCGGACGCCGTCGGCCGGTGCGCCGTTGCGCGTTTCAGCGATGTCAAAGCCCATGCGAATCAAGCGCTCGGATCCGGCTTTGGAAATGGGGCGAGGGTCGTAGGCCACTTCACCGTCCAAGCCGGGGAAGGACATGGCTTCGGGTTCGTACTCCGGGCGACCCTGCGCGCGGTCGGCGCTGCGTCGCAAGAGTGCATGGTAGAGGCCCTCGGTGTTTTCTCGGAGGATGGTCATGTCGACCATGCCGGGTTCCCAAATTTGACGGAACCCGCCGTGGACTTTGTGGGGCACGCCCTCGTAGAGTTTGATCGGCCGCACGTTGGCATAAAGGTCCAGGCCGCTGCGAAGACCGAGAATCACCGAACCGCCGGCAAGATCACCGTTGGGCAAGCGGGCGCCGGGGTGGCCGATGGCACCAAGGAAAATCGCATCGGTTTCGTCCCGGCAGAACTCAAACGACCCCTCGGCCCATTCCTCACCGGTGTTGAGGTAGTGCTCACCGCCGCATGGAATGACGGTTTGCTCAAAACCGTGATTGGTATGGTTCTGGATGGTGTCCAGGATGCGTTGGGCTTCAACAGCCACTTCCTTTCCTGTTCCGTCGCCGGGCAGAATCGTGATGCGGTGGTCACCCATGGAGCCTCGCACCGGTCACCTTTACTTGAACGCGACCCCAAGGCCGTTTTTCACACCGGCCCGACACTGCACACTGCATACCGAGGTTGAATCCATGAGAAAAACGGGGCGATTCGACCCCCTTCAGGACGAAGGCATGGGATGCTTCATAGGCTGTCACACAGGCATGAACCCCATGGGCGACGAGCGTCAACATCGGCAAGAACGACGCGTCTCGGTCGAGGACATGCCCGAGGAAGTTCAGCGGTTCGCCGACACCATGCTTGGCTTGGATCCGTCATGGAACATCGAGGCGTGGTTGGTTGAGCAAGCGACGATGGGCATGAACCTCCTCGCCGCCGATTTGATTCGCGAGAAAGTGATGATCGAACAACGACTCGCCCGTTTGGAACAGCTGGGTCGCCGGTTGGAAGTTGATGACACCACCGTTCGCGACGACCCCTACCAACGCAACCTGTTCGATTGCTTTGACCTGAACGAGGCTCATCCACTGCGCGGCTTGGGAGAGCGAGCGATTGAACAACCCCCCGCAGACGCGGAACCGTCGCCTCACCCGTCAAGTGTGTTCCTTGATCTGTTGCCACACGACAACACCGACGACCCGCTGCTGGCCATTGCTGCGCAATCCATTCTTATGGGCATTGAACATGAAATGCGGTCCGGAGACGGCGTAGCCACGCTTGAAACGATTTTTCAGCAAGCCCGCCACATTGGCATTGCGGATGAGGAAACCGACGAAGCGCTCAACCACCTCCTGATGCTCGGGACCGTCGTTGAAGTGGACGACGACTGTTTCGTGGCCATCGATCCATGATGGGGTCCCGCGGCAATCCCAAAGCGCGTTCATGACCTGTGATGCTGAAGAATCCACATGGGCCTTCTTCGAGCGTTGTCCACTGGTGTCCTGACCTATGTGTTCTCATCCCTGATGCTCGTGCACCCACCGGTTTCCATCGCCTTCGGTGTGGGGGTGGCGTTTCTCAGTGAATCGGCCCACCATCGCCACGACATGAACAGCGCTCGTCGGGAGCAACGTCATCTCGACCGTTCGTTGAAGGAAACCAAAGCCCACATTGAGGAACTGCAACGCATGCTGACACGTCGAAGAGTGGAACTCAACACGGCAAGGGAAGAGTTGGCGCGGCGCGATGCCATCGGCAGCCCTGCGGCGCGTGAGCTCCTCAAGCGACAGGACGAAGCCATCCATGCTGCCACGCAGGCGCTGGAGTCAAAACAGGATCAAAACAACATCGTCCTCGAAAGCATGCAGCGGCTCTTGGCAGCCCAGGTCGAACAGACCGCCAGCATGCAGCATGCGCTGAAGGATGTTGTGGGGCATTTGATGCAGCATCCCCGCCAGCAATGGACCATGCACGACAGCGTGATGGTCAACGAACACGGGGTTCCCCCAGCACCCAACATCGCTTCGTTGCTCGCCAGTGCCGGGCTTGATGAACACCTGTCAACCCCGACGGAATCTTGAGAAGGGTTCCTTTCCTCATCATGGCATGGGCACAGGGACCAAGCGAGAAGGAGCGCAGCGCGTGTTGGACGCCCACCGTTCCCGAGCGAACCTTCAACGAAGGTTGATCGGCGGCGTGGTCGGTGCTGTGGCCATCTCGGGGGGCATCCTCGCTTTGACGCGTTGGGAATTCGCCCTTGCTGCTTTGTTGATCTTCGGGCTGTTGATTCAATTTGCTCACGAGCGTATGTCAACCATCTTGGACGCCCATCATCTCAACGGCCTCAACGACTTGGGTTGGGACCCCGAAACCACCCTCGACGAGCGCACCTTGACCGCATTGGAATCCATCGTTCAACGATGAAGGCGGGTGAGCCCCATGACGTCCGACGCCACGGTGCTCCTGCAGCAATTCTTCCACAGAGAGCAACGTACCACCCGAGCGATTCAACGGTTGATGTGGTCTGCGGTCGCAGTGCTGTTGGCGCTCAATGCAGGCGCCGCCATCGGTCGCCTCTCGTTGGCCACCTACGGCACGGGCACCGTGGTTTTCGCGACGGTCGTGGGTGGATTGTCGGTGCATCTCCGTCATCGGCAACGCCAACTGGACGAACGATTGGCAGCGCTGTTGGACCGCATCGACCTCGATTGGTCCGCCCTCGAAGGGATGCCGCTCAGCGATGATGAGCGGGATGCGGTGCACCAAGCCTTTACGCGTCAATTTCAGGCCGACCCCCGCACCAACGAAGCTTACCTCCGTATCCGTGGTAGCGATCAAAAAGGGCCCGCCTTCGAAGAGCGCGGTGCCGGCATCAATGTCAACAACGAACGGGTCGACCCGGCTCTTCACGAGGCGGATTACGATGGGTTGGAAGATGAGTTGCGCATCGGTGAACGCCTTCTGGAGGAAGCCGAGGAACGTTACACAGCCGAAGCCCAACGTCAGTGGGCCATCGCTGAAGCTCGAGACATGGACAACATCGAGGCGGGCGTCAAACGGCTGGGAGACCTGGTGGCGAGCGGTTGGTTTGAGCGCAACGCCAAGGACGGGGCGATGGCTGAACTGATGGAGGACAGCGATTCTCAAGCCCAACCGTGAGGCATGTTCAAAATCGTGACCTGCCTCCAAGGACCATGGAACTCAAGGCCATCCTCGTCGCCGGTGGCCACGGTTCTCGGCTTCGCCCCTTTACACGGTACATGCAGAAGACCATGCTGCCCCTGCACGAGCGCCCTGTCATCGATTACGCACTGGGGACGATTCGCAGGGCGGGCATTCGAGACATCACCATTGTCTCGAACGCCTTCATTGGCCAAATCAGCAACCATCTCGGCGGTGGTCTTGAAGGCGAGCGCTTGCATTACGTCATCGAAGAAGAACCTCAGGGCGTGGCACACGCACTGTCGTTGGCTCGCCCGTACAACGAAAACGCACGCTTGCTGATCTATTTCTCCGACAACATCACCACCCTCGAGCTGGCCGACCTCGCCGAGAACTTCAGAAACGCCGAGGACCCACCGGGCTGCGTCCTGTTGGCGCGAGAGGAGCAACGACCGGAAGCCTTCGGCGTGGGCGTGTTGGACGAGGCGGGTACGCTGGTCAACATCGTTGAAAAACCGGAAAACCCACCGTCCAACCTCGCCATCGGCGGGATTTACCTCTTTGACGAACGGTTCTGGGACCGCCTTGATGCAGCGGTCGCTGAACACGGTGAGGGGTTCTCGATTTCAGACATCAACCGCATGTACGTGCAGGAACGAAGCGCTCAACTGGTGTCGGTGGGGGAGGAAACGTGGGTGGACTGCGGAACACCGGATGCGCTGCTCCAAGCGTCCATCATGGCGAAAGACGGAAAGTTGAATCCGCATCCGTTCAGGGAACGCAAAGGGTGATCGCATGGACATTGGAATCATCGGAGCAGGCATGGTTGGCGGCGCAATTGAGCATTGTTTTGGGGACGCCCACACCCTGTACGTTCATGACCCTGCTCGAGGGACATCGTTGTCGGATGTCACCGATCACGTGGACTTCGCCTACATCGCCGTTCCCACGCCCCCACACCCCGAGACCGGTGCCTGTGACACATCGATCGTCGAGGGCATCCTCGACGAACTTCCCGACGGATTCACCGCCGTCATCAAAAGCACGGTGGTGCCCGGGACCACGCAGGCCTACCATGAGCGCTACACCAACCTGAAGATCGCCTATTCCCCCGAATTTCTGGTTGAGCGGCAACGGCTGGAGGATTTCGCAAACCAGGACATCCTGGTGGTCGGAACACACCACAGTGACGTTGCCGAACGCGTGTTTCAACAACACCGCGAGGCAGGCGTCCTGCGCCGGGAACAGGTGTTTCAGGTGACGCCAACCCAAGCCGAGTTGGTGAAATACACCAAGAACACCTTCTACGCCCTCAAGGTGACCTTTGCCAATCAGCTCTACGACATTTGCGAGGGGTTGGGCGAAGATTGGTACACCATTCGTGACATCATCACGGCCGAGCAAGCACAACCCATCGGGCCCTCTCATTTGGACCCCATTTTTGGATTGCGCCGCGGCTTTGGTGGCAAATGCTTGCCCAAGGACAGTTTGGCCCTGGGCGTGCTGGCAGCCTCGTTGGGCGTGAAATACGACATCATGGATGCCATGCAACAGGACAATGAGCGTCTCCGGGCGTTGCTCACGGGCAAACCCAGCGATGTGGTGACCAATGACGACTGACCCCGAACGGTTCGCCTGGCTTGAGCCCTATGCGCCGCGCGGTTCCATCCTCCGGTTTGGCCTTGCTGGAGGGTTCAACAGCGCTGTTTTTTTCCTGATGTGGGAGGCCCTGATGCTGCTCTTCACCGCCGCCGATGTGAGGGTGCTGTGGGGATTGGCTTGGGGTTGCACGGGCATCATGGCTCATTTCGTTCACCGCGCCTTCACCTTCGATAAACGCCGTCCCGTGAAGGTGACCCTGCCAACCTCGGTTCCGGTGTACATCGGCAGTTTGGTTGGATCAAGCCTCACCATCGGATGGATGGCTGAACAAGCCCCGGATTGGTTGCGTTTGTTGGGCGTGATGAACACCCTTGCGTGGGGGTTGTTCATTTGGGCCACCATGCGTGTGGTGGTGTTTCGCTACACGCCTAACGGCACTCACAGCGCATGAGTCTCGAGCACCCCAAGCGGGATGACGTCCAGGGCTCGACGGTGAGTGGCTTCCAAATCGACCGGGCAAGCCTGTCCTGCGTTCACGGCTTGGAGCCACGTGCCAGCGCAGACGCACCATTTGTCACCGGGCTTGAGCCCGGGGAAACGAAACTGTGGAGCTGGCGTCACCAAATCGTTGCCCATGGAACGAGCGAAGGTCAGGAACGCTTCGTTGACCACGCAGCACACCGTGTGCGAACCACGGTCGTGTTCGTCGGTGTTGCAACAGCCGTCACGGTACCAACCCGTCATGGGATCGGTGGAACAGGTCTCCAGTGGGCCACCCAACACGTTGCGTGGATTGTCCATGGGTGGGTTATTTCGGCTCGGGCTTTGAAGCCTTGTCCTCAACGGTTTTTGCCCCGGCCCCCAAACCAACGTTGCATCACCGAACGCTGCGGTTGAGGGGCAGCCCTGCCAAGCAACACATCGACGTTGCCTTGCCGTTCCTGCACCAACAGGTCGTCAAAGCCCCCCACGTGGGTTTCACCGATGAAAATCTGCGGTACGCTGCGAGCGCCACCGGTCGCCATGGCGAAGGCTCGCTGCGTGGCGGCATCGCCCTTCAACCGACGTTCAGTGAAGCTGACCCGCTTCCTTTCGAAAAACTGCTTCGCCTTCACGCACGCCGGGCAACCCCGGTTGGTCCAGATGACCACCGGTGCATCGTCGTGACGGGTCATGGTCCTCGGGCATCCTTTGAGCACTTGAAAATTCAGCAGAGATGAAGGGTCCCAGCGCTGGGTTCATTGGGAAGGAGCGAACACCCCCCTCCATGCTGCCCGACACCGTGCACAAACTCCCACGAGAGGAACGCTTTGCCTACGCCCGCCTGCTGGCGTACATGGCACGAATTGACAACGAGCTCACGGTGGATGAGATGGCCATGTTTGAGCAGCGCTTGGGCACGGCGCTGCTCTCACCCAACCAACGCGACATGATTCGTGCTTCCCTCAAGAACCCGCCTTCGCTCGAAGAGTGCCTCCAAGATTTGTCCGGGGAAGCGGGCCGACTGGCCCTGCGTGACGCCGTCATGATGGCCGCAGCCGACGGTAACGTGGACGAAGATGAACAGGATGCTTTGGAGGACATCGCCGAGCACCTCGGCCTCAAGGAGGATGCCGTGGCACAGCTGCTTCAGTGGACCGTGAAGGGGTACAAGTGGATGAAGGAAGGGTACGAGCTGCTCGAAGCCCTCGAGGAATGAAGCGGCATGTTTCCCGACGCACTCGACAACCTCTCAACCCATGAATTGCAGCGGTACGCTGAAATTCTGGTGTACATCGCTGCAGCTGACGGGGAATTGGTGCGCGAAGAAATCGGTGCCATTGAGTCCTTGATGGGGCGAGCGATGATCCATCCAGAAACACGCGTCAGTCTTCGACATGGGTTTGAAACCCCGGTCCCGTTGGAACAATCCCTGGCCAACCTGAACGTTCATCTGGCCAAAGTGGCGCTGCGCGATGCAGCTTTGGTTGCGGCCGTTGATGGTGCTTACGACAAGCGAGAAATCGAAGCGCTTCGAGCCCTCGCCGATGCCGCCAAGGTGAGCGAGGCCAAACTGAAGGCCCTCTTGGATTGGGTGGCAGCGGGTTGGGCGTGGCACAATGAAGCCGCCAACATCCTTGGAAAATAGGCACAAAAGGAGCCTTGTGCCAAGGGGCACCTTCAAAGATAGAAAGCCGTCCCGCTGGGTTGGGTGGGACGATGCAAAACGGCGTAAGTGGATGGTATGCTCGACTTGACCGATGCTTGGCCGACCGTGAGCAACAAATCGACATCTGGTTGACGACGTGGGAACAATCCCTTCGGACGTTCCAACCCATTGCAGCTTTGCTGCCGGAGGACTGGCCCACCTTGCCAGCCAACCTGCTCACCGACCCCGGTCATGTCCTGGACCACCTGCTTGCGCGGCACGACGCCGAAACCGACGGTCGCTCACCTCGAGGCGCACACCCCACACCTCCTCGCTTGGCGGATGCCATCATCGCTTCCGAACTGAAGGACAACCTTGTGAATCCCAAAAAACCGGTTCAGCAGTCCAATTTCCTCATGAGTAACCTTCCGCCCGGGTTCCGCCAACACGTGGCGCAACTCAACATCCCCAAAGCATCCCCAAGCGATGAAATCGACGATGAAGCCGAACAGCAAGCCGTTGAAGACGGGCTTCGCACCATGAGTGGTATTCCTCTCCCGGTTGGCGATGCTTCATGCGGTGGTGGCCTGTTCCACGCTCGCCTGATTCGAGCGCATGCCGATGCGCACGAGAACGCCGACCCAGAAGTGAAGAAGGCCGACACGCGTCGTCTGTTTTCCAATGTTCAACTGCTTGATGTGAGCCCGCTGGCGGTAGAGAGCACGAAGATGCGCCTCTTGCTCGAATGCATTCGCCACGAGTTGGTGAGTTTTGGACCCGAAACCCCCGGGAAAATCGCTCGTGAGGAAATGGAAGCGCTGTTGGACGCTGGCGTTCAAACCGGCGATGCCTTGCAAGGCGAATGGCCGTGGGACGAACGACCCAACGTGATCCTGACCAACCCGCCTTGGCTCCGGATCAAGGACCGCTTCCGCGGGATGGAAGAGGGCAGTAAACTGCGAAAGGAGCTGGGCGAGCAACTTCGCGGGTTGAAAGACAACGGAAAACCACGCTTCTCAACGATGCGCGGCAACGTGAACCTCTACCGTTTGTTCATCGAACGCAGTCTGCAAATTCTCAACGAGGGGGGCCGTCTCCGCATCGTCGCCCCTGACAGTTTGCTGCGGGAACAGTCCTCGCATCCGCTACGAGAACTCTTGGTTCGCGACCACCGCTGGGAGCAAGTCTGGGCGATTGAAGAAGCAAACTTGCTCTTCCCCGGCATGACCCAAGGCGTGGTGGTGCTCGGAATCGAGGCCCAAGGCCCTTCGTGCAGCCTGTCCATCCACGGCCCGATCACCCGAGCCGATCTGCGGCGGGAAGGCGATGGGCTCTCCTCGCGAGTCCCGGTCTTTGAACTGGAACAAGAACGGTGGATGGGATGGTCAAGAGACACCTGGGCGGTGCCCCGTCTGCCTCGTGATCGCATGGAACGAAAGCAGACACTCAAGGTCCTCGACCGGTTGTGCCAACTCCCGCGTCTTGCCGACGACGCTCACCCCCTGACGACGAACAGTCGACACGTTCGTGTTCGGGTGGGTGAAGTTGATCAGACCGCTCATGCCAAGAACATTGAGACATGGGTCAAAGGAAAGCGAAACCGACCCTTCATTCGTGGCGTTCACTTCGCAGAAAACGACGAAGGCGAGGTGTTCATCCGGCATCCTGCCTTCCGCACGGACATCCCCTCCCGAGCCAGCGAACGCCAACTCGCCATGTGGGTTGGCGACCATCAACCGCAGTTCGGTCCTCGGTTGGCATGTCAGGCCATCGTGAACGCTCACCAAGACCGTCGCTTGCGCTGGGCCGTTATCCCAGAAGGCAGCGTCCTTGGCAACAGCGTGAACCACATTGAACTTCATGAAGACATCCAGCATCGACTCGAACAGGATCACGACTCCGTCGAGCAAGGTTTGCAATGGTTGTGCTCGTTCCTGAACAACACCGACCTCGATGAATGGGCACGGGCATGGGCTGCCAACAACAACGTCAACAACTACGAGTTGGAGATGTTGCCTGTTGAACTGCCCGATTCGTTTCCGATGTTCAACACTCTCAAACCCTGAAAGGTGAATTCCGGCAGCGGAATTTTCCGAAGACCGGAGTTGAACACCTAGATTTTATAATCGCGATACCGCTGGTCTTAATCGTCGTCACCTTGGGAGGCCAATGAAAACATGGGTGTTCATCCAAAGATCGGCATCACGGGTCTGCCTCGGAGTGGAAAGTCCGCCGTGATGGAGAAAGTACTGGACATGCTGACCGACGAGCGACAGCGTGAAATGACCATGCGAGGCATCGTTCGCGAACATCCACTCTTGGGCGGCGTTCGAACCGAGCCGCTGCTTGAAAACGGTGAACGCCTGGGCTACAAAGTCATCAACATCGTGACCGAAGAAGAAGGCGTCATCGCTCACAAAAGCATCGACTCTCGACTGCGCGTGCTTGGCTACGGATTGAACATGGAAGAGCTCGAGCGCGTCGCCATTCCAGCGATTCAGTACGCCGTCGACCATTGCGAAGTGCTGGTCATTGATGAAATCGGGAAGTTTTCTGTGGAATCCGAGGCCTTTGTCAGCGCTGTTCGCAGCGCGTTGGAGGTGGACATGCCCACCCTCCTGACCTTGCACAAGAAGAGCCGGCACCCGTTGCTTCAGGACATTCGCCGGCGCGACGACGGAAGGATCCTCGAGGTCACGCCCGTGAACCGAGCGCTCCTGCCCTACAAAATTCACAAATTGATGCGCGAGACCTACTGAAGCATCGGTTGGTTCTTTCAACAACCCGCTCTGGCAGCACCATGCACCCGCCCGCCGTTGCTGCTTCACGGTTGCTTGTGGGAGCAGGCGTTGGCGCTGGATTGGCCGTTGGGTTGTCGCTTCAACGGCAAGCCGCATCTTCAACGTCAGCCTTGGTGCTGGGCGCCTTGGGTGCAGCCTGTTTGGCAGCAGGATGGGCGCTGAATCGGGGTGTTGGCCCACTTGCCGGTCGGTTTCCCGTGGAGAGTGACCTTGAGATGGAGGCTCGTGTCAAGGCCGAGGTCAAGGCGTGGGAAAGCGCCGAGGACGTCAACGCCAAATGGGCGGCGCTTGAAGCCAAGGTGCTCACCGATGAGTTGAGCGGGAACGCCGACAACGGGGACACATCGGTGGATTGATGAGCCACCCACCCGTGGTTTGAACGAGGCGAGCACATGAGTGAAGTCCCCGAAGGTTTGCATTACACCAAAGAACACGAATGGATGCGCGTTGAGGGCGACACCGTGACGATTGGCATTACCGACCACGCTCAGGACATGCTCACCGACATCGTCTACATCGAATTGCCCGAAGCCGGGGACACCGTGGGTGACATGGGTGAGTTCGCGGTCGTGGAATCCGTCAAATCCGCTTCGCCGATCTTTGCACCGTTGGCAGGAACCATCACCGAAGTGAATGAGGCTCTGGAAGACACGCCCGAACTCATGAACACCTCGCCCTACGACGAAGGATGGATTGTCAAAATGACACTGGATGACCTCGCTGCCGTTGCTGGCCTGATGGATGCTGCGGCTTACAAAGCCGAAATCGGCGAGTGAGTAGGGTGGACGAAGGTCCACGTTGGCGTTTGTACGTGGACGGTTCTTGCTTGGGCAACCAGCACGTGGATGCCGCAACCCCAGCCGCATGGGGACTCGTGGTTGTGGAAGGCGATTCAGGGCTGGGCAAGGGCTCCGGAGAATTGCGCTTCGAAGACGCGGGGGACGTCATCACCGCCTCGGGTGAACCCGGTCACATCGGGGCCGAAGTGGGCTCCAACAACACCGCTGAGTTGAGCGGGTTTGCCGCAGCGCTGCGATGGTTACTCATGGAAGGTGGCGACGACGCAGCCGAGATTCGAGCCGACTCCGTTTACGCCGGCAACCTTGCCTCAGGAGCATGGAAAGCCAAGGCCAACCGTGAACTTGTTGCTCACGTTCAAGCGTTGTGGGACGAGGTCGGCCGGTTGCGGCCGCTGTCTTGGTCCCACGTCAAGGCCCATCGGGGTCATCGATGGAACGAACGTGCAGACCACCTCGCCTCTCGAAAAGCGCAGGGAGCCCTGCCCACGCCGCTGACGTTTTGGAAACCGGGTCAGCGTTGATTCAATCGCTCTTCCAGCCACGAGCGGAGAGGAGCACCGTGATCCTTGCGACGAAGTGCGTGATCGATTTGAGCTTGCAGCCACATGAACGGAGCCCCCGAATCGTACCATTGCACGTTGGAAAAGACGTGCCCGTGGAGTTGACCTGCCTCCATCCAATGCTGCTGGACGGCGATGCTTTGCAGGTCCCCATGCTCTTCGTAGGAGAACAGGTCAAGCAGCGATTTCAAACTGGAAGGGAACACGTACCTGCCGCACAGCGCCAGCGTGGACGGGGCTTCCTCGAGGTTTGGTTTTTCCACCAGCCCCACCATGCGCGAACCCTCGAGAGCGACAATCCCGTATCGGTGCACGTCCGATTCGGGCACAGCCACCAGGCCCACCGTGGCTTCACCGGTGCGCTCAAACGCCTTCACCAAATCGGCGGATGCTCCGGTGGCCTCAAACAAATCGGGTGTTGCATGACGGTCCATGATGAGGTTGTCCCCAAGCAGTACCAG
>WTJK01000055.1:14475-22069 GCA_011524855.1 Methanobacteriota archaeon | reverse complement strand
GACTTCGTTGGTGACGTGACCACATGGAGGCGTTCAACACCGGCGGCTTTCGCTTCGGCAATCAAGTGCGTCATCAACGGAACGTCCACCAGAGGAAGCGCCTCTTTGGGCATCATGGCACTGGCTGGAAACATGCGTGTGCCAAGGCCCGCTGCAATGATGAGGGCATCCTTCACTTGAGCCATGCATCGTCCACGGGGTGAAGGCTTTCAATCGTGGCGCTTTGGACGGGCCATGGAACACCGAACCCGAGCCCGATGGGTCCTGGGCGCGGGTGTGTTGCTTGTCGCACAGACCTTTGTTGATGTTGCTCCCGAAGGCCCATGGTCTTCCGCCTCCTTCACGCGTGGCATGCTGGGCCTGTCGGGACTGATCGCCCTCTACGTGGGGTGGTACGCTCTGGCCTTCGATCGGTTTGGTGTGGCGCCCACCGTGGACCGGTGGTCTTCTCCCGAATCCACGTGGCTGAACGTGGTCATCGCCGGTTTGGTCATGCTGCTCTGCTCACGCATCTTGGGTCATGTTCAGCCCGAAGGCGTGCCTGAACCCGCTGGACTTCTCATCGGGCTTGTCGGGTCCTTGACCTTGGCCAACGGCCTGTACGTGTGGGCGGTGGTGAGCGGTCCCCTTCGGATGCCTGCAACCGGTCACGAGGACGAAGAGTAACTCAATCGAGGAACCCGAGCTCCTGGTCCAGCACGTCCAATGCATCGCCCAACGCAGGGAGCTCGTCCGGTTCCTCACCCGTGGAGGTGTGGAGAGGGCGCCTTTCGGTCAGGGGTTGTGGACCGGAGCCGTTGAGCCAATCCGTCCATGCATCGCACCGCTCCGGGCGGCGAAGCCGCAAGGGTTCCCACAGCGGCTCCAAATCCACGCCTTCGTCGTGAAGCGCTCGAATGCGTCGGGCGAAATGATCGGCAGCGACTTCCTCCATGCGAAGCAAGAGTTCACGCAGACGCGTGCGGACCACCTCGTCACCGTCCTTCCAAAGGTCGTGCAGGATGCCTCGTTCGTCGGCGGGATCGTGCTCAACGTATTCACGGAGGTTGGGAACAAGGTTTCGCCGGACAATGGACAGTGGATGCGTGGTCAACGATTTCAGGCGGTCGGCCCACATCGTTTTGTCGAGGTACTTGAGATCACCAACGGTGGCGCTGGCGGCCGCCAACACGTTGTCATCCTCCGATTTCAGCATGTCATCAAGGAACGGGATGGCATCTTCACCCAGTCGACGGAACAGACGGGTCAACACGTCGGCCATGGCGCGTTGAACGAGCACATCCTCGCGCTGGTGCAAGGCGACGGCGAGTTCGTGACCGAAGTCACGATCCGCTTCAATGGCCTTTGCCAAGCACAACGTGACTTTGGTGGCAACTTCGGGACTCGGGTCAAGTGCTCTCCGAAGCAGCAGCGGTTTCAGGGCCAAGGGCTCGACGAGGGTGGGTCGCTCGAACAGCAACCGTACCCATTCCATCAACAACAGCCGTCGTGGCTCATCGCCCCCCTCAAGCCGTTCAAGCATCCACATCGCCGCTTCGACCCCTTGATCGTGCGCCACCAAGGACCCCGACATGCGAGGCACCACAGCGTGGGGGTTCCAATCCATGTGTTGAGGGCCGGGTTCCGGTGAGGTGTGCCACGTGCCCGGTCGTTCACCCAGCGCGATGGATTCCACCAAATGGTACCCTTGATGAACGGGTTGGCCGTAAGGTACGGTGGACAACCCGTTGAGGAGGGCGATGCTGAGCCACCATCGGTCGGTGTTGGGGGCATGGGGGTCGAAGGCTTGGGCCAACCAATCCGTTGCGATGCAAAACAACAGCCGGGTGGACAATTCATCGAACCGTTTGTTCAGCCATTTTTCGTGGACGTCAAACGGGTCGTCGGTCAAATTCATCCGGTAAGGAACGATGGTGTCCACCACCGTGTTCAAATGACGGTCGAACATGCCGCGATCGAGGTTCAAAAGTCCAAGCCCCGCTTCAAACAACTCGTGCGGGGACACCGGAGACACGGCCGGAAAATCCGGGTCTTGGACGGGTGGTGGCGGCAACGGCCAGGCCACCGTCCCCCGTTCAAGTGCCTCGACAAGGCCGGTTGCCACCCGCTCAAAGGCCTTGGTTGAAATGCGCGACTTGCTCTTGCTCAAGCGAATCCCTAGCCCGTTGATCGGCTCAGATGTCCAATTCAATGTTCAAGTTCTGAATGAGTTCTTTGTACCGGTTACGGATGGTCACTTCCGTCACACCGGCCACCTCAGCCACCTCGCGCTGCGTTCGGCGCTTGCCGCACAACACAGAGGCGATGTAGATGATGGAAGCAGCGATGCCCGTGGGTCCACGACCGCTGGTCAATTCTTTCTCCTGGGCGGCCTTGATCAATTCGTAGGCTTTGGCTTCGACATCGGCGTCCAATCCCAAACCTGAACAGAACCGAGAGATGTAGTCCTCAGGGCCGGTGGGCATGATCTTCATTTTCAATTCTCGAACCATGAAACGGTAGGTCCGACCGATCTCTTTCCGACCGGTGCGGGAGGCCTGACCGATCTCGTCAAGGGTACGGGGCACGCCGCACTGGCGGCAAGCTGCGTAGAGCGATGCAGCAGCGACCCCTTCGATGGAGCGCCCGCGAATGAGACGCTTGTCAACCGCTTTCTTGTAGTTCACCGCCGCAGCTTCGCGAACGGACTTGGGCAATTCAAGGCGGCTGGCCATTCGGTCCAGTTCAGCAAGGGCCATGGCAAGGTTCCGCTCGGTGGCGTTGCTCACACGGCTTCGCTTCTGCCACTTTCGCATGCGGTAAAACTGAGAGCGGTAGCGGGAATTGATGGTCTTCCCCGAGTAGTCCTTGTTTTGCCAGTCGATGTCCGTGGACAGCCCTTTGTCGTGGAGCATCACGGTCATGGGTGCACCGGTTCGAGCGCGCTGGTCGCCTTGCTCGGGTGAAAACACACGCCATTCTGCGCCTTGGTCGATGACGTTGTCCTCCAACACCAGGCCGCAGTCGTCGCACACGACTTCACCACGGGTTTCGTCCCGGGACAGGGAACGGCTGCCACAATCACTGCACTTGACGATGTCTTCCACTTGCTGGTCACTCATATCCATCTCTCCAAGCTGCTTCCATCGAGCAACTCTATAAAATCCCTTTTGGGGTTATCATTTAAACCCATCGTCCGGACGGTGTTGTCTCTCTCCCCCCGACGGTCACCGGTTGCTCGCAGGGTGTGAACCAAGGCCCCAACCACGCTCGAATGCGCGGCCCGAACCGGTTATGAACACCCTGCCCATGATTTGGTTTGAGGGGGAAACATGCGAACCAACTGGCCACCGAACAACGTCGCCCTCACACCCGGCAAGCGGGTGCTGTTTTTGACCAAGGATCTGAGCCTCATCAAGCAGCAGTTGTACGACGGGTTGGACCTTCGCATGGAGGATTTGACGGTCGATGACCTGCTGGACGACATCAACACCGACGTGATGACGCCGGCATGGGTCTGTTTTGACCACGAGCCCGCAGAAATTGCCAAGAACGCCTACGCCGGTTTGATGCACAACGGGCTTCGTGTGTTCAACGAAAACGCATTGAAGAACGGAAATTTTGAGGTCATCGTTTCCGGCCAGCGCAAAGGAACGGGTTCAAGCCGTGAAACCGCAGCCCAATGCGAGCGCTGGGCGGGCATCAACATCGTCATCGCCGCCTCGTTTGCCCCAATTCACGAACGCAACAACATCAACCTGGGGCAACTGATGGGGGACCACGCCATGCTCGAACGGTTGCAAAACGGAGAATCCATTCCACTGAGCGAGTTCACCGGCCGGTACGACCCGGTCACCTCCCTCATCCTTGAACGGGGCGGTTTGTTCCCCTTTGCCAAGGCGTTGAAAGCCGGCTCGTTGGACCTGCCGCCGCTTGACACCCCCTCCCAACCCATGACGATGGCAGAACGAATCATCGCCCGTAACCTCGTGGGGCAACCCGAGGGGCAGTGCGTAAAACCGCACGACCCCGTGATTGCTCAAGTGCAAGGGGGGTACTCTCATGAGTTCACCACGGCACAAGTTCACACCTTCCTGCAGGAGGAATACGGTGTGGATTACACCCTTCCCAATCCACCGAAATTTGCGGTGTTCGAAGACCACCTTCTGTACGCCCACCACAACCCGAAATTCGTTCCGTTCATGCACAAAGTGCAGACGTTGCGAGACTTGCAGGTGGCTTTCCAACAACACAGCGGGGTCCGAGATTACTCAGCTGTGGACGGTGTATCCCCTGGCATTTGCCACCAGGTGGCACGCGAGGAATTCATCGAGATCGGGGATTTCATCCAAGCCACCGATTCCCACACCTGCATGGGCGGGGCCTCCAACGCCTTGACGTGGGGCGTGGGCGCCACCGAATACGCCAACCTTGTCAGCGCAGGGTTCACCTTCGTCAAGGTCCCGGAGTCGATTCGATTTGAACTGGTGGGGGAACTTCACCACGGTTGCACGGCCAAAGACGTCATTTTGGCCATCCTCGCCGACCACGCACGCAAGGAGTTGACCCTGAACCGAAGCATGGAATTCGGAGGACCGGGTTTGGCCTCGCTCTCGGTGGATGAACGAGCGACGTTGTGCAACATGGCCACCGAGTGTTCAGGGCGAACGGGGATCTGCGAAGCTGACGATGACCTCATTCGCTGGCTGATGGCGGCGCAACCCCACTTGGATGAAGACCATCTCAGGGCCCGCATGGTGGCGCCCGACGAAGGGGCGCACTACGACGGTGGGGTGCATGTCATCGACCTGTCCTCCATCGTCCCGATGGTGGCGCATCCTGGCAACCCCGACGAAGGGGTGCCCAGCGACCCGACCAACGGTGCCAACATCAGTGACATCGGCGAAGTAAGCGTGAACATTGCCTACGGAGGCTCGTGCACCGCCGGTAAGGAAGACGACATCGCCTATTACGCCGAAGTGTGCGCTGCAGCCAAAGCTGCCGGTTTGAAAGTCAAGGACGGCGTGGATTTCTACATCCAATACGGCTCGGGTGTGGTGAAGGACTTCGCTGTGAACAACGGATGGCACACCCTGTTCGAAGAGGTGGGTGTCCACCTCATCGACCCCGGTTGCGGGGCTTGCATCGGTGCTGGACCGGGCGTCTCGATCACCCCCGACCAAGTCACGGTCTCCGCCATCAATCGGAACTTCCAGGGACGTTCCGGACCCGGGAAACTCTACCTCGCCAGCCCGCTCACCGTGGCTGCTTCTGCGTTCACCGGGCACATCACGTCCTGGCGTCCCGACCTGTTCGCTTGAGGAAACACATCGCTGCGAAGGCACCGATGCATCAGCCGCCTCAACGGCGGAGATTATGAACCCTCAAACCTCCGAGGAGGGTAACTGTTGGCCCGACATCACCGGGATGGAGGAGGACCAACGGGGGTGATGGCGCATGGCAGGGACCGCAGAACGCATGGCTCAAAACCAAAAGCAAGTGTCCATTTCTGAATTTTTCGAGAAAAACAAGCACTTTCTCGGGTTTGACTCGCTGACACGCTCCCTGATCACGGCCGTTAAGGAGGCCGTGGACAACTCGCTCGATGCCTGCGAAGAAGCGCGCATTCTTCCCGACATCACGGTCCAACTCACGAAAACGGACGACAAAAAGAACATCATTGAATTGCGAACCGAGGACAACGGGCCTGGAATTCCGAAAGCGAGCATCGAGAAGGTGTTCGGTCAGCTCCTGTTCGGCTCCCGTTTCCATGCCATCCGCCAGTCGCGCGGCCAGCAGGGCATCGGCATCACGGGCGTGGTCATGTACAGCCAATTGACCACGGGTCGCAAAACCCACGTCCGCTCAAAAATTGCTACGGAAGCATCCGCCGCCGTGGTGGACATCGGGCTGGACACGAGAAAAAACAAAGCCACCAAGCAAAACGAAGGGCGAGAAATCTGGGAGTTGCCGGACGGGACGCTCAAAGAACACGGGTTGGAAATCACCACACGCATGAAAGGAAAGTACCAGCGCGGGCGCCAGAGCGTGTACCAGTACCTCCGAATGACGAGCATCGTCAACCCTCACGCCTCCATCACGTTCATCGATCCGGACGGTGAGCAGCACCATTGGCCCCGTGTTACCGACCGCTTGCCGCGAAAAGTGGAGGGCATCAAACCGCACCCCCACGGCATTCATCTTGGCCAACTCCAGCGAATGTGCTCGGAATCCACCGATTCCCGTATGACGGTGTTCCTTCGCAACAACTTCTCGGGGGTATCCTCCCGTGCCTCCAAGGAACTCCTGGCAGCGGCCGAAATTCAAGAAAAAGCGAAACCCAAGAGCCTCAAAGCAGAGCAATTGCGCACCCTGATCGAAGTGTTTCAAGGGGAGCGGCACCTCAATGGCAAGCCTGTAAAGTTGCTCAACCCACCGACGAATTGCCTTTCTCCCATCCAAGAACTGCTCATCAAGAAGGGGCTGTCCAAAACCATCGACTCTCGCTTCGTCACCACCATGACGCGTGCACCGGCCGTCACGCAAGGCAACCCGTTCCAAGTGGAAGTGGGGCTCATCTTCGGCGAGGGCATGCCAGCGGACAAGCCGGTCGAAGTGCTTCGCTTCGCCAATCGCGTCCCTCTCATGTACCAACAAGGTGGCTGTTTGTTGACCAAAGCTATCGAATCGGTGGATTGGCGGCAGTACGGGCTCGAGCAATCGGGCGGCCGCGGTGTCCCCAAAGGCCCCGCCGCCATCCTCGTTCATCTGGCGAGCACCAACGTGCAGTTCACCTCCGAGGCCAAGGAAGCCTTGGCAGACAACGAGGAAGTCATGGATGAGACGCGAAAAGCCATGCTTGAACTCGGTCGTGGTTTGCGCAAACACTTGGAAAAGAAGAAGAAAATGGCAAAGACAAGAGAAAAATTCGAACTTGTCAACGACATCATTCCCGCCATTGCCGAAAAATCGGCCGCCATCCTTGGAAAACCGGTACCGGACCTCTCCGGCTCGATCACCAAAATCATGAGCGCCGTCATCGCCGAGTCGAGCACAACGTGGAACAAAACCACCAAGCAAACCGATGTGAGCATCACCCTGTTCAATTACACCTCAAGGGCCCGTGCCTACACCCTGCTCGCACGCTGGCCGGAAGAGGACGGTGCGACCATGGAAAACAACAGCCACGGGGGTCGCAAGGAAGCCACCGGCGTTTGGGCGTGGAAATTGGACACCCTCGATCCCGGACAAACCACCACCATCACCTACCAACTCGCCGGCGTTGAGCGCGGGGACTGGACCGACACCGATGTGTTTTATCGCGGCAGTCAGGACGTCATCGGCGCCACCAAGATGGACGAGAAATTGCTGGAGGAGATCCGCCGTCGCGAAGCCCGCGAGGACGAACCTGACGGCGAGGAGGTCTCGGAAGCAGACGACGGCAGGCAAGCAGAAAACACGTCTGCACCGCCGATCAAGGCACCGAAAACGCCGGGACAACAAACCCTGATGGGGTACGGGGGGGATGAGTGATGGTCAAAGGGCACACCCAAGAAGACACCAAAGCAGCACTGCACAACGTGGTCACGGAGATGTACGACAAGATCGTCAAAGG
>WTJK01000055.1:0-14375 GCA_011524855.1 Methanobacteriota archaeon | reverse complement strand
TCAACCCAAAACGAATCCAACAACCTGGCAGAGGACCTCGAAGTGGTCACCAAGTGCATGCGAGAAGACTTCAAGCTCCGTCCCGAAGAGGACGGGGCTCGCATCATTGGGAACCTCACGCTGCAAGAACGGAACCGTCGCGGCGAGTGGATGCGCATCAATGCTCGTGACGATGTGGGCGACTCCGGGTACGGCGTCCCGTACAACGTGGAAGAGGAAAAGATCGAGCTGCTCGACCACGACATCAACTTCTTGATGGCCATCGAGACCGGTGGTATGTTTGACCGGTTGATCGAGAACGGTTTCGATGAAGCGTTCGGCTGCGGTTTGATCCACCTCAAGGGCCAACCGGCCAGGTCCACGCGTCGCATTATCAAGCGCATGAGCGAAGAATGGGACCTGCCGGTCGTCGTGTTCCTCGACGGCGACCCCTGGTCCTTCCGTATCTTTGCCTCCATCGCTTACGGCGCCATCAAGACCGCCCACATTTCCGAGTACCTCGCTACGCCATCGGCCACCTACCTCGGCATCACGGCCGATGATATCGTCGCGTACGACCTGCCCAGCGATGATTTGTCGTCCAAGGATGAAGAAGCGCTGAAGGCCGAGCTCTCCGACCCCCGGTTCGCCGATGCATGGTGGCAAGAACAAATCAACACCATGCTGGATTTGGGCAAAAAGGCTGAACAACAATCGTTGGCCAAATACGGTCTGGATTTCGTGACCGACACCTACCTTCCCGAGAAATTGGGCGAGTTGGGCCTGGCTTGAGGTCGTGAGCGAGCCTTATTGAGGTGGAGGGGGTCGTTCACGCCGATGCAAGCGGCTCCTTCAGCGAAACGCTCGCCTTTGGCCCTCCGCATCACCGTTGTGTGCGGTGGCGTCTTTTTGCTGGGCCTGTTGTTGATTTCGGGCCAGGCCTCCAGCGTCATGACATCGTTTGACCCACGAGAAACCCACGAACTGAGCGTTGAAGCCGAGGGCACGTTCCTCACCGGAACCTTGGATGACACCTGCTATCGGTTCTATCAGCACGAAGACCATCGTAACATGGACGTCACCTTGCATCGTATCGAAGGGTCGGCCATGGTGGACGACCCGGTACCCACCGCCAATTGCAGCGCAGATTGGCAGCCGATGGCATCGGACGGGTCACTGTTCATCCAGACCTCATCGTGGGTGTTGAACGGTACCTCCGAACACGCTCTTGTGGTGACGTGTGAAAGTGACTGTGCGGGTGAACAGGGGTACCTGGTGTCCGTTGACCGTTTGCAAAACGAGATGTTCGCCAACACTCCGCTCGTCTTGGGCAGCATGATGTGCTGCTTGGGCCTCCTTTCAACGCCGGTCGCCCTCATCTTTTACCTCACGTCCAAACCCAACCGCGCACCCAAGGTGATGATGGTCAACGCCGACGGCCAACTCGTCCCCCTCACGCACTTGACGCCAGAACAGACGGCCATGGTGCAGCAACAACCCGCCGATTCAGCACCCCAGCAAAGCGTTGCACCTCCGTTTGCCGACACGGTGGAAGCGCCCCAAAACGACACCTTTGTTGACGGTTTACCGGACGTGGCGGCCGGCCAAATGCTGACCACTGAACAAGTGTTTGCCTTGATGAACGGCGATGTGGAGGCGGCCAAGGAACACGCACGCACCGAACGGCATCAGATCGACAGCGCCGAAGTGGCCATCAAAGAAGCCGCCAACGCAGCAGCCATCGCTTCTTGGGACGACGGCGTTGATTTGGCAACCAATCCCTACGAACCCCCGAAGCCTCAGTCTGCCTCCCGCTCACCGGCCGTCCCGGCCAACGACGCCAACAAGGACCAATTCTGGAAAGAATGGGACGAGCAGTGAACCGGCGATGCCTTCATAGAGGGCCGGCCACTACTCAACCACGAGTTGAGAAGATGACGGACCTTGACAAGGCCCTCCACCTCTTGCAAAACAAGGTACGACGTCAAATTCTCGAACGGTTGATTCGAGAACCCCACTACCCCATGCAGTTGGCCGAACTCATCGGTGTGAGCCAACCCGCCATCGTCAAGCACCTCAAGGAGCTGGAAAGCGGACACATGGTTTCGAAATCCAAGGTTCCCTCGGAAAAAGGCGGCCCACCAAGAACCATTTACACCGTCGATCAAGCGTTCTCCATCCAAATTGACTTGGGTCCCGACTTGTTCAGGTGCGAACAACGCCGCCTTCCTGCAGCAAGTCCGGTTCGACTGGCAGCAAAGCTACCGGAACACACCCGGGCCGTGGCAGACGCCCTGGGCGGCCGCCGGAAAATCGCTGTGGGAGAAGGGCTTGAACACCTGCGAACCCTTGCGGAAGCCCTGGACGAATTGGACGCCCAGCGTGACGCCATCATCTCGTTGCATCAACACGTTCGCCAGCGCGTCTCTGCCGGTGTGGAAGCCGATTTCGAACATTACGAAGACCGAAGCATCATCCAGTCGATCGTCGAATCGAACGGGGCACAGCTTGACCTCAACGCTCTGATCAAGAACCGTACGTTTGGCGAACAGGATCTGCACGCACTGGTCGACACGCTCGGCGCTCAGCTTGAGCGGCAACTTGCCAAGCGGGCGGGGCACATCGTGGCCGCCCCGCTCAACACCGACCTGCGATACTTCCTCGGGTTGGGCTCGAACGAATAGCGTCATCCAAGTGACGGTGCAGGCCGTCGTCCTGAGGACCATACGCTCCTTGCAACTGCAGATCAACCGCAGTGAAATCATGCACCCGGTTCCCATGAAGGGTCGAAGATGCGTTGGTCGTCCTTGAACGCCTTGAATTCAAGGTGGTTGCCGGAGGGGTCACAGATGAACATCGTGGCCTGAGCGCCCGGCAAACCCGCATAGCGCATGTACGGCCCCAACGCGAAGGCAACATCCTGTTGCTCAAAGCGCTCCTTCAACGCATGCCACGCTTCCCATGCCAGGACGATACCAAAATGCATGGAAGGAACCGCGTGCCCGTCCACGGGATTGGTGGCCAAGGACGGCATGGCCTCAACACGGTGGGCAACGATTTGGTGGCCTTGGAAATCAAACACGCAGGACGACGGGCGCTCTCGACCGACCGTGCAACCCAGCACCTCGGTGTAGAAGGCCTTCGCCCGTCCAATGTCCGTCACCGGGAACGCCAAGTGGAACGGGCGGAGCCCCATACCCAACCATCCTCGCAAATCAGAGGTTGTCCTCGGTCAACACCGACACGAGCGAGGATTGCTCAGCCAGACGCTTGTTGACTTCGTCGCGTCGTCCCTTACCAACGAGGTAGACCACGCCCATGAGGGCGAGGGTCAGAACGATGACTGCGAACGGCAAAGCGGTCTGGCCAATGACCACCGAAGCGGTGTCAAGGAACGGGCTGTTGGATTCAAGCGCACTTTCGATGGCTCGGACGTTGTCGCCTTCGTCGGATTCCACGATTTCGTTCGAGGGGTCAACCACGACGTAAACGCCCTTGGAACCGGCCGAAACGGGATAGAGCAAGTACAGTTCAATCTCCTTGGACTCTTCGGAGGCATCCGGTGCAAGCAACGCACCGACCACCTGGCGCATCACGACGCGCTCTTCCTCGCAGCCTTCGTTACGAAGTTGCTTGAGGATCTCAGCATCGGCCACGTCATCGTACTCACAGAGCACGATCTCGATGTCGGTCGCGTGAACGTTCCCCGTGTTGGCCAACTTGATGCCAATGCGGATGGTGGAATCCACCTCGCCGCTGAAGGACGGTGGTGCGATGATCTCGACGATTTCGAGGTTCGGCGCACGAAGTCGAAGCGTCACAATGAACTCGTTGGTGTCAAGGTTCTCACCGTCCCAATCGGGGGAATCGTCATGGTCACCGTTGTTCTCCATGTCGCCAAACATCGAGACCACTTTCAGGCCCAACGGCCGGGTCACAAGAGAGGCTTCGGGGCTGATGCCAACGGCCGCTACGACGCCGTGCGTCTCGTACGGGGCCATTTCAGGGAGGCGGTATTCCATGATGTCCGTCAGGTAAACGCACTCGTCTTCAGGGAAGGACGAAGCCGTGGAGACGGTCTGAACACACGGCTCCTCAACGACGACATCAGCACTGAGCTGCTTCAGCATGAACCATTCGACACTCCATCCATCCAGTTGATTCATCCCGGGCAGCGTGCTCCAAAGGAGGCTCTCGCCGTCGACCTGTGCGGTGTGGTTGTTCAACGTCGGTACATCAGGCACGTTGCCTTGGTTCGTCACGTTGAACGTGAACCGGACAATTCGACCGGGTGCTGAGGTCTTGACGGCGTTGTCAACCGTTGGGTCCATCGAAATCTGCATGTCGTGGAATTCATTGACTTCCACGTTCAGCACAACCGAGTCTCGCAAACGGGTTTCACGACCGCTGGCGTCGGGGTAAGCCTCTTCCGAAAAGGCCTGGAGCACGACGGTGTACTGGCCTGCGGGGACGCGCTGTGGTACGTTCATGATCACATCGAAGCTCTGGTAGGTGTCGGGCGAGAGTTCCATCAGGTTCTCTCGTGGAATCTGGATGTCCCAAATGACATCCACACCGAATGCATCGGTCACACGGGCGAGACGGAAATCAAAGCGATCAGGACCGTTTCCGTCGTTTGACACTGTCATGGGAAGCGTAATCTGGTCGCCGGGGTTCACGCTCAAGGTGGTACCAACGGCAGGGTCAATGCCCGCATCCAAACTGAACACGTGCTCAACGGTGGTCGACAGGATGACAGAGTCGGAAATACGTGGGTAGCCATCGAGGTACGCCTTGAGCGTGATGGCGGGTCCCAACCCCGCAGAAGCGTTGGTGGGCGCACACACTTCGACCGTGACGGTCTTGGTCACGGAATCGTCTGAACCTTGGATTCGCCATGCGATGGGATCGCCAAGACCGTCACCGACGTCTTCAGCGCCAGCAGCGTTGGTGAAATCAACGTTGACCACCCAATTCTCCTGTTGCCATGCGTCGAGGGCGATGCCATCCGGACGCACCTCTGGAGCACCGGGGGTCACAAAGACGAGGTCTCCGGAGTCGAAGTTCTTGGTCACGTCCACCGGGTAGACGGCGCAATCGCCGGGTTGAACGATTTCACTGCGGTCATCGATGGAGAACTCGATGTTGCCGGTGGAGCGGATGGACACGAACACCCCGAGTTCGAGGATGTCGTAGGTACCCTTCTCAACGGACTTGATCGGTTCACCTTCCGACCAACCCTTGACGTAGATGACGAACGCTCCAGGGTCTTCCGACGTCGGCACGGTCACGGCGAGGTTCTTCGTCACCGATTGACCGGGGTCAAGTTCCACACGGGTGGGGAAACTCACCTGCCAGCCAAACGGCAGCAACCATTCTTGCTGACCTTCCAGGCTGTTGGGGTCCCAGAACACGAACGCATCGTGAACGTTGCCGGTGTTCGTGATGGTGATGGAGAACACCGCGCTTTGGCCTTGTTCAACGTCGGCCATGCTGTGCGAGGTGTCCAAATTGATCCCGTGTACGACGTCCATGAGCGTCAACGTCACGAGTTCGTTTTGGATGGCGGGGTCCTTGTACGACTGAGCGGTAACCCGGATGTCGGCCAATTCATCACCGTTTGCCTGGTAGATCGAAGGTGCTTGTACACGCATGTAGAAGCGCACGCTTTCACCACCTTCGAGGTAGATGGGCGTATCGGGGAAGATGCTTGAGTGGTTGGAAGCGAAGTACAGGTTGGCCGTCCAGTTGAGCGGAACGCCGGAGATGTTCAGCCCGTACGTGTCGGCCACCAGGTCGGTCGGCCCGGGTGTCGAGTTGTTCATCGTGAGGTTGTAGATGGTCTGCTGACCGGGTTCAATCACGTGGTAGAAGGTCTCTCCCTCATCAAACTCAACATCGACCTGACCGGTTAAGATGTGCGAGTAACAAATCGTAAACCGGTTGTTGTTGCCTTCGTCACTGCATCGATTGGTGTCCGACCAAGCCACGTGCGCACCGCTGCCGAGGTCGTTGGCAAACGCCGGCGGCATACCGATGCTCGGTTGACGCCCGCTGCTTGGACCAAGTTTGTTGGAATTCCACGAGGACACCGCTGTAATTTCCCACGGGTCGAGCGCCGTTTCACCGTCACCGGTCAAATCCGTTTGGTTCAGGCGAACGTACTGAATCTCTTCGCTGGCCGAGAGATTCCCGGAATCCACCCATGCGATGTGGACGTTGTTCTGGTCGTCCGTCAGCAGCGATGGGAACACCGAGTTACCGGCGTAAGGAGAGGCCGGTGGAAGACCGTTCTTGCCTTCCACGTTGGAGATAGGGGTGTCGTTGATGCGCTTGATGGCGTACGTGGACAACCCTTGGTCAGCGCCGTCCCATGCACCGGCGCCCTGCAAGCGGAGCTTGGTGTAGTAGACTTCGTAGTTGACGTCCTTCTCAAACCCGTAATCGCGACCGTCCATCCACGCAATGTGGGTGTTGCCTTGCAAATCCACACCAATGGAGGGGTGGAACGAGTACGCATCGTCAATGGTCACGCGGGTGTCGTTCACCACCACCAAGTGGCCATCGGCACCTGCGCCCGTGTCTTCGACGTAGCCACCGAACTGAACTTGGTGACCGGAAGCACCGGGCACGAACGAAGGGTCGTTGTTCATCTTGGCGTAAGGGTCGAGCACGGTCATGTAGATCTCACGGGAGTTGTTGGTTGAAATGTAGACCATGGCTTCCACGAGGAGGGACATTTGGTTGGTGCCGGTACCGGAGGGGAATTCGTAGGCCTGACCGCCAGCATCGGTGTTCGCAAGCGTGTTGCCTGGGCAGTTGCGGGTCTGGGTCGACACCACGCCGTTGGGGCACTGAACGAGGTCCATGAAGTGGGATTGGATGTTCCCAGCACCGCCGTAGCCTTGGCCGTAGAGGCCGACGGGAATCACGCCAGCAAGCAGGCAGTTGTCGTGCGCTTCCTGGATGGCTGCTTTGTCATCGGCTTGCTGGGAGGGGTCGCCGTCCTTGGGGCCTTCGTCGGACACGGGGATGACGATCTTGGTGGCGTTGGGGTTCCAACGGTGGTCGTCAGCTGTCGGGGGGTTTCCGGGCACGTTGCCAGCAGCGTCCTTCCACGAAAGGCAGGCCCAGTTGGAACCGGGGCCCCAGTCTTCACCGGAGTAACCGGAGTACGTGTTGCCGTTGTAGACGGTGCCAGGCAATTTTCGGATACCACCGGAGTCGTCTCCGGGGATCTGGCCGAGCGGCGTGGTGCGGGGACCGGTGTTTTGGTTGTATCCAGCGCAGTTGCCCGAAGAGGCTGCACCGGGGAGCGTGTTGCCCAAACCGTAGATGGTTTCGAACACGGTCATGTTGGCAACCTCGAGCATTGGTTTGATGCCTTGGAAATAGCCTCCGGAAGCGAAGTTTCCGCCGTACACCACGGTGCAGATGTCAGCCCATTCGGAGTACATCGAACCGGAGGTGTCGACAACAAAGGCGAGTTCGACCTTGCCGCCTCGGGTGTCGTCCCAAGCGATTTGCACGTAATCGTTGGCGTCCACCACAACGTCGGGGTGGCCCTTGTGACCGATGATTGGCGTCAGGAGCGTGTCGTCGAACAACGTCACGATGGCCCCCGAGCCCATGTCAGGTTGAATCATGGAGTAGTAAATCTGGGGTTGGTTGAAGAATTTGCTTTCCGAATCGTAGTTGTCCTGCCAGACGATGTGGACGTTGTTTTGGCTGTCAATGTCCAAAGCAGGCCAGTCGCGGTTCTGAGGGTTGCGAGCGATGATGGTGTCCTGGATGACGGAGATGGTGCCGTCTGCGGAAGCCATGCCGTCCATGGGCGCAGCCCAAGGTGACAGCGCCGAATACATGATGGCGTGCTGGCCGGCCTTGTCGGCCCACACCACGTGAATGCGGTCGAGGTCGTCCACGGCGATGTCGGGATGCCAGATCTTGTGGAGGCCCGAGTCGGTGATTTGGGTGGCATCGATGAGGGTCTCGCCCCGTGGCGAGAGCATGGAATAGTACAGGTGGAGGTTGTTTCGGGTCCACACAACGTGGACGTTGCCTTCGCTGTCAGCCACAACGGCGGCTTGTGCATCGGAGGCGGTACCGCCGTCCACGATCTGAACGGCTTCGGTGATCACAACGGTGTTGGCACTGACGCCAACGCTGGCCACGAGCATCGTGGACATCACGGACAGCAACATCAACGAAGCCAAACTCACGGACTTGAATTTCTGATTCATGGTTACACCTCAACGGACAGTTCTTTTCACGGTCTTCTCCTACTTAACCGCGCTCCCTTGAGGTCACGTCTCAGCCTCCTCAACAAGCGAGGAGCATGCCGTTTTTCACGGCACTTCAGGCCCATTCATCGGGATCAAAACCGGTCCCAAACGACATCTTCTCATCGAACTCAACTTGCGCTGGCGGCCCGCTTGGTTGCTCTGCACCCCCGGAGCGAGGTGGTGCCTTGGATTTGGCCCAATCGTCGACCGGCCCCGGTTTGCCAACGCCCGGCCCGTAGGAATATTTGATTTCGTGAATCAACGCAAGTTTTGCCAACCAAAGTTTTCGAAGACTGTTCATGAATTCATTTTTCGTCAACCCGTCGTACCAGATGGGTAAACTGACATTGAATGCCTGAAGAGGGCCCGGCTTGGTGTCGCCTTGGTGCCCCATGTGGATGGCCCAGTCGACACCGGTTCGAATCAAATGAAGACGGCTCTCGTGAACCCACTCGCTCCAGTCGCTGTCCTCGTCGTCCATGTGCGATTTCATCTCGTTCTGCTGGCCTTCATCCACCCGTGTCATGCTCGAGATGGCGACCAGGTCGCGTTGCTTGGGAACGACAACGGCGAACATATGCCCCTGCTTTCCTCCGGGGTACTTGACCATGAAATGGCCATGAGCGCGAGGATCGTTTTGAGCCTTGACGGTCAACCGCTCTTCCGTGAACCACGTTTTGAGTTGATTCACGACCGCTTCGGGCGTCATGATGGTCGGAAGGGCTCCTCCCGTTTGAAGGCCACCCCATCAACACCGCTCAAGCAAGGCCGACAGTTGTTCACCCATGTGCCGTCGAACGCGGCGACGAGCGCCTGCTTTGCGGAGATCAACCCATGCATCCCAGCCCCACGCAAAGGACATCCCGCTGATCCAAAACACTGGAAAACACACGAGATAGAAAGCCGCCGCTGCGGCGAATTGACCGATTTGATGCTCCCCAAACATGTTCAACCATTCAAAGCCGAGTTGTGCAGCGATGATGTCGTGCTGATGCACCGCCATCGCCAACCATCCCGCTGCCACCACGGGCCAAGCGAGCAAGGAGCCGAAGAAGGCAGCCAAAAATTGGTAACTTGTCCGTGCGTCCAACCCTTCATCGGTTGAATCCCCGAGCAAACGCCCAAGGGCAATCTGGAAGCCAAACGCCGTGACGGTGACCGGGAGGAGGGCCATGAACAGCGCCAGTTTGAACAACGCAAAGGGAAACGCCGAAAGGCGAGCCTTTCGCAAACCTGTGGCGGTGCTGTTCAAATCACGTCCGTCCAAACCGGCGTTTTCCAACATCGTCGCGACGTTGCGAGCCGCATCCATGCTGGGACCGGTCAACGCTGGAGGCGGCGAGGTGCTCGTTCGTCCTTCCATGCTGGTCCGGACGTCCCGTGCGGCATGGACCTCTTCTTTCCAAGACGAAAGCGGTGATTTCGACCGGTTGGCCCGCACGTGAGCGAGGACATGCAGGGCCCGGTGTTCCTCCCACGTGGCCGTGTCGGGCGTGTAATGAGGCAAACGTTCACGCAGGCGGTCCCTGAGGGCGTTCACTGCTTCCGCGGGAGGTTCAACCCAATCGCCCTGCTTCACCGCCTCAACCAACTCTGCCGGGACATCCCCGGGTTGTATTCGAATGGGTTCGCCGAATTCGATGTACTGATTCGTCCGGAACCGTTCTCGATGGCGGAAATGCAAGCCCACCGGCACGAGGTCGGGCAACGGCAAATCACGAGCGATGGCCAAGGCCGAGGCAGCCAACACCGTTCGCATTGGGCCCGTTTTGAACCGCATCATGTGGGAGTCGCTGTGGCTGGTGCCCTCCGGGAACAAGACGCAGCCAAACCCGTGAGCAACGCCACTGGAAAGGGCGAGCAGCGAGCGCCCGTTCAAGTGGGCCGCTTCGGCTTCGGTGCAACCGCCTCTCAGCAACTCTGCTTTCCGCACCACGGGTTGAACGGCCAAGCGCCTTGTCCACCACGACAACAACGGTCGCGTCACCAAATCATGGCGCGCGCCGACCACGAATTCCTTTGGATGCTGGAGAAAAATCCCCAAGGGGTCCATCAAACCGTTCGTGTGCCAACCGCAACACATCGCCCCTCCACCTTCCCGCTGGAGCGGGGTTTCGCTGGAAGATTCTGTGGTCCTGAATTGCGCTGCCGAAACGCGACGGCACAACCAGAACGCAACGTTGGTCCACAACCAGGAGCCGGGAACGCTCGAATCAAACGTGGGCAACGGTGCTGAGAGCAAGCGTTCCATGTCCATTTTTTTCGCCGATGCAGAGAGTTCGGGGAGCGGATCGTCTCGCTCCGGCATCGCCCCCTCGGTCATGCCAACGCCTCGGCGAGAGCTGCGAGCTGTTCGTGATCGGGTTCTCCTTGAGGTGGTGCAGGCCACATGGAAGCCAGCGTACCCCCGCCGTCGCCGGGTGTTCGGGGCAGCACGTGCAGATGGACGTGAGGCACCTCCTGCCCGGCAAGAGGACCGTCATGAACGCAAACGGTGAAATCGGTCGTGTTGAAATGGGCGCCCAAACGCTGTTGGACCTCGATGACGCCGTCCATCAGCGCATGACGTTCGGTTGGTTCCAACGCACTCAAACGTGATACGCCACGAATCGGTACCACGAGGGTGTGGCCTGGGCGCCGCGGAAACACGTCAAGAAAGGCGTACCATCCGTCACCACGAGCCACGCTATGAGAAGGGATGTCCCCCGAAAGGATGCGCTCAAACAGGGTGGCCATGTGCCGTTGGGAGGCAAAGGCGTGTTTTGTTCATTGTGGAGCCAACAACCAGTGGCCGCCGGTTCCTTTCTTCAATGCGAGCTGACCAATGTTGCCCTGGTGATCAACCGTGATGTGGTGAAGGAAGGCGTCATCGCTCTCGGGGAAATCGTCCCGCTCAAACGATCCGCGGGTTTCCTCACGGGCCATGCCGCTGCGGACCGATGCCATGAGCAGGCGAACCGAAGCCTGTGTTCGCAGCACTTCAAGCAAATTGGTGTTGGCAAACAGGGACGTTTGATCCAAGTGAAGGGATTCCGCCTGGTGGTCAAGACCCTCGAGCTTGGTCAACAAGCCGCTCATCGAAGCGTCCGAGAAGGTCGTCGTCCCCGCAAGTGCCGCATGCACGGAAGCCATCACCGTGCCGCAACGGACGGCGTGGGTATCGCCCTGGTCGTCCATCATGGCGGAGAGGTCCGCCTTGGCATCTTCAACAGCAGCGTTGAGCCCCTCGGTGGAACTGAAGGTTTGCGATGCCACCCACGTGGCGGCGTGCGAGCCGGCCGCAGTGCCGGTGCAAAGAGCATCGAGCAAACGGTTGCCGGGAAGGGCAGCAGCACCGTGGAAGCCACTGCAGGCAGCGTCACCAGCGGCGTACAAGCCGGTGAACCAGCGAGCCCATGTGCCGGTAACGCAACGACCCAGTTGGTCGATTGGTAGGCCACCGATGGTGTGGCCAACAGCGAGTGAGAGCGGAACGGTTTGACGATTCATGTCAATGCCTGTTCGCTGGTGGACCAAGCGAAACACGGAACCCCACCAAGCTGCAGCGTCGCCCAATTGACGAGCGTCAAGGACAGGTTGAACCGCTTGTTGAACGGCTCGAACGAGGTCCAGAGGCGACGATCCCACATCCAAGGGAGCCCCCGTGGCTTCGTGAAGAACGGCGCCGTCCAGCAAGAGGCCCATTGGGAGGCGAACGTCGGTGCCTTTGATTGCCAGAGGGTGATGGGTCATGAATTCCATGTCTCGCAAGGCCACACCGGCGCGGAACGCCATGTCCATGCCCAGACCAACCGTCCCGTTTCCGAAGGCACCTTCGAAGCCTTCATCGGCGATGATGAGGGCCTTGCATTGCAATCCGATCACTTTGCCATTGGTCATGTCAAGCACGACCAAGCCGTCCACCGATTGGTCGGTGTGGACCAGCGAGAGCGGCACTTGGTCACCCCGGCGAACCACGCCGTGGCGCATGGCTTGTTCTTCGCCGACTTGTTGCACCTGATTGGCGGTAGCGCTGCCCGCATCGGTGGTTCGAGGTTGGGCATGGCCCGAGGCGCGGCGGACCACAGGCAGCCCCTGAAGGTCGCGATGGAAGTTGACACCCCTGCGCTCCAGCAGGTCGACCTGCCGTACAGCAGCGTTCGTGAATTCGGCAACCACGTCTTGGTCGCAGAGAAACGCGCCGCAGCGGATCGTGTCTTCTCGATGAGAGCGGGGGTTGCTTTCTTGGATGGCTGCGGACAAACCGTCCAGAACACTGAGGCCGGGTTGACCCAACGCAGTGGAGGACATCATCAACGTGCTCGCTCCACCCTTTGCAGCTTCCGCAGCGGCTCGGAGGGCGGCGGGTCCGTCACCCAACACGACGATGTCCCATGCTTCCATGATGAATCTCCTCAAGCCCGTCGAAACATCGGTCCGACATAAGGTGCGCGCCTCTTCCGTATCGCTGAGCCGGTGGGCGTGTACCCGCTTCAGGGCTCAGGAAGGGGGAATTGAGCCCAAACACGTGCACGTTCCAACGCCCAAAATCGACGTCGGGTGCTGTTGCCAACTCGACGTTTAACGTAGGTGCGCAGAACTTGTGATTCAATGACAACACCCGCTTCATCCCTCAAAATGACTTGGACGAAGCGGTCACCTTGGGTTTTGTCTGGCCACGCTACGCCCAGCCACAGCACGACACCTTGCTGCAGATAGCGAGGAACCCAATCCAACGCATCGTCCTCGCCATGGGCATTCAAGGAAACGGCTTCACGGGGCGAGGGGCATGGTTGTAATTCGAACCGGTGATCCCGTGAAAAGGGGTCGCCCCCGGGGCACAGCACTTCGATGCGAGCAGACGCAGGATCAAAGGTTTGGTTGTTCAGGACGATGAACAGATGACCTGAACCTTCAGGGCATTCCGCGTCCAATGCAGCATCCATTCGCCACGGGGATCGGAGCAGTTTGGAATCCCCCCGCAAAAGATCGAGTTGCAACCGATCAAGCAACTGGAAAGCACCGGGTTGCCAGACTCGGGCGTGGTCAAGGAGACGCTGCAACGACCGCCAGTTGAACTTCGCTTCGGGATCAAGCAGGACCGCCTCCAGCGCGTCAGGGCGGATGAACTCGCGGAGTTCTCGAACGGCATCCTTGTCGGACATGTCGCCGTTGGCGTTGAGGAGCAAGATGTAGAGCACCCGCTCCCACGATTGATTTTGGTCGTAGCCAGGCAGCAACGAATCGTGAAACGAAGCCAACCAAGAGGACCAGTCCAACACAAGATCCGGGTCAAGATGAAGCACAATCAATTCGCCCAGAATGGAGCCGAGTTGTGTGGGGTGGTGCGTGGGGGCATGGTGGACCAGGCAAGGCATGGCATCGCCTTGTTGAACAACGGCATCGATGGTAAACAGTGAATGGAACAGGTGCGCCAACCCCATGGTCATGGCCAGCAGGAACGACAGGTTCCAAACCGTCGTTTCAATTCGAATCACGGTGCTCAGGCTCAACAAAAACAACGCCGATACGCCCAGCAACGCGTTGACGGTGTGGTGGCGTCGTACGTCCCGAATGCCCTCAAGGATACGGTCCATACCCGGTTGTGAGCGGAGGGATTGGCGGCCACCGGCGATGTTTTCATCGGTCTCTCGGAGTGAAATACGAGCCTGAATGGACTGCCACAGGGCTTCACCCGCCAACAACGGCGGGACCGTGGCAAGGAGCAGCGGTGCACCCCAGATCAACAAGGTGTAACCGGGGTGGGGGAGAGCCTGCTCGGGGTAGAGCACCGAGAGGAACGCCACAAAGGCGATGCTGAGCCCAAAAACGGCACGAAGCGTGATCAGTGCTGGGTGACGAGCAAAGGTGCCTGCCCGAAGGCGCAGGGCTTCCTGTCGCTCCCACTTGGCTTGCGTACGCTCCACCGGGTTTTCCGCCCGAACGAACCCGTGGCCGTACGGGTCGGGCAGTTGACTTCGGGGCTCGTTGTCGTTGGGCATGCGCCGTCGTTTGTTCCACGAGCGGGTCGTATATCCCTCTTCTCCATCGCTCGGCCTTCTCAAACAGGACCGTGAGCGGGCGTGGCAGGATTCGAACCCGCGATCTTCGGCTTAGGAGGCCGATGCATTA
>WTJK01000071.1:1691-3676 GCA_011524855.1 Methanobacteriota archaeon | reverse complement strand
GCGGGCGTGGCAGGATTCGAACCCGCGATCTTCGGCTTAGGAGGCCGATGCATTATCCAGCTGTGCTACACGCCCAAGCCGTGCTGGCCGGCTTCATGTCATGACCGTTGCGCCGCTCAAAGAACCCTGTTCGCACCGACGGACGCCACCTCGTGCAGGAAGCGCTCGAGTTGAATGCGAGGTTGAGCGGAGCGCTGGAGGTTGGTGTCACACCTCGAAAGGGCGTTGAGCAGATCTGCGAGGACCGGTTCAGGGAAGTGCGAACGACCGGTCGTTAGGAAGGCATGGACGCGATCCACCACGTCCCTGCCGTCCAGTTCATGCGCTCCCATCATGGTGTCCAACACCCCCATGGCGCCCTTGAGGACACGGCTGTTCTTGTTGCCCTGTTTCTCCCACTTCCAGTCATGAACACGTCCTCGGAGGGCTTCCTCCATCATCAGTTGAACATCTCGAAGGGACGTGTTGGCCATCAGGGTTTGAACATGGGCTCGGTCCTCAAGCAGCCCACGCTCCGCAAGAAGTTGCGCGATGAACAACGCCTGGCGGAGGTTGCCTTGCGACACGTGTGCGATGTCGCCCAGCAGGCCGCGTACGGCCGTGTGCCCTTCTGCTCGAAGCACGGCTTCAAGTCGCTGTTCAATCATGGGCCGGGTGGCCGTTGGAAAGCGGACGTGAACCGCCCGGCTTCGCAAGGCTTCGATGATGCGAGACGGCGTGTGGGTGGTGAAAATAAAACGGGCGCTTCGGCTGCTCTCTTCCATCATCCTTCGCAAGTAGGATTGTCGAGCATGGCCGAGGTGATCGGCGTCCTCGATCACGATGATCCGGGACACCGCCGCCATCCCTTCGCCGCTGGCACGACGCTCCTCTCCGGCTGGAGCGGGGCTGTCGTCCGATGCCACCATGAGGCCGTCGTCGAACGCATCGAGGCTGGTACGGCCTGCCAGCGTGTCGTCGGATGATGAGCCCTCGGGCCGGAGAAAGGCTTCGAAGGTCGCCATGGCACCCGCTGTTCGTGCCAAGTCCCTGGCTTGAAGCACGTGCGTGGTGGCCTCCCAAGACGGACCAAGCACCTGCCTGCAAATCAACCGATAGGCGGCTGTTTTGCCAGCGCCAGGAGGGCCGGACAACAGCAGGTGGGGGGGATTGGCTTGAAGCGACAGACGAGTCAAGGTGGTGATCACCGACGCATCGGTCACGAGGTCGCTGAATCGACGTGGGCGATGGTCCACCAACCACATTTCAGCCATGAGGTAAACTCAGGGTAACGGTCTTTCAACCCTGCGAACGCGAAGGTTCACTCAGCGCTGAGGCGCTTGGTGCCGTGGCGTCGCAACTTCATGAAGATACGAGAACCGCAGCCCTTGCAGCTGATGCCGTTGCGCTCGCGATGGAAGGATTCGACACTGCCGCAGTCGGCGCACTTGTAGTCAACGAGTTCAACCATGGGATTCTCTCCGATTCAAGCCACTTCGCTCGCGGTTTTCAATGTGTTCATGACCGCTTCGGGCCAGCAACGCGTCCAATGTATCAGGGGAGATGGCCAACACCTCTCCTTCGAACACCATCGAGGCGACCTTGAACATCACGTCGCGGGGTGGCCGTTGAAGCCGCACGCACACCACATGGAGGGGCACTTGGAGTTCGAGATCCTCGATGAGGTCGCGAGCCTCAAGCGACGTCCACGGGCGAAACGGGGCCTTAGCAGCGCAGGCCGCCGCCCACGAGGCCGGGCATCATTCGAATTCGGCTGTTGGCGTCCAAGTTCATGTCAGCCAGGTCACCGGTGTCCACCAGTTGGTCGTTCACGAACACCCACGTGCCTTGAGCGGCTTCCGCCCGCTCCGTCAGCTCGGCCTTGGACATCTGGACCACGGAATGGCCCGTCGCATCGGCGATTTCAACGTGAAACAGCGTCTCATCTTGACCGCCCACGAGGCCGGGCATCATTCGAATTCGGCTGTTGGCGTCCAAGTTCATGT
>WTJK01000071.1:0-1591 GCA_011524855.1 Methanobacteriota archaeon | reverse complement strand
CCGCCCACGAGGCCGGGCATCATTCGAATTCGGCTGTTGGCGTCCAAGTTCATGTCGGCCAGGTCACCGGTGTTGACCAGTTGGTCGTTCACGAACACCCACGTACCTTGGGCGTTTTCCGCCCTCTCGGTGAGTTGTTCTTGGGTCATCTGGACCACGGAGTGGCCCGTCGCATCAGCAATTTCAACTTCAAACAGTAATTTTTCGGACATGTGTTGTACCTCACGAGACCCTGCTTCTCGAGAGGATATAAGGGCGCGACATCCGTCGTTGACGGTTGATGCCGCACTTGATTCCACCCGATGCTGAGTCACGAAGGAAAAAGACCCTAAGGTGGTATAAACCTACAATTTCAAGTTCGCTTGTCGAGCGAGGAGATGCACTTGCATGCTGTGCTCGAGCATGGCAGCGTTGGCCCAAGCCTGGTCAAAATCCGCCCCAACCGCATAAGCACCGTTCTTCCGGACGACAACACAGCGCATACCACCCTGCTGCAGCGCTTCGGCGACTTGTCGAAGGAACTCCTCTGGGTGTTCCGGGTCGGGGTCAACGATCACGATCTTTCCAATGTGTTGACGCCCGATCTCATCGATGGGATTCAGCACGATGAGGTCTTTTTCACTGCTGGCAGCGGTTGTGTGCGGCCCGTGCATGTGGATGACGGCAGCAGGACCGCCGGTCACCATCGACACGGACGCCAGCACCACCTCCAGGGCATGCCAGTCCGCAGGCGCTCCTCTGGGCGATTGGTTACCAAGGAAACCGGTGCACAGGCTCCGCTCGTTCATGCGAGGCAGCGGCGTCATGTGACGGCTGGAGATCATGATGTTGGGTTGGTCTGGGTGCAGCATGGCCACGCTGCCCATCGTCGCCCGGACAAGATGCTCCCGGTCCAACTGGCGTCCGATGCGAACGAAATCCGCCACGATGTGGCTCGGAATGACGATGTTCTCTTCCACGACCGGAGGCATGGGCGGCTCCTCCATCTGCTCGATCACTTCGCTCGCACCCACCACGGATTGGCGCAAACGAGCGTTCTCCAAGTGGAGGCGCTCAAGTTCTGCTTCCTTCTCAGCAAGCAAATCCAACGTGGCCTGATCAACCGAGGGCGTCGATGCGTCGGCCGATGGTGCTTCGGCTGGTGGCGCATCGGAAGTTGCAGGAGCATGTGCTGAATCCGCTTCACTGGTCGACGGATTTTCGGATTCCGGTTCGGGCTTCGAAAGGGACGAAGCGGCGCTCAAGAGCGCATCGACGGCAGGCGTCTTCTCTGAGGCGTCAACCGCCGGGACAGGGTTGGTTTCGGGTTCCACCTCCGGCGATGCTGCTGCGGGTTCAGCTGGCGGCTCTGCTGGCGCCTCGGCGGGTGCTTCCGGGACAGCGTCAGCAGGAGTCGCGGAAGGTGGACCGGAGGGAGGCCCACCGGGAGGGCCAGAAGGCGGACCTTTGGGAGGGCCGCTTGGAGGTCCCGATGGTGGGCCAGAGGGTGGTCCTTTGGGAGGGCCGCTCGGCGGGCCGGAGGGGGGGCCGCTCGGTGGGCCACTGGGCGGCCCTTTGGTGGGTTCGGGCCCGGAGGAGGGCGCTTCTGCTG
>WTJK01000078.1 GCA_011524855.1 Methanobacteriota archaeon | reverse complement strand
TGGCGCCAGGTCAAGCCAAGCCGTTTGCAAAGCGATTTCGGACCGCGCGAGTGGTCAACCACACCGTGGGAGACCGTCGACATGGAAGTGGTCGGTGGGAATGCGTGTTCCCTTCCTGATGGCAACGGGACCCTGCTGCGCGCCATGCTGCCGGTGACGGAAACCGCCACCGGCGAGCTCCACTACAAGGCCCAAATCGGGACGCTTGGTGGCGCTGACTTCTACCAGTATCCCGCAGACGGCGCTTACTACGTCCTCGACGTGAGTTACCGTGCCGCCTTTGGCAGCGTCCTCGGTGCGTTGTTTACGTTTACCCTGGTCGCCACCTTTGTCTGGGGCGGTTTGGCCGTGGCGCTGCGCACCATGCTCAGCGACGATGAAGATGCAATCGATTTGACCAAGGACGACGCACCCCCTGCGTCGGTGGTCATTCAGGAGAGCGAGGACTGAGGTGATTCCATGTCGGGAAGCGACCAGTTCAACGGCCGTTTGGGCCTGATTTTTGCCTCCATCGGTGCCGCCATCGGCACCGGGAACATCTGGCGCTTCCCCCGCATGGTGGGCGCCAACGGTGGCGGGACCTTCCTCATCCCGTGGCTGTTTTTCCTGTTTGCATGGTCGATTCCACTCGTCATTGCCGAATACGCCATGGGCAAGCGCAGCCGTACGGGAACCATCGGAACCTTCCGTATTTTTGCTGGCCGCAAATTTGCCTGGATGGGCCTGTGGACGGCGTGGATTTCCACGGCGATCGGGTTCTATTACGCCGTTGTGTCGGGGTGGACCCTGAAGTATTTCCAACTCGGCATCACCGGTGCGCTGAACGGCGAAGGCGTTGACACCACCGAGGTGTGGAACGCCTTTCTCCAATCACCCGGACAGGTCATCTTCTTCCAATTCCTGGTCATTTTGCTGGTGTTGGGCACCATCTGGAAGGGTGCAAAGGCCATCGAAAAGGTCAACTTTTACCTCATGATTTCCTTGTTTGCCTTGCTCTTCCTCACCCTGTTCCTCTCGCTGTGGATGGACCTTCAGGACGGCAGCATGGACGGAGCGCTGTTCATGTTCACGGTCGACACCGAGATGCTGTTTGAACCCGAAGTGTGGATCAACGGTTTGTCGCAGTCCGCCTGGTCGTGTTCGGCCGGCATGGGCATGTGCATCACCTACGCCGTTTACATGCGCAAGGACGAGGACACGGTCCTCAATGCCTTCACGATGGGACTGGCCAACAACAGCATCTCCATCATCGCCGGCCTCGCCGTCCTCTCCGCCATCTTTGCGGTCAACCCTGACCCCTTGGCCACCGTGACCGGCGGTTCCTCCGCCATCACCTTCCTGGCCCTGCCCGAAGTGTTTGCTCAGGCGCCGGGCGGTACCATCGGCCCCCTCATCATGACGGCCATGTTCTTCTTGGCCCTCTCCTTCGCTGCTCTCACGTCGATGATTTCCACCGTCGAACTCTGCGTTCGCAACTTTGTCGACCACGGCTACGAGCGGGAGCGTTCCGTGCTCATCACGGGCATTGCCATCTTCATCTTCGGTCTGCCGTCCGCCATCCTCTGGGTGAAGTTGGACAGCGCGGGCGTGGCCTTCCCCGAGTTCCTTGAGGTTCAGGACCACATTTGGGGGTACGGCCTCATGTTCTCGGGTCTCTTCATCGCCTTCTCCATTTGGAAGTACGGCTACTTGAAGTGGAAGGCGGCCGTTGAAGCCGGCACCGCAGCGCCCGGCTTGGAAGGGTACTTCGGCATCGGTGTCTCGGCGTTCCGTGACGACTTCATCAACACGGGGGACAACGACATGCACGTCGGTCGCTGGTGGGATTTGCTGATCTACCTCGCCTTCCCTGTGTTGTTCTTCATTCTCATGTTCTCCTACTTCTCCGACATGATCGCCAACACCGAAGACGTGTGGAACCCTGCGAACCCGAAGGGCTTGAGCATCATTTTGCTGTTCTGGGGGGTCGTCGCCACCTTGTTCATCGTCCTCAACAAGAAACTCATCGAGCGCCCGCTCTACCGCAACGTGCCCGAGGGTGCGGAGGCTGACATCTCCATGTTGCCCGGTGGCTCGGACGAACTGGTGGGTCAAGTCGGGGAGGTCATCGCCGGCTTTGAGCACCTGACACCCGATGCCGTGATGGACGCCGAACTCAGCGCATGAGGTGAGCGGCCATGGCCGAGCTGTGGGAGACCCTCACCGTCGGTTTCGTTCTCTCCCTCCTGTTCATCGCCGTGAGCTACCTGTTTTGGCGGCGTTACGACCGGCCTACGCCCCTGATGGTTGAACGTGCGGAAGAGAAAGCACGCTTGCGCGAAGAGCAACGAACCTGGCGTGAAATCGAGGCCAAGGTTCGTGCTGAAATGGCGGAAGCCGAAGAAAAGGCGTGGCTTGACCGACAGCGGGCCGAAAAAGCGGCGCGTGCTGAAGCACCGGCCACCGCTACGGTGACGAGCGCTTGGGCGTCCCTTGGGATGGGCCAGCCCGTTGAAGCCTCGACGTCCAACGACACGCCGTCAGAGCAGGAGAACGAGCGTGCCGCCTTCCTTGCTGACCGGGATGATTTGAATGCGGCTCACCGGGCCCAATCGGGCTTGGGTGAGGTCGACCTTGAGGACGATGACGACCTTCATGCAGCTCCCGACCTCGTTCAGGTGCGCCAGGACCCGGGTGTCACCGACGGTCCCGAGGAGCCGGATTGGGAGTTGGTGGCAAAACTCGAAGCCTTGGCCAACAAAGAGGAGGTGGAAGTGCCCGACGTTCCTGCGGCTCCCGATTTGGACCAACTGGCCACCACTGACGAACTCACCTCGCCGGACGATGACGGTTCTGAGACGGTCGTTCAGGACGAAACGAACGAGAAGAGTGACGAAGCATCCGAGGCGGATGCCGTTGCCGATGACACGTCCACCACCACCATCGTCACTGAGGACTCCCCTGCCAACGAAACCGCCACCGAGTCCACCACACCCGGTGAAGCCGCAGACGAAGTTCAGGCATGGGGTGAGGACAGCGGTGGCGACCCCTGGTCCGGAGCGGCCTGGTGAGGTCGACCTCGATGGCGTTGATGCAAAGCGAAGGGTGATGAAGCCTCGTCGTTTGGGCTCATCTCATGGTGCAACGCCCTCGCGGGACGCGCGACTTCACGCCCGCTGCGATGAAGCGCCGCATGGCGCTTGAACGCCGCCTTGAGGACGTGGCCACGCGCCACGGTTTTGCCCGCGTGCAGACCCCCGTGTTCGAGTCACTCGAGTTGTTCACGGCGAAATCCGGGCCCGGGGTCATCAAGCAACTCTACGCCTTTCAGGACAAGGGCGAGCGCGAATTGACACTGCGCCCCGAACTCACGGCGCCCGTCATGCGCATGATCGCCGAGGAAATGCGCAACGAAACCAAACCTCTCCGCTTGTCGTACTACGGCCAGTGCTACCGGTACGAGGAGTTCAAAACCGGGCGTTACCGGGAATTTTTCCAGTACGGTGTGGAACTCATCGGTGCTACCGGCCCGATGGCGGAGGCTGAGGTCATCGCCCTGGCGATGAACATGCTCAGCGAACTTCACCTGCTGGATTGGGAGATTCGCATCGGCCACGTGGGCGTGCTGAAGGACGCCCTGCTTGGTTTGGGCCTGTCCGGTGAGGTGGACCCCGTTGCAGGTGAGCCACCCGTTGCCAGCGCCATGCGCTTGCTCGACAAAGGCGACAGCGACGGACTCGATGCCCTGTTCGCCAAACACGGTCTCGACCCTGCGCACGC
>WTJK01000041.1 GCA_011524855.1 Methanobacteriota archaeon | reverse complement strand
TACCTTGACCGGTGGATCGGCAACGCCAATCCTTCCTACGAACACGCCATCACGTACTTCGAGGGCGTCATGCAGGGGTACGGCTTGGACGTACAAACCCATCGTTTCCAGTCCAACACGGCATGGGCCGTGAACATCTGCGGGTACAAGACGGGCACCGTTTACCCTGACGAATGGTTGGTCTTTGGCGCGCACTTTGACATCGCTCCACCCGTGGCGTTCACCCCCGGTGCTGAAGCAGGTATCCCTGGCTACGGAACTCGACACGGTGCCTACGACAACGCCGCTGGCTCCAGCATGGTGCTGTCCACCGCCAGCGTGCTTGCAGAGTTTGATGCCCGGCGAACGATGGTGTTCTGTTTGTGGTCCTCGGAAGAAGAAGGATTGTGGGGTTCGCGATCCTTTGCCAACGACTTGCCCGATGGTGTGACCGTCAGCAACTACCTGAACCTGGACATGGCCGGTGTGAACTACCCCGGCGATTATGCACTCTCCGTTTATCTCGGGCCGGATGGAACGGAGGACGTCGTTGACCAAGCTGGCATGTACTACCTCGCTGAATGGATCGGTGCTGACGCCCTCGACCTCGGAAATGAAATTGAGCGAGGACGGGAAGCGTGGCTCGCGGGTGGAGAAAGCCCGTTGTGGGGCGACATTTACGAAGACACCGTGGCCATCTACGAATCGCCTACCGCTCGTAGCGACCATGATTCGTTTCAGAACATTGGCGTCGCAACACTGGGTTGGAATGGATTGGTGGACGGGTACCCGTGCTATCACCGGGAATGCGATACGATGGAGACCATGATCGAATACATGGGAACCGATGATTCGACCGGCATCAACAACCTGGTGCATTCATGGGACATCGTGACATGGTGGGCCGTTTACGCCTTCCTTCACATGGACCAAACCCCCGTCCCCAACGAACTCTGAGGACGTTTGACAGCGAAAGCTGGAACAGGACGGAAAAGCATGCCGGGAACGCTGGTGATGATCGACTGCCAAACCGGGTTCCTCAATCCCGTGTGGGGTGAGCGGAACAACCCTCACTTTGAGCGGAACGCCCAACGTCTTCTCACCCACTGGCGAACACAGGGTTGGCCCGTGGTTCACGTTCGTCACGCTTCGACAGAACCGAACAGCCCGTTGCGTCCCGACCGGCCCGGGTTTGCGTTTTTCGAGTGGGCAACGCCCCTGAAGGGCGAGCCTGAGGTGGTGAAGCAGGTCAACAGCGGCTTCATCGGCACCGACCTTGAGAAGGTGCTTCGCAACCTTGGTGGAACGGACCTCACCGTCGCGGGCCTCACGACCAACCATTGCGTTTCAACGACGGTACGCATGGCCGGTAACCTCGGGTTTCATGTGAACCTGGTCGGGGATGCTTGCGCCACGTTCGGGCGACACCATGCGAACGGTACGTTCTACGACGCCCATACCATGCACGACACCGCCTTGGCCAGCCTTCATGGAGAATTTTGCAACGTGGCAACGGTGGATGCGTTGATGATGGCTTGACCTGCTGTTGGCCATCAAGACCTTGAAACTGCGTGCTGCTTCACAAGGTCAACAGATGGCGAAGATCCTCAAGGAACAGGTCGAGCACCCAGTCGTTGTCGCCCCACCACACGCGCTGCTGGCCGAAGCGGTCCACCAGAACCGTCCCGGTTTCGTGGTTGATGGTGTAATCGTCCGGATGGTGACGGGCGGAACTGTTGTTGGTGTCCTCAACGGTGAGACCAACACCAAAATTCAGCCAAACATTCTGCAATCGCTGCATGGGCTCGCTGTTGGTGTCGTTGTTGGTCACGGTCAGATGCGTCCAGTCGCTGGACGTCCCGGTCTTCCATTCGTGAAGGACCGTCACGTTGTCTCGCCAAGGGTCAACGGTAACCGTCAAGAACGTCGTTCGGTTCAGTTCTTCGCTGGTTAATTGGGATTTAACCCACTTCATGTTGTGCGTCACCACTGGACAGATGTCCAAGCAATTCGTGAACAGGAAGGCCACAGCGAGCGTGGTGTTGGCGGCTTCTTCAGCGTAATTCCACGGTTCGCCCTCGCTGGTGGTAAGCGTGAAGTCGTTGACCTGAACCGAGTCAATCAACTCACCGTGAGGTGACCACGCTGAAACGGTCTCCGGGCCGGTGCATCCTGCCATCAACACGCACAGGGTCACGGCAGCGGCAAGGAACGGTTTGGTCATAGCGTCCCTTCCAAGCGGTACGGTTCATCGATGTCCAACTGAACGAGGTAGAGGCCGGTGGAGATGCACGAGGCGTACGTGATGCCGTCGTGATGTTCAACCGCCCACAAAAAGGGCACCCAGCCGAAGTCGTAGAAGCTGGAGTCCAGGGGCGTGCCGTCTTCCCCGTGAGGCAGGTAGTATGCCACGGTGGCCTCGGCGTGGGTGCCGATGCGGTCGTTGGGATCCGTAGGTGCCACGAGGGTTTCGACATCCACGACCCAAAGACCTGCATGGTAGTGAGAGATGTACAGGCGCCCGTCCCAGCCGCCGCCAAGGCTTTGGTCGGTGGATTCGGTGGTCTCAAAGTGCGTGGTGTCAAGGTTGTGAGGCGAAAACAGGAGCCACTCGTCGTCGTTGGGGTGCGCCTCACAGTCAGCGCCGTAACAGTGGTCTTCGGCATACGGGATCTCCCAATCCCGAATCAAACGAGGCAGGAACCGAAACTGACCGTCCTCGAGAACGTAGTCCGTGGTGTCAATCAGGTAGATGATGCCCGTGCCGACGTGGGTGGACAACACTTCCACCGCTGCCGTGACCAAGTGGACGGGTTCGTCCGAGTAACCAACGTGCGACAAATCCACCATCTCAGGATAGGGTTCTGCGTAGTGAATGTAGGACACGCGCCCGCCGTTTTCGTTGCCCGTGGTGCCGCTGTCGGGCTGACCGTCCTCATCGAGGTCAAGGAAGTCCATCCATTGCCCTACTTCGGGTGCTCGCCACCGGCACAAAAGCGGGTTGCCTTGGCCGGTTTTGCACAGGGTCGCATGGACGGTGTAGGCTTCGGGCGAGTTGACGGGATGCGGGACGTCGGTCACATCGCCGATGCGAAGACCCGCTTCCCAATAGCTGCCGTAGACAAAAGTCCGACCGAACCGTGGGTCCGTGGGGTCTTCGCCCGGCCACGTTTGGACGGTCATGTCGTGAATGTAGATCCAGCCGCCGCGCGTGGTCGACCAAGCCACCTCGTATTCGCCCACCTTCACGATGGTGTGACCGAGGCCTGAAGCCGGAACACCGTTGAGGTTTCGGGCAGCTGAACCGTCGAGATTGAGATGGGCGATGGTGACGCCCCCGCAGGCTTCCCCGATGGAATCGTTGCACTCGCCGTAATCGGGGTTAGCAATGAACAGGTACCACTCGCCGTCGATCATGTGGGTGTAGAGGTTGTGCGGCCCGGTGGGGTGGTCAACGTCGTACCAGGAATCAATCCACGTGGGGTTGGTTTTGTCCGTCACGTCGATCAGAACCGCAGAGACCTGCGAAGGCTCGCTCCACTCCCCCACGTTGGGGTCGGCGTTGCCCGGGTCGACGAGTTGGTTCTGCTGAATGATGTATTCGCGTCCGTTGTACTCGAGGTATTTGACGTCGAGCACTTGCGTGTTGGGGTCGTTGAACACGCCCACGACCTCGGTGTTTTCCGGGTCGGTCACGTCCACGATGTGCATGTCGTTCCATCCCGCAAGGTAGGCGTAGGTTCGCCCGTCAGCGGTCGAGGCGACCTGCACTTCGGCGTTGCCCGGCGTGGTGAGGGGGTTGAAATCCAGCAGTTCCATGTTGTCGGAGCCGGCCACGTGCTGGCTGGCGTTGCTGTGGTCGTGACCCTCGCCTTGGAACAACGGGTCGCCGTTCGCCAACGATGGGTTGGGTGGGGTCTCACCCGTGGCATCGTCGTCACCGAGAACGAGAACGGTGACAGAAGAAATCAAGACCAACACGCACAGTGCCAGCGCTGTCTCTTTTCCGCCCATGCCACGGCGTGCCTTTGCTTCCGTTTGGTCTTTATGACGCAGGCACGTGGGCGGGACATGCGCCTCAACGCGTTCCTTGCGGTCGTGTTGTTGCTCAGTCTGGCAGTCGGCCAAGCGCAGGCACACGAACAAAAAACGCTCACGGTGATCGTCAACGACACCGGCGCCATCAACGGCAACGTGTCCGATGCGGCCTTCGTACAGGGCAACGCTCTCTGGTTTCGCATGGAAGACACACGTACCAACGCCACCATCACCGTCCAATTTGACACCGACATGAACGGCGCCTACAACGCCAGCGCAGACTACACCAGTTCAGTGCTGACCAACACCTGTGAGCTTGACGAAAACGGGTCAAAGGTGGACGAGGGGTGTTTCACCTCAACCACGTACGTCGTTCCAGCCAACGCTACGGTGGGCAACCACACGTACTGGATTGTTCACTCCTTTAACGGCACCAACACCACACGCATGTACACCGTTGTGGTTCACGAAGACGTCCACGTGGAAGACGGGCCCACCGCAGGCGACTGCTTCGGCGTGGGCTGCGAGGATGAGAACGAAGCGGCCACCACCGAATCCGGCGTCCAAGGTGACAGTGATGCAGGCACGGAGGACGTGATCGTCTTGCTTGCCCTGCTGGCTACCGTCGGTACGGTGGCGCTCACGCTGTCAATTCTTCAGGACCGGAAAGCGTCCAAAACATACCCAGCGCTCGATGAAGAAGCGTGAGCGGCGCTTCGATTCGCAATTTCACAGCATCACTGTTGAGCTGCATCGCCTCTCTTTTCGCAACCGGTCAGAAAGGTGGCCAGAGATTTTGAAGTGGTCGCAGCGTTAACCTTCAATCAGCGGACACTTTGCATCGTTCACCGTTTCAATACGATGTCGACTGAAGAGATGGTGTTCCCTTCGCCCCTCTATCCGTTCTCGTCGTGTTTGTTTCTGCATGTCCCCGAGGTTGTATTGGACCCGTTCCCCCATCAATGAATCGGTTCATCAAAGGGCAGACCTTGAGAAGGTGAACCGCAACGGGGGTTCAATGGGACAGCGTTTTGTTCAACCCGTTCTTCTTGTCTGCCTCGTGGTGATGGCCCCGCTTTCTGGCTGTTTTGGAGAGGGTGATAACGAGGGTTTCGATTCCCTTGGCGACGTGAGCGTCACCCCCTCAATGTTCACCGGAGGTGTGTTCCAGGGCGTCACCATCACTGCCGATGCGGATGTGTCTGCGTTCGTGCCCTATTTGTTGATGAACCCAGATACTGGATTTGTACAAAACTCAACCGTGGTTGACCTCAACGCCGGTGAATCAGTGCTTCTCTCCGTGCTCGCCCCACCCCGAACCGACACGGCAATCATCCTCTTTGGCGATCTCGGTAGGGAAAACTGGCCTGTTCGATCGTCAGAGGAGTCCTGGCGAACGTGGTACCAACGGGACGGGCAAGACCGCAACGATAACCCCGGCGTTCAACGCACGGCTGGAGAGAACGGAAGTCTGGACACGATCGTACCATCAAATTCGAGCGGTGGGCCAGTGTTCGCGCTGCGTGTCCCCATCGAGCGCCCGATGGCACCGGCGTATCCCGAAACGGAGGGTGGCCGACACTCCACCGGCGTTGTGAACGGCCGCACCACGTTCAATTTCCTTTCATCGCTGTCAGACCAAACATCCGACCCAACCGATGCGGTGGACGGGGCCGTTGGTTACCTTGATCGTTGGGCGGGGCAGGGGAACGCTGCTTACGAGGATGCTGCACTTCACCTCCGTCAAACCATGGAAAATTTTGGTCTGGAAGTCATCGTGCAGCGTTTCACTTACGACTCCTTAATGACGGGAGCGCAGAACCCTGAGGCGTACAACATCTGCGGCTACCGCTACGGCGAAATTGATCCAGACAAGTGGATGGTGTTCGGCGCTCACTTCGACATCGCACCTCCCGTTAACGGCGCTGTTCTTGACCCGCACATCTTCGGCCGTACGTACGGCACCCGAGTTGGAGCATACGACAACACGGCCGGCACCAGCATGGTCCTCACCGTGGCAGAAGCAATGGCCAACTACCAAACTCGGAACACGATGGTGTTCTGTTTGTGGTCCGGTGAAGAAGGTGGGAAGCGTGGGAGTGATTTCTGGACCGACGAATGGGTGAAGAACGACAACCCGCAAGTTGAGGTCACCAATTATGTCAATTTGGACATGGCAGGTGTCAACTGGCCCGGCGGCGGTGGCGCACCTTGCGGCGGCAACCACGGCCCCGAAGGCGGCTGCGACCCCCAACCACAGGTTGACCCCGACGGTTATCCAAAAGACGAGGAAGTATGGCCAATGCGTGTGTACATCGGACCCAGCCTTGACCACGATATCATGAATCAACCCGGCATGGTTGGTTTGGCTCTTTGGATCGGTTCTGATGCCATCGGCGTTGAAGAACAAATGTCCACGCTCGTTGGTACCGACCTGCCTGCTGAAACGTGGAAAGTGGACGATTGGATTGCCAAAGACCGTCCTGAGATCATCGTGTACGAAGACACCACCGCTCGATCCGACCACGCCACGTTCCAAGACAACCTTGGCACCGTCACCATGGGTTTTGGTGGATTGGTGGACGGTTACCACTGCTACCACCAAACGTGCGACACCCTCGATGAAATGATTGACTGGATGGACACCACTGGCAAAGATTACGGTGAAGAGCACAGTGGGACCAGCAACCTCGTGGACGCCCTTGATACCATTACTTGGTGGGCAACCTACTCGTTTTTCCACCTTGACGAAAGCCCCATTCGGAACGCTTACCTCTGACCGTGCAAACGTTGCTCTGGCATGTTTCTTGATGCACGAAAAAGGGTCCTTATCGGTGGGTTTTTCCATGCTGGCCTGACTGTGGACGCTGTCCAGCAAACAGCTGCATGCATGCACGACAAAGCCGCAGCTGGAGCATGGAGCGGACATCGAGTGTTCTGAGGCTAACGAACCAAGTTTGAGATCGGTTCAGCCACCGTGGCGAGCAAGGTGGTGGGCGACCAGTAACCCAACACCATGGCGGCAACGGGCACGGCAAAAATCAGAAGCACAGCGAAAAAGGCGCTTTCGTTCCAATCCCTCACCTTCAGCCCGTCGAGCGGGCCGAAGGGCAGCATGTTGAACAACCCCAAGACGAGGTTGGCACCCAGCCAGTAAATGCCACAATCGATGAGCATGCTCTGCCACACCAGCCGACCTTCGTGGAAGTACGTCCGTTCAGCGAGGGCGGCAGCCGGAGCTTCAAACGCCCCAGAAAGCCCCAGTACCAAGCCCCAGAACGGGATACCGACGATGAACAAGCCAAGGTTGGTCAACGGTCCGGCCACGGCAATGTGCCCGTTTTGACGCCGGCTGACCAGCCCGGCCACCATCACGGCCCCGGGAGCCATGAACAGGAAACCGAGCAGCAATGACAACACAATGCCAAACTGCAAGCCTTTCGGGTCGGCCCGGAATTCTGCCCAACAACCGTTGCGCTTGGCCACCAATTTGTGCCCGATCTCGTGAAAAAGAAACGCTGGACCGATGGCGACAAACATCACGGGCATCGACAGCAACAGCATGACCACCCACGTCGATGTTCCGTACAGTGCAAGGCCGCCCAGGCCCCCAACCGCCATGAAGCCGAGTGCCAGCGTAAACGCTCCCATGGCAAGGCGGAGGTGCTGTTTTTCGACATCGCTGAAATGCCAGATTTTGCCCTGGTGATGAGCGGGCTGCTGCCATGCTTCTTGTCCGAAAAACTGTGCCATCGCTGCGGCAAAGGCAGGTGGAGCATCGATGTGGACGGTCCCATCCCGGTCGACATGCTGGTGAACGCGGTGCACCCTCTGTTTGGGCGATGGACGGAGCCCACTGAAGGGGTCGTCGTCCAGTGCATCTGCACGAGGATCACGGCGTCCCATGATGCCAGCAGGGCAGGGTCAACCTTGAATCCTCGTGTCCGAGGGTTCATGTGGTTGACGAGCATGGTTTGCTACGGTCACCGTGTCCATGCCTCGCAAAGCCATGCACGAACTCGGGTTCCAGGCGTGTTGCTTGTGGTGCGATGCCCCCGACACCGGTGCTCAGCAACGATGCGGTCCTTGCATTCGTCACCACCGAACGGTCCGAGAACGTTTGGCTGCTCGACCACCGGACGACCCGTTGGGGCAACTGGCCAAGGAGATCATGGCCATGGCAGCCGCCCCGCATCGCCACGATCATGACGAGGTGCACGGACCGACCCTGATGGAACAGCAACGCCGTGCTCACGCTCTGAACCCCGCATCGCCGCTTCCGACACACGACGACGTCGAAGCGGTGTTTGAGCGCCTGAAGCAACGGGAGAAAACCAATGTGCTTCGCGACATCGCGAACCAGACTTCGCCAAACCAGCAGGTCACGTCCTCGGAGGACGCCGTCCGACTCGGTGAAGGCATGTTTTCAGTGGACCCAACGCAACTCGAACACTACGGAGCTCGAACGGTCCCCAGTCTACCGATTGCTTCCGTTGACCGGAGTCCTCGCACGGGTGAGGACACCGCCCTGACCGACCGCATTCAAGTGGCCTCAGACACACCGAAAGGGTTGGACGACGACGCCATTGAAATCTTGGAAGCGATCGAGGTTCGTCAGCGTCAAAACGAACGTCAGGCATTGAAACGAGCACTTGAGGACGCGAAAAACCTCGTGGACGACGACCTGGACTTCTGATCACATCAGGTCGTGAACGGGGGCGCGGGGTGCCATCGCCTCGCCGAGGGTGTAACTCAACCGCTGCGTCCCCTTCCCCTTCGATTTCTTGCCGAGCACCGACATATGACCCAATTCTTCGAGGTTCATCACGTGCGTGCCAGCGCACGGACACATGTCCACGCGATCGCCGATTTGGACCACGCGAAGCTCCTGAACATGCGCAGGAAGCAAGTCCATGTTCGTACGATCGGCTGGCATGATGGCGTTCATGGCATCCCGAGTCATGGTCGAGTCGGTGACAGGGAGTCGTTCGTCGATCTTTTGGTTCACCGCATCGGTGAGCGTTTTCAACATCGCATCGTCAAACGCAATGGGGTTGAAATCGATGCGTGATCGGTCGGCATGGATCTGGTTGCCAACGGTACGGGCGCCACCGAACAACTCGTACACCGTACCGCTGATGAGATGCTGAGCGGTGTGCATTCGCATGTGGGCATAGCGTTGCTCCCAGTTCAATCGTCCAATCACCTCATCGCCCACCTCCAACTGATGGCCCGAGCCAACGGTGTGGTGCACCTCGTTGCGTCCCCGAACCTCTGTTACATCCAACGCACCGTTGGGGCCTTGGAGGGTCCCCGTGTCCCAGTGTTGACCCCCGCCCAACGGGTAGAATAAACTTCGATCGAGCACAACGCGGGTGTCGTCGATGGCCGAAACGGTGGCAGAGAACGCTGTGCGGTAGCCGTCCTCAAGTCGGTTCAGGTACAAGCGCTCGGTCAGGGAGATCCCACCCTCAAGCTTCGGCAGGAGCGTTGAGGTGACCGAAATCCTCGATGAGGTTGGCGTTGCGTTCTGAGGAAGCATCGATGACGATGGCGGGTGTCTTCCAAGCCACGGCCAACGCCACGGTGGAACGCCACAAGGCTCGGAAAAAGCCCACTTCCTCGTATTCCCAACCGCGCTCTTCAGCGTATTGTTTCACAATTGGAGCGGCTTTGGGCAGGTTGAAGTGCGACAGAGCTGGAAGCAGATGGTGTTCGATCTGGTAGTCCAGGCCAACGAAGAAGAACGAGCCCACGGGACCGAGCTTCACTCGCCGTCCAGTTTCGATCTGGAGCCGCCAGTTTTCGTCGTACTCTGTCACCGTTGGGCGACCGGCGTGACCGACAATGAAAATGGCAGTGAGGTAAACGCCCACGGCGCCCCACAAGAGCACATAGAACCCAACCACCAATTGCCAAGCGAGACCAAGCATGATGGGCAAAGCCAACCAAAGGAAAAAGTGGGCCAAAATCAGCGACGTGTCCAACAACCACATCTTGGAAAACCTGTTTTTCTTGGCCTTGAAAGGCGCGGTTACGATGTACTTGAGGCCGTCATACCGCATCAGGTGACCGACCAACGGCGTGATCACCGGCCAGAACACGTAGGCTTGCATGTATTTCTGGAAGAACTGTCGCGGCTTGCTGCTGGTGTCGTATTCCTCTTTCGAGAAGGTCAAGGGCCACGAGTGGATGTCAGGGTCCCGTCCAACGACGTTGGGATGAGCGTGATGTTGCACGTTGTGCTTGTGGCGCCAGTACTCCATGGAAAGCCCAGAAAAGAGAGGAAAAGCAAGGGCGGCCAGAGAAAGGTTGCCCGTCTTCGATTTGCAGGCTGAGGAATGAACGCCTTCGTGACCGATCATCGCAACCGTTGTGGTCAGCAAGGCCGTCACGGGCAGAAGAAGGAGGCCAATTTTGAGAGGGAGTGCAATGTGAGCCGTGTAGAGTCCTCCCAGCACGGCCAGGAGAACAATGATCTTCGTCCACGATTTGGCGGTGGGTTTGTCGAGAAGCCCCTTTTCTTGCAATTGTTTGCGTAGATTTGCCATTGGGTGTGCTGCCATGTGCTCAACCTCCATTGGGTGCTCAGTTGAACGCATACTGTTCTGCATATCAAAGTGGTGTTTTGGCGCACACTAAATGCGGCCAAATACAATGCTGTCGTGAACAAGGCAAGCGATTTTGTGTGAACCATCAAACGACCACAGCGAAACATCGTCGGGGAGTTGACCGTTCATGCGTTCCAACGCACCGTGTTCAGGCGTCCAAGAGGCTGTGTGTTTCCACCATACTTCCGAGGTACCGTCCGCTCGATGCGCGATGAGGGTTGCCGAGGGGGGCATGACCAAATCTTCTGTTAGGACAACCATGCCCTCTGCCTTCGCCATGGTAGGACGTTGCCAGGTCACGCTGCATCGTTCATCCAGCACGTGATGCGATGTTCCGGGGCCACCTGTCCCGTACCGCATATCAACGACAGCATCCACGTGAAGCACTTCGTCACCCAAAGAACTGACCAGCACCAAACGAATGCCTGTATCGACACGGCTTGTGTCGGTGATACGGGTGCGTGTTCGAACGCGAACACCGCGTTGGGTGAGTTCGATCATCAGCAATTTGGACACCCATTCCCACCTGCACCCAAAGGCGTCGATGAGCGTGTTGTTTTGAAGTTGAAGCACGTGTTGATGCGATGCTGGAATGTAACGGGTGAGCAATTCGATGTCGACAATGCAACCTGGATGTCGAACCGGCATACCAACCTCGGCTTCCTGCTCAAGAAGGACAACATTGTGATCGTTTGCAAGTTGATAGGCTAACAGCATGGCAGCAACATTGGAGCCAACCAGCGCAATGTTCATGTTGTCACCTCGAGACAAAAAGAAGCGCTTCAACCGGGCACGATGGAATGCAGAGCTCGCAGTGCGAGCACATAGGTTCGTCAACCACGGCCACGCGTTGTTCGAGTGTAAGAACATCCAGTGGACACAATGCAATGCATGCACCGCAGCCAAAACATCGGTCATCGTCCACGACGAACGTTTCGTCTGGACGCCTTCCCATGTGTTCGTCGATAACAAGGGGTATTTTGGAGTCTTTGCCGTCAAGAGGAAACATTCCATACAATCCGGTCTTGAAAATCAAACCCGTGATGGGACCCCCTGATGACCACTGGAATTCAGTGAAACACTGCGGTTAAGGAATGAAAAGAAGGAAGAAAGAATCGGAATGAAAACGCCATGTGGAGGTTGGCGCGAGAGGAATATAATCATTGACATTGAAATCCAAACCGATCCAAACCGGTGAACCCTCCCATTCTTCTCCAGTGGAAACAAGGGGGTGAGACCCACATGTTCATGATGGGTTGGAGTCACCACGGCCCATGGTGCTGTATTCCCCCGGTCGCACATCGACGTATCCGGAAGAACCTCCGTCTTCGGGTTTGAGGTTCCACTGCCTCGGAGGTGGCAACGAAGTTGGTAACGTTGGTATTGTCTTGGAGGACTCTGAAGGGACACGTTTGCTGCTTGATTACGGTCTTGCCCCCACCTCACCGCCACGTTACCCAGCAGAAGCTCCTTACGTTGGTCATGCTGTTATCACGCATTCACACATCGATCACCTTGGCATGGCCCCATGGCTGTGCGCTAACCATCAAACAACACTCCACGGAACGGCACTTACTGCCTCACTTTCGGACATGATGTGGCGAGATTGCTACAAGGTCAGTTCCATTGAACGTTACCCGCTCGCTTGGGACAAGCGAGACATCGATACCGCACTCAATGCGTGGGAAACCCATGAATTCAACGAACCTTGGGACATGGGTTCGTGGACGCTGAAACTGCTTCCAGCGGGTCACATCCCAGGTGCGGCCATGCTTCACATCACCACACCCACACAAACCGTCCTGTTGACAGGGGACTTCGACACGAGGGATTCGCCTCTGGTAAGCGGTGCTCAACCCATCAAAGCCGACGTATTGTTCGTTGAAGGGACGTACGGTGGGCGAAATCACCCACCGAAAGAGGACGAGATCAAACGGTTCATCGATGCGGTTCAATCCGTGGTTGATCGGGGAGGAACCGTTCTCATTCCGGCGTTTGCCAACGGTCGGACCCAGGACGTCGTGATGCTGTTGCATCGACATTTACCCCACCTTGACGTCCATGTCGATGGCATGGGAAAGCGCGTGGCACGTCTTCAGCAAGAGCACCATCACGTCCTGAGGGATGGAGACGAATTGACAAAGGCTTGGAAATGGTGCAAACGGGTTGGCAGCAAATCGGACAAAAAGAAAGCACTGAACGCAGACGTGATCGTTACCACGTCCGGTATGTTGGAAGGGGGCCCCTCGTTGTGGTACCTGAACAGGCTACGTCACGATGAGCAAAACGCTGTGTTCTTCACGGGCTACCAAGCTCGCGACACAGGCGGTCGGTCGTTCATGGAACACGGTCGTCTGAACATTTATGGGAACCCGACGGATGTTCCGTTGAAATGGGAACAGTTTTCGTTTTCAACGCACGCCGGGCATCAAGAGATCGTTGATTTTGCACGAGCATGCGAAGCCAAGCACGTGGTGGTTTACCACACGGACGCCTCGCATGCGCGCCCCCCACTGGTGGTGGATTTGGAAGCTGCGGGCCACGTGGTGCATCAACCCGAGAACGGCGTGTCCTACATCATTGAGTGATGAATGGAAGCGAAGCGATTGAATACAACCACGCCAACCGATAGCCGATACACATGGCTGCGAAACGTCCTGCAGGTGGCAAGCCTCGAAAGCGAAAGCGTAAGATGCGTTTGTCGCTGAAGCAGTCCAAACTGAAGAACGAGGACAAGTACACGGATTCGTTGGGATGGTCCCAAGATGTGGGGCGCACGCTCAATGCGCCAGAGGCCCCCAAAGCACCGGAAACCCTCAAGGTTCAGTGCGACATGTGCGGTTCCATGCTCAAAATTCCCAAGCCCAAGCGGTCGAAATACAGCGTGACGTGCAGCTATCCTGAATGCGGCCACGTGATGAAATTTGACTGATGTTCGCATTGCTTTCGTCGCCTTCCTGGTGGCATCGGTGAGCTTGTCAGGATGCCTTTCGGGAGAAACCGATACATCGCCGGCCGATCTTCGCTTGGCCACCACCACCTCCATGAGAGATTCCGGCTTGCTTGATGTCCTCCTTGATGAATTTACGACGCTGACCAACTATTCGGTTGAGTACGTGGCAGTTGGTACCGGCGCTGCGCTCCGGCTTGGCGAGCAAGGCGATGTGGATGCCCTGATCGTCCATGCCCCAGACCTGGAAACGTCCTTCATCGAAGCGGGTCATGGTACGAATCGAACACTGGTGGCATGGAACGCGTTTGTCTTGTTGTCCCCGTCCTTGAACGGCACGACGTTGGACGAAGCGTTCCTCGATATCTACCGCAACGAACGCTGTTTTGTTTCGCGAGGTGATTTTTCAGGTACACATGAAAAAGAGCAGGCCATTTGGCACCGCCTTGCCGCCACCCATAACGTCGAGTTGGTCGAAGACCACAACGGGTTGCATCCAGACGGCGACTGGTATTTCTCCATCGGACAAGGGATGGGTGCGGCCATCAACATGGCGGACGAAAAGCGATGCACCACCCTCTCCGATTGGGGAACAGCGTTGAATTTCCAATCTCAAATTTCGCTGAACAGGTACACGTTCAACGACACTCTTCTGTACAACCCGTACTCCTACATTCCTGTTAGCGGTATGGACCATCCAGCGGTGGGCGCGCTTCAATCCTACCTGGTGAACGAGGGGCGACATACCATCGCGTCGTTCACCATCGAGGGAGAGGCTGCGTTTTTCTTACCCGATCAGCCGTGAGCCATGATGCTGTTCACAAGAGGATCGTCATCTGACAACCTTCGTCCCTGATGCAGCACCACGATGGAGGTTGCAAGGCGTTTGGCCTGAAGCATGTTGTGCGTTACCATGACCACACAACCTCCAGCATCCTTCATACGGAGCAGTTCTTGTTCAACAGCTTGGGTGTGCTTCAAACCAAGGTTGGACGTTCCTTCGTCCAACAACAGCAACTTCGGATGAAGGCCCATCTGGCGAGCGAGCGCAGCGCGTTGCCGTTCCCCACCGGACAACGTCGATGTGTTGGCATGTTCGACGCTGAGCAAATCAAACGTCTTGAGAAAGTACGATCCTGCTGCAGGTACTTCGCCAAAACTCGACGACGCCAGCCCGACTTCTTCAGCCACCGTGGTCGTTAACGAAGCAGCGTGCTGCGGCAGGTACGCCGTTTGAAACGGTCCGGTGGAGCGTTCAAGCCCTTCAAGCCCGGCCAGTGCTCTCAAAAGCGTTGTTTTTCCCGCTCCCGATTCGCCCACGACGGCGACGATTGAACCCGGTTCAAGTTCGACGACCACGTCGATCAACAGCGGAGCCCCGTCTTTGATGACATTGATCGTGATGCTTTCTTTTTCACTGAATTCCGGGTACTTCACCGGTTCAGACCCTTCCACCGGCAAAGGGGTGGTCGGGCGCCAATCACGTACAAACGACGCCAAGCCGACCAGCACCAAGGACATGAGCAGCAACATACCGCCCAAGACCATGGCTTCGTCGAGGTTCCCTTTGGAGGTCTCCAACACAATGCTCGTGGTCATCACCCGCGTTTTTCCTGCGATGTTGCCACCCACCATGATGACAGCACCCACTTCGGCGACGGCGCGGCCGAAGGCCAAGACAACGGCATGGTACACGCCGTAGCGGGCCAAGCGGACCTCTTGCCAAAACCGCTGTCGCGATGAAAAGCCGAACGTTTGCAACACGTCACCCACGTCCCGCTCAACCTTGGCAAACGCTGCCCAAGCCCCGCCCCAAACCAGCGGGAGGATGAGCACGGTTTGAGCGAGCACCATGGCCTGCACCGTGAACAGGAGATCGAGTTGACCCAACGGGCCCGATCGGCTCAACATCGCATACATCACCACCCCAACGACCACCGGAGGCAGGCCGTAGAGCGCCGTGACGACGGTGCGCAGTGTTTGGAATGATGGCGTGGATTTCCGAGCGCACCACGCACCCAACGGCACACCGATGAGCGCAGCCAGCAATGTCGCGGGACCGCTGGTCAGCAGGGTGGTGACGATGGCCTCCGCGAGGGTGTCCCGGTTGACCATGCTTCTTGATTGAAGCGCGCCTCATCATCTTAACGACCACCCACATTTTCAAACACCACGGCGCCATGGAACACCCATGGATGGCGTGCCTTACTTCGTGACACTGGACGAAGCACTGGCACTGATTCATCAACACCCGATGGAATTGGGTGTGGAGCGCGTGCCTCTGGACGAGGCGCACGGTCGCCACCTGAGCGAAGATCTGCCAAGTTTGGTCGACGACCCAGCGTTCGACAACTCAGCCATGGACGGTTTTGCCTGTCAATACGACCCTGATGCGAACTACCCGCTCACCTTGAGCCTCGCAGGAACGGTGGCAGCCGCCAAGATCGGCGACAACGTGGTGGTCGGCCCCGGTCAAGCCGTTCGGATCATGACGGGGGCGCCCATGCCACCCGGCACCTCCGCCATGCTTCCCATCGAGCGGTGCGAGGTGGATGAAACAGCCGCCACGGTCACGTTGCTTGAGGCCCCAAAACCGCATTTTGTTCGTAAACAAGGAGAGAATCTCCGAGCCGGGTCGGTAGCTCTTCGGCAAGGGGCTCACATGACGCCGGCGCGGGTCGGGTTGTGCGCTACCATGGGTTACGAAACCGTCCCGGTTTGGCAACGTGCGCGCGTTGCTATTGTGTCCACTGGGGATGAATTGGTACCACCTGGGACGAAACTTGCACCGGGGGAAATCTACGAATCGAATTCGTACGGACTCGCCGGTTTGGTCGCTTGGGCGGGCCATACGCCGGTTCGATTTTCGGCCGTAAGCGACACGGAAGAAGCGCTGAGAGAAGCGCTGGAGAAAGCAGCCTCGACTTGCGATCTCGTGCTGACCTCGGGGGGGGTCTCCATGGGTGAGTTTGATCTCGTCCGTGCTCTCATGGAACGCGAGGGCGATATGAAATTCTGGAGGGTAAAAATCCGCCCCGGTTCACCTCCGCTGTTTGGAACGTGGAACGGCACGCCGTTGTTCGGGTTACCGGGCAATCCGGTTTCCAGCCACGTGGTCTTTCGGTTGCTGGTGGCGCCTTTCTTGCGTCTCGCCACCGGTGCTGATGGGCCTGCGGAATGGCGCGTCCGAGCACAACTACGCGACCGCGTCAAATCAACGAACGACTGCTTAACGTTGCGGAGGGTGACCCTGACCTCCACCCCCGAGGGGTTGATGGCGCATCAGCCGAGACACCAAGGGTCAGGCAACCTCGAAAGTTTAGCCAGCGCTGATGCGCTGACGTTGCTGCAGCCAGGTCAGAGCGGCGAAGTTGGCGAATGGATTGACGTGATGGTGCTACAGGCGTGAGCGCATGGATCGCTGGACCGTTTCCCGCTCGCAAACGCTTCTGGAGGCGCTGCAAGGGCACTTCGCCTCCTCATCGACCAACACGCTGCGGAAAATGCTGGCCACCTCAAGGGTGCACGTCAACGGCGAGGTTCAGCACCGCGCAAAACACGAATTGCATCCCAAGGACGTCGTGATGGTGTCCAGCAAAGCCGAATCGGTGAGCCAAACCTCTGCCACATCAACATCCTCGGTCGATCCGCGTCTGATCGTCCTTCATGAAGACGAGGCGTTGCTGGTGGTCGCCAAGCCGCACCATGTTCTGTCCGTTGCCACCGACCGCCTGGAGACCGACACCCTTCACAGCTGGTGTGTGGATTTGGTTCAGGAGGGAAACAACAACGGCTGGGCTTACATCGTTCATCGGCTCGACCGCGAGACATCGGGCGTGATGGTGTTGGCCAAATCCAAAGAGGCCAAAACCCACCTGCAGGAGCAATTTGCAGCACGGGAGGTTCACCGGATGTACGTTGCTCTGGTCGAGGGGTCACCCGCTCCCGAACAGGGGACGGTTCGAACGTGGTTGATGGAGGACAAACACCTCAATGTCAAAGCCGTCAACCGACGTCACCCCCAGGGCAAGGAAGCGGTGTCGCATTACCGCACGTTGTCGTCCGACGGGACCACCTCTCTCGTGGAAGTGATGATCGAAACCGGACGTCGTCACCAAATCCGCATGGCCATGCAACACCTCGCCACGCCCATCGTCGGCGACCGCCGGCACGGTGCTGACACCGACCCGCACAGCCGGGTGATGCTTCATGCCCATGCCTTGGAATTCCTGCATCCAGCAACCGACGACCCGGTTCGCTTTGAAGCGCCTTTGCCCGCATCTTTCACGTCGTGACCGCCCCGCTTCGGCGTGGACACACGCTTTCAAAAACCGTTGACCGCAGCGGTTCTTGGAGAGCGTCATGTCGGCCCCCGGCGACGAAGGTTGGATTGAGGTGCGCGGGGCGCGTACCCACAACCTCCAAGACGTTTCCGTCAACCTTCCCAAAGGCCAATTTGTCGTGATTTCAGGCGTGTCCGGGTCGGGAAAATCCAGCTTGGCCTTTGACACGCTGTACGCAGAGGGCCAGCGCAGGTACGTCGAGAGTCTCTCGTCGTACGCCCGTCAATTCATCGGACAAATGAAGAAAGCAGATTGCGACTCCATCGAAGGCCTTTCTCCGGCCATTTCCATTGACCAAAAGCAGGGCAGTCACAACCCCCGTTCGACGGTGGCCACGGTGACGGAAATCCAAGATTACCTTCGGCTGCTCTGGGCTCGCATTGGGAAACCCCACTGCCCAACGTGCGGAAAAGAAGTGGCGCGTCGCACGGTCCAGGAGATCGTGGACGACATCTTCTGGCGCCTCGAAGCCCACGCCGTGGCGGTGTGGAGCCCGGTCGTCCGCGCACGGAAGGGCACGCACGTTGATTTGTTCCGCCAACTGGTCGAGCAGGGGTACCTGCACGGGCGTGTGAACGGCCACGAAGCCTCCTTCGAAGACCCGCCGACCCTTGACAAAAATTTCCGACACGACATCGACGTGCGCATCGACCGCTTACGCTGCACGCGTGAACGCCGTCAACGCTTGACGGAAGCCGTCGAGTCGGCCCTCCGGCTGGGTGGCGGGACCCTTGCTGTGGAAAGTTTGCAGCTTCCCAGCGAAACAGCGGCCCTCCGTGACAATTCCCGTTCTCGCGAAGCACAGGTCGGCGACACCATCGCCTGGTCCGAGGATTTCGCTTGTCCAGAACACGGGGCGTTCATGCCCGAACTGTCTCCTCGCGTCTTCTCGTTCAACTCGCCTCTGGGGGCCTGTGGCACGTGCCAAGGGCTCGGTGTCCAACGTCAGTTCAGCATTGATTTGGTGGTCGACCACAGCATGAGCGTTGCCAACGGATGCGTGGTGCCGTGGCGCCAATCCATGTCCCCGTCATGGTACCGGAAATTGCTGGAGTGCACCTGTGACCATTACGGCATTTCCACCACCTTGCCGTTTGGGATGCTGGATGAAGACGAGCAGGACATTCTCCTCTACGGTTCAGGGTCCACCGTGATCCATTACGAATTCGTGTCTGAATCCGGTTCGGAGTACAAGTACAGCAAACCCTGGGAGGGCATCATCCCCCGTCTCGAGCGTGCGTACGCTGAAACCACCTCGGAGCGCACCCGCAACCGCCTCATCGCCTGCATGACGGACCTTGATTGCCCGGAATGTTCGGGCGAGAAACTCAACCGCGCAGCCCGCTACGTGACGGTTGGTGGCATCCGACTTCCGGAGGTCAGCATGTGTTCGGTTCACGACGCGTTGGGCTTGGTCCGTGCGTGGCACCCGGACGGCGAAGGCCCACCGGCTGCGTTTGAAGACACGCTGGAAACCCTTGATGAACGAAGCCTGTTCATCGCCAACGAGATCGTCAAAGAAATTGAGAACCGGTTGGGCTTCCTCGACAGCGTTGGTTTGGACTACCTCACCCTGGACCGGAAGGCCAACACCCTCTCGGGCGGTGAAAGTCAGCGCATTCGATTGGCCACTCAAATTGGCAGCCGTTTGACCGGCGTGATGTACGTTTTGGACGAACCCTCCATCGGCCTCCACCAGCGTGACAACGAGCGTTTGCTCGTGACCCTTCGAGAACTCAGCGATTTGGGCAACACCTTGCTGGTGGTCGAACACGACGAAGACACACTGCGACAAGCGGATTGGTTGTGCGACCTCGGTCCTGGCGCTGGCTTGGAAGGGGGACAAATCGTCGCCAACGGGCCCCCAAAGGAGGTGATGGCCTCCGAAGCATCGATCACCGGGGCGTACCTTAGCGGACGTCGTTCCATCGCTTGGCCGAAGAAACGTCAAGCGCCAGGAAAGAAGAAACTGGTCGTGAAAGGCGCTGAACACAACAACCTCCAAAACGTCACGGCGTCGTTCCCGCTCGGGTGCATGACCGCTGTAACAGGTGTCTCGGGTTCGGGCAAATCCTCGTTGGTGTCCGGCATTCTTGCCCCAGCCCTGCAGCGCGAAGTTCATCGTGCTGAAACCGTACCTGGGCGATTCCGCTCTCTCAAGGGCGTGGAACACGTGGACAAAGTCATCATCATCGATCAGTCGCCCATCGGCCGAACCCCGAGGTCAAACCCTGCCACGTACACCAAAGTGTTCGATGAGATTCGCAAACTCTTCGCCGACACCAAATTGTCCAAAGAGCGGGGATACAAACCGGGGCAGTTCAGCTTCAACGTGAAAGGGGGGCGCTGCGAGGCTTGTGCTGGTGGCGGCTCCATCAAATTGGAAATGAATTTCTTGCCTGACGTGTGGATCACGTGCGATATTTGTGATGGAAAGCGGTACACCCGAGAATGCCTCGAGGTGACATGGAAGGGGCGCACGATTCACGACGTTCTCGAAATGCCGGTGGCTGAAGCGGTGACGTTTTTCCAGCACCATCGGAAGATTCACCGCACACTGGAGACCTTGAACTCGGTGGGGCTGGGCTACATTCGCCTCGGTCAACCCGCCACCACCCTTTCCGGTGGCGAGGCGCAGCGCGTCAAGTTGGCCAGCGAATTGCGACGCATGCCCAACAAGCACACGGTATACATCCTCGACGAGCCCACCACGGGCTTGTCCTTTAGCGACGTTGACAAACTCATCTCGGTGTTGCACCAATTGCGAGACAAGGGCCACACCATCATCGTTATCGAGCATCATTTGGACGTGGTGAAATCCTGCGACTGGATCATTGACCTCGGTCCAGAGGGCGGCGAGCGCGGTGGAACGGTGATTGCCACCGGCACACCTGAAACGGTGGCGAAGGTGCAGGAGAGCCCAACCGGCAACTTCCTCGCACGCATGCTGGACACCTCCTCGCCGTGAACTACAAAGGGCGCATTCGCCGTCCTCCCAGTGGCCTCAACGGCCGGTGAAGATGATGTCCGTTACACGCGTCGAGGTCACACCACGTCAGGGACCGGGCATGAAGGACGTCCGCGGCAACGTGGTGCGCCGCCAACTCCTCGCCGACCACGGTTTGGAAGTGGGCGAGGTTCGCTCCATTTGCGGCTATCTGATCAGCAGCGATACGCCCACCGAAGCCATCGAAGCCAGGTCGGACGACCTGTTCGTCGACCCCATCATCGAGCACGGGTTGACCAATCGATTGGCACTGGCGAGTGACTTGTTTCCTACCGCCCCCGATGCTGTTGTGACGATCGGCTTCAAACCCGGTGTGACCGACAATCCCGGCAAGGCAGCGCTGGACGGGTACACGACCTTGTTCCCTGAGGACAGCGATGCGGCCATTGCAACCTACATCACCTACGTGTTTTACGACCTGCCCCCGACTTGTTCGGTCGACTGGTTGGCCTCAACGCTTCACAACGGTCTGATTGAGCGTGCCTTGGTGGCCGATGCGGAGGCCTGCTCGTCGGGCGCCTGGCCCGAACTGGCTTTCCCCACGCCCCCAGCTCAAACGTTCACGCCCCCCAAGACCGTCGATTTGGAGTTGGACGACGACGCACTGATCACGCTCTCTGAACAAGGGCTGTTGGCACTCAACTTGACCGAGATGAAGGCGATTCGAGACCATTACCGCCGCCCTGAGGTTCAAGACGCCCGTCGAGCGGAAGGGTTGCCGCCGAATGCGCCAACCGATGTGGAATTGGAGTGCCTGGCGCAGACCTGGTCCGAGCATTGTAAACACAAGATCTTCGCATCCAAAATCCATCACGTCGACACCGAAACGGGCGAGGACACCGTGATCGACTCGATTTTCAAAACCCACATCATGAAGCCGACCCATGACATGCAGGAAGACGTTGATTGGTTGCTCTCGGTCTTCCACGACAACTCCGGTGTCATCGCTTGGGATGACACGTACAGCGTTTGCATGAAGGCAGAGACGCACAACTCACCCTCAGCCCTCGACCCTTACGGCGGGGCCATGACCGGCATCGTTGGCGTCAACCGCGACATCCTTGGAACGGGATTGGGCGCTCGCCCCATCGCCAACACCGATGTGTTCTGCTTCGGGCCACCCAATTGGAGTGGCGAACTGCCCGACAACCTCTTCCATCCCTCTCGGGTGCTACGCGGGGTCCATGCGGGCGTTCGTGTCGGTGGAAACGAATCGGGCATCCCGACGGTGAACGGGGCCATCGTCTTCGACGACCGCTACATCGGCAAGCCGCTGGTGTACTGTGGAACGGTGGGCATCATGCCCCGTCACCTCCCGGACGGTCGACCTTCCCACATCAAGACCCCTGAAGCCAACGACATCGTCTACATGGTCGGCGGTCGCGTGGGGTACGATGGCATCCACGGTGCCACGTTTTCTTCGTTGGAATTGACCGAAGAATCCCCGTCCAGTGCGGTCCAAATCGGCGATCCGATCACGCAGAAGAAAATGCTCGACATGCTCCTTGAGGCACGCGACGCAGGCCTCATTAGTTGCATCACCGACAACGGGGCCGGTGGGCTTTCTTCGTCCATCGGCGAGATGGCGGAATACACCAACGGGTGCGAGATCGATTTGGCAACCGTTCCGCTGAAGCAAGCGGGGCTTTCGCCGTGGGAAATCTTGGTTTCGGAGAGTCAGGAACGCATGACGGTCGCCGTGCAACCCGGTGACCAGGCGGCGTTTGAGGCGCTGGCCGTCCTTCACGAGGTCGAGGCCACGCCTGTGGCCCGGTTCACGTCAAGCGGGCAATTCCACGTGAAGCACGGCGAAGACACCGTCGCCCTCCTGCCCATCGAATTCCTCCACGACGGTGTGCCTCAGTTGGAGTTGGAAGCCGAGTGGGTTCGTCCGCAACCGGCCGAATTTGTACCACCCGCTCACGCCGATCACGCCGACCTCCTCTTGCGGATGCTCGCTCGACCCAACATTGCCAGCAAGGAGGCATGGGTTCGCCAATACGACCACGAGGTGATTGCGCAGACCGCCATCAAACCCTTCGTTGGCGTGGCTCGAGACGGGCCCGGTGATGCTGGTGTGATCGCACCCGTTCACGGTGACCCTCACGGCTTGGTGATCTCGTGCGGTATTGCACCGCGGTATTCTGATTTGGATGCGGGCGCCATGGCCGCCGCTTCCATCGACGAGGCGGTTCGCAATGCCGTGTGCGTTGGGTTGGACGTGGACAAGATGGCAGGGCTCGATAATTTCTGTTGGCCCGACCCCATCGAGTCGGCCAAAACCCCTGACGGCCGTTTCAAACTGGCGCAGCTGGTCCGAGCCAACCGGGAACTTGAGCGGGTGTGCAGGGCCTATCGGTTGCCTTGCGTCAGCGGCAAGGATTCAATGAAGAACGACTACGGTCAAGGTGAGAACAAAATTTCCATCCCGCCGACGCTCTTGTTCTCTCTGTTTGGCGATCATCCTGATGTTCGGTTCACCGCAACGAGCGATTTCAAGGAAGCAGGGGACCGAATTTACCTCGTCGGCACCTCGCATGATGAACTCGGTGCGAGTGAGATGGCGTTCATGCTAACCGAAAGCGGCGAAGCCGCCGGCATTGGCGGACGAGTTCCGCTCCTGCCTCACCCCGAACAAAACCTGGCCATGTACCGTCAGCTGGCGACCGCCATTCAGCGCGGAGCCGTTCGAACGGCACACGATTGCAGCGAGGGGGGCGTCGCCGTTGCCGTGGCCGAAATGTGCATCGGTGGTCGCTTGGGAGCGAACGTTGACCTTGACGGCACGGGGAATGGCGACCTCTGGGGCCGGCTGTGGGGCGAATCGCTTGGCCGTTTCATCGTTGCCGTGTCGCCTGAACATGAGGTTACGTTCAAAGAATTGATGCGCGGTCACCGTATCACGGTGCTGGGCGAAGTCCTCGACAACGGTGCGCTGCACGTGACGGACGGTGAGGACGATGTGCTTCACCTTGAGGTGGATGCCATGGTTGAAGCGTGGCAGGCCACGCTGGCCCTCGGAGGTGTGCACCATGCGTGATGATGTTCGTGTGGCTGTCCTGTACGGCTTTGGGATCAACTGCGATCATGAGACGAAGGCCGTGTTTGAGCTGGTGGGCGCAACAGCCGAGCGCGTCCACGTGAACGAATTGGTCAACGGCAACATCGATCTTGCTGCCTATGACATCATGGCCGTTCCAGGTGGTTTTTCGTTCGGCGATCACCTGGGCAGCGGTCGCTTGTTGGGCAATCGACTCCGCTTCACCCTTCGCGATTCGCTCAAAGCCTTCGTGGAGGCAAAGAAACCGATCATTGGTATTTGCAACGGGTTCCAGGTGTTGGTCAAGACGGGTCTGTTACCAGGGCCGGACGGCCACGAGCCGGATTTTCTTCAGCGAGCCAGTTTGACCCTCAACGACAGCGGTCGTTACGAGGACCGTTGGGTAACGCTCGAATTTGACCCCGACAGCCCGTGCATTTGGACGAAGGGGATGGTTCGCATGGAATGTCCCGTTCGACACGGTGAGGGCAAATTTGTCATGCCGCATGAAGCTGACATTGCTGCCCTCGAAGCCGGCCATCGCGTGGCGGTTCGGTACGTGGACAGCACCGACCCGGTCGGCATGCACCGAACGGACCCACTCCCTTACCCGGTCAGTCCCAACGGCAGCATGCACAACATCGCCGGCGTGTGCGATGCCAGCGGGCTGGTGTTTGGATTGATGCCGCATCCTGAGGCGATCTACGCTGCATGGCTTCATCCTGAACACACCGGTGGTCACGCGCCTGCGGGGCACGGCGATGCGCTTGAAGGATGGGAAGGCGAAGGCCTCCAGTTGTTCCGCAATGCGGTGGACCACGTTCGGGCTCAGCGGTGAGGCATCTGTCTCGCCAAGTGCACGTCGACGGGCTTCGCGGCGTGGCGGTCTTGCTGATGGTGATGGTCCACATCGCTGCAACGTGGAACCCGTACACGACGACGCAAACGAGCGTTTTGGCGTACGGGGTATCGGGTTTGGGGGGGTTGGCTGCACCCCTTTTTGTGACCGTGTTCGGTTGGGGGGCAGCGCTTCGGCCGCTGTCGCTGGGGCAACGGGCGATTCGAGCAACGGTCCTGCTGCTGCTTCAGTTGGTGGTCAACCTGTGTGCACCGCACTTGTTTGAGCCGTTCACGCCTGGCGTGCTGTCCCTGTTTGCCTTTCTCGTGTTGACACAGCCGTGGTGGTTGGCGGTTGTTCGACGAGGTGCAGCTGCAACAGCCACCGTCTTGACAGGGATCGTCTTTGCGACGTACCTTGCAAACAGATGGACGGGTGGACTCGCATGGGGCGATCGAATCGCCGTTGACGGCGTGTCAATGTGGGCGACGCATGCGTTGTTAACGGGGACATACCCGTTGCTACCGTGGCTGTTTTTTGCCATGGCAGGAGCATGGATTCAGGGCGTCGGTGAACTGGATCAACGGCGTGCTTTCGCCGCTGTTGCATGCGGTGGGTCGATGATCAGCGGGATGCTGCTCGTTCGTTCGCTGCAAACCGGCGTGCCGTGGGCTTTGCCCAGCGGTGAAGCGTACTTGACATTCTTTCCAGCCAACGCACCGTTTCTCATCGCAGCCCTTGCGGGGGTGTCGATTTTCTGGTGGTCTGCCTTGGCATGGTCGCATCGAGCGGCCGTTCTTGCGCCCGTGGGGCGCATGTCCCTGACGGTGTACGTGGGGCACTTCCTTCCGCTGTTCTGGGTTCATCGTTGGGATGAATCCGGCGGTTGGTCGTTGAACACGGCCATGGCGGCCGTGCTGATCTACACGCTCACGTGGGGAGCAGTGGCTCGCCGATGGTTTATCTCAAAACCGCACTGGACCCTGGAGCGAGCCATGCGAAACATCGAGCGGAGGTTCGTTCGGGATTGACCGCCTGTGGTTCAGGGGGGAGAGGAGTCTACCGACGACCCGGTGAGACGAGGTGGCCCGAAGGCCACCCCGCCTCGAGGGTGTGGTAAGAACCGGGCTGTGCTTCACTCAGCAGCAGCCAGAGCTTCGGTGGCCTTCTTGGCGCCCATCCAGGCGACAACACCGAACCCGACCTTGTTGATCACGTCAGCGATGTTGTAGAGGACAGCCATCATCTCGATGGACACGGCATCGGAGACGCCTGCGGTTGGGTTGAACAGGTAGCCAATGGGGTAGATGATCCAGCCGACCACGATGAACCAGCGCAGAGCGTTGGTGCTCCACATGAGCTCGGGGGCAATCTTGCTGTTGTCAACACCCTTGCCGGAGGACCAGGGCGTACCGGTAGCCACGATGATCATGGCCCAACCGACACCGCCGAGGATGAGGCCGGCCATGCCGTTGATGACACCGGCTTCACCGAGGTAGCCGAACAGAATCATGATGATGGCACCGGTGAAACAAATGCCGGTGAAGCCGAGGCCGAGGAATTTCTCGTCGGTGATGGCGTCCTTTCCAACAAGAGAAGGGAACTTGAGGGCCATGAGGGGCACGGTGATGATCCAGTCCATGTAGCGGTACTCGATGCTCACGACGCCGAAGTCGGCGTACACGCCTCGCATGTAGTAGTAGTGGAAGGCAGCAATACCGACGATGAGAGCCGAGATGGTCATCGTGGTGCGGTATTGAGGAGCCACGTTGCCGCGCTCGCTCATGAAGAAAACGAAGGCAGCGCCCATGGCGATGTAGCCGACGAAGAAGAGGAAGTAGGTGACCAGGGCCAGACTGTCAACGTCGCCAGAGGCGTCGTACAAGTGGGCTGGCAGCCCGGTGGCTTCGTTCATTTCGCCAGCGGCAGCCGAAACGGTTCCGGCAAACGCAAGGGTCAGGGTGGCAATCAGCAGCAGGTTGGTTGTTTTTGAAAACGTCTTATTTTGCATGGTTCTCGCTCTGAAAATTAACAGTCGGTATATAAACAAGTGTATTTTTTCACGCGTTTTTTTCCAACTTTCGCGGATTGTTCATTCCTGCCGACAGTTTCCTAACAGATTTTGCCCCCTCTGGAAGACCGCCTTCAACCCTCCACCAACGAACCCGTCTGAACGGCCCACAAGCGAGCGTACACACCGCCCAGATTCAACAACGCCTCATGCGTACCTTCCTCAATGACCTTCCCGTGTTCCAGCACCAGGATGCGATCAGCGTGGCGAACCGTGGACAGTCGATGAGCGATGATGACGGTGGTGCGGTGCTGTGCAATGGTGTGAATGGAACGCTGGAGTGCTGCTTCCGTGTCGTTGTCCACCGCAGAGGTGGCTTCGTCCAGCAACAACAGGGGGGCGTCTTTGAGGACGGCTCGGGCGATGGCCAGCCGTTGCCGCTGTCCTCCTGACAAGCGATGACCCCCTTCGCCCACAAGCGTAGCCCAGGTGTCTGGCAACGCTTCCACGAAGGCCGTGGCTTCAGCCACACCGGCGGCAGCCTTCACCTCCTCATCGGAAGCATCCAGCCGCCCGTACCGTATGTTTTCCAGAATGGTGGTCGGGAAGAGCGTGATGTGCTGGTCGACCAGTCCCATGGAGGAGCGCAGTGCGTGAAGTTTCCACTCATCAAGGGGAACACCGTCCCACACCACTTTTCCTTCGCTGGGTTCTGCAAAACGGAGGAGGAGGCGCATCAGCGTGGTTTTTCCCGCCCCCGTCGACCCAACGATGCCGGTCGTCGTGCCGGCCGCGAACGTCAAGTTGAGGCCGTCGAACAAGGGTTCGCGTCCAGGATAGGCGAAAGAGACGTTCTCAAACGTCAAATCGGCGCTCATCAAAGCTTCACGGGTTGATTCATGTTGTCCTTGCTTCAGTTCAACCGGCGAGGCGAGCACGTCGAGGATCCGGGTGGAGGACGCCATGGCTCGCTGATACAGGTCGAACGTTTCGCCCAAGCGGGTGAGCGGCCACAACAAGCGCTGTGTCATGAACACAAGCACCGAATAGGCCCCGACGGCCATGGCCCCCTCAAGGGTCAACCAGCCGCCCAACAGCAAGGTGGCCGTGAACCCCACCAAGATGGCCATGCGAATGAGCGGTGTGAACGCCGCAGAAAGCCGAATCGCGGATTGGTTCGCCTCCCGATACGTTTGGCTCAACGCCTCCACCCTGGCCTGTTCATGGGCTTCAGCGGTGAAGGATTGGACGGTGGTCATGCCGGAGAGATCGTTTTCCAGAAGGGCGTTCATGTTGCCTGCAGCGGCTCGAACTTGCGCATACTTGGGCTCGAGGTTGCGCTGATAGCGAAACGAGCCCCACACGATGATGGGGATGGGCAACACGGCAAAGACGGCCACTTGCCAAGAGATGGCGATGAACACGGCGCCAACGACCACCACCGTGGTCGCCACTTGGAGCAGGTCGTTCGCACCTTTGTCGAGGAACCGTTCAAGCTGGTTGATGTCGTCGTTGAGGATGGCGAGGATGTCCCCTTTTTGCCGTTCGTCAAACCACGCCGTGCTCTGCTGTTGCACGTGGCCGAAGGTGTCCAAGCGCATGTGGTGCTGCACGGTCTGGGCCAGGTTCCGCCAAAGGACTCCGTAGAAGAATTCGAACAACGATTCCAGTCCCCAGATGAGGAAGGTCAAGACGGAAAGCAGGACCAGTTGATGCCACGGGTCCACCAGCCCCAGGCCTGCGAGGAAGGAATCCTCCCGTTGCACCACCACGTCCACGGCCAAGCCGATGAGCAGCGGGGGCGCCAAGTCCCAGAACTTGTTGAACACCGAACAAAACGTGGCCAGACGGACCGTGGAGCGGTGGGGTCGCATGTAAGCGAGCAAGCGTCGGAACGGCCCCTCGCCCATGACGTGGCGAGAACGACGGGCCTTGAGAAGCCTCGTATTCGTGAATGAGGAGGGCAACGCCTATGCTCCGGCGGTCCAGCAACGGGCCATGAACACGACGGAAACGACCGTGCTTCAGCGTGTGATGGCCACCGGTGGCGGGGCGCGACACGTGACCCTGATCGACCCTGCCAAACAGTCTCCCGAGGTAGCAGCCCAGCGTGCCATGGTGGCGGTGGAGTGCGGCACGTCACTGATTTTCGTTGGCGGTTCCACCGACACACCCGATGACGTTGTTCACGCAACCTGCGTTGCCATTCAGGAAGCGCTCGAACTTCGCATGTTTGCTGCCAGCCAAGACCCCGAGAGTGACAGCTTGCACTGGGATGTGCCGGTTGTGCTCTTTCCGGGTGGAGCCCACGCGCTTTCTCCTGCAGCCGATGCCATCACGTTCATGATGCTCATGAATTCCACCAAGCGGGCGTTTTTGGTGGGAGAGCAGGTTCGCGGAGCACCGTACATTGACCGCTTTGGCGTTGAGCCGTTGCCGACCGGATACGTGGTGTGCGCACCCGGTGGGCGAGTTGGCGAGGTTGGCGAGGCGGAGCTCGTTCAGCCTGACGATGTGGACGCGGTCCATGCTTATGCGCTGTGCGCCAAAATGTACGGGTTTTCCTTGCTCTACCTGGAGGCCGGTAGCGGTGCAGACACGCCGGTGAACCCTGCCCTCATTGAGCGGGCCCGAACCGTTGACGGGTTGGCGCTGATGGTGGGCGGCGGGCTTCGCACGCCAAGCGATGTTGAACGTGCCGTCCGTGCCGGTGCAGATTGGATCGTGACCGGCACCATCACTGAAGAAAGCGATGACCTTGTTTCACTCCGAGAACGGCTTCAACCAATGATTGAAGCATGCACGTGATCATTCTTCATGGTCTTCCACAACGGGGTCACCGGTGCCACCGGGCGACGGAGGACGAACCCCGTCGACGTCCATGCCGGGTTCAATGACCGTCTCATCGGTGCTCAGCTCCACACCTTCGCCGCTGGCCAAGGTGGCCATGTCTTCTGCCGTTGGGGCTTTGATGGTCCGCTCAACATCGGGGGTGCGTGCGTACAATTCACGCTTCAGTTCACGGCTCTCATGGCCGCGAACCAACGAAAGGGAATCAGCGAACACCCGACCAACGACTTCTCGCGTGCGTTCACTGCGACGAGCCGTGTCCAGTTCATGCTCCATGGAGGCCCGTTGGTCTTCCATCGCTCGGAGTTCAGCGGTCCGGTCCTGCAGGGCCGCCTCGAGGTCGGTCATGGTGAGGGTCATTTGTTGGAGCCGCTCATCGCGCTCAAACACATCGCTGTGAAGGCGCCGCTCTCGTCGTCGCAGTGATTCGTATTCTCGGTTGCGCTCGAGCAACCGTCGCTTGAGGTCCTCGATCTGTTCGACGAGATAATCGTGTTCGGCGGACACCGAGCGTGGGCCTTGCATCACGCGCTCCAGTTGCTCTTCGAGTTCAGCCAACCTGCGGTCGCGCGCATCAAGCAAACCGCGCAAGCGGTCGGCGATGTCACGGAGCCGCTGCCGCTCCTCTTCGAGCGCTTCAGCCGCAGCCTTCTCAACCTCGAGCCGCCGCTGGGTCTCGTCCACCTGGTGTTTGAGGGCGCGGACTTCATCCGCCGTGACCGACGTCAAGCCCGCTTCAGCCGCTTTTTCAAGCGCAGCCACCATCTGGACGATACGTCCTTCCATTTCGCCGATCACGCCGTGTTGTTCATCCGTCAACTGGCGCAACTGGTCCACTTCGGTCACAAGTTGCTCCCGTTCTTCGTGAGACAGGGACGACCGTTGAGCAGCCAGTTCCTCGCGTGCATCTGCGACGAGGCGCTCAAGGTGGGTGATCTTGGCATGTGCTTCGGTGAGTTCGTGTTCGGCTTCATGAAGTCGACTCAGTTCAGGCGCCATGGCGTCTTGTCGTTCAGCCAAGTCCAATTCGAGGACGCGTAGGCGCTGTTTCACAACGACGAGCTCCTCGTTGCGTCGGGCCAGTTCGTCCCAGGCGACGAGCACCTCCTCAACCAGTTGATGAACGGGGTAGCCTTTGAGCATCCCCTCAAGCGCTGCGCGCTCATCGTTGGCACCAGCGCCAAGGCCACGACCGTCAACCGGGGAAGCACTCTCAATCGCCATACGGGGGCGCAACCCTGCTGGACTGCACTTGAACCTTCCCGCCCCTGCGGTCGCTGAGGGGGTGGATTTGCCCCTTCTGAAAACACGCCGCCTCAGTTGATGGAGGTGTACATGTCGTCGGGCATTTCGGAGGCCAACTTGAGCGCACCGACGGCCACGGAGTTGATGGCGTCTTCAACACACCAAACGCGCACATCGCCAATGTCGGCGATTTCCGCGGCAATTCGGTCAGCGCAGCCCTCGATAAGGGAGCCACCGCCGGACAGGATGATGTTGTTGCGGAGAACGGGTTGGTACTCGGGGTCGGCACCAGCGACGATCTTCTTCAGAGCGTTGCCGATCTTGGGCATGATCAATTCGCATGCTTCTTGCATCAGGTCGCCGATGTCAACGATTTGACGCTTCCCTTCAACGGAAAGCTCAACGGTGACTTCACGGGCGTCGCCGCCGACGTACGAGGAAGCCTCTTTCCACTTGCGAACCATGTCCTTGGTGATCTGGGCACCGGTGAACTTCTTCTTGATGAGCTCCATGAGTTGGAGGTCGAGCCAGTCGCCTGCTTCCGTGATCGTCAGTTGGTCTTCGTCGGTGGGGAACGTCCCGTAGACGCGAGCGATGTCGGTGGTACCTGCGCCGATGTCCACCACGATCGAACCTGCGATTTCGTCAATGCCGTACGCAGTGGCAAAAGGCTCGGTCACGACCATGATGGCGTTCACCTGGCCACGGAGGGTGGCCACGAGGTTGGATTTGTCCGTGAACGAAACGTGGCTGGGAGAGCAAATCACACCGAGCACTTCGTCGTATTCCTCAGGGTCCACCGTCTCCAACAGGTGGGAGACAAAGGCCTTGGCTGCGGCAAGGTTGGCCTCGTCGTCTTGAGCCACACCTGCGGCCATGGGGCGGTAGAGGTTGCAGGCGAGCTTGTTCTTCAGCGCATCATCGCCAAAGAGGACATCGCGACCGAGGAAGTTGCGGGCCACGGGGTCCTTGGGACGGCCAACAACGGTCTCGACCGTGTGCATTTTTCCAGCGCTGGACGCGATGGTTGATTGATAGGTTCCAAGGTCAATTCCCACATAGAGTCGTTCGCCCATTTTCATCACCTTCCGGTTTCCGGATGGTCTGTCCACCGCGCCATCGGACTTCAAGGTTCACCCTCACCCAACGAACCATCGCCGTCCGAGATTTTTGGATTTATGTTGGTTTCAAGGGCGGAAAACGGCGGCTTCACGACGTCCCTCTGAACACGCTCGCGCCGATGCGTCACCGACTGCGCCGCAAGGTACCCTGCCAGGCCGACCGCCAAACCCCCGAGAAGCCATGGCACGGATGTTTGGCCACCGCCTCCTTGTTCCTCGCCGGCCATTGGCGGTGAGGCGGCATCCCATCGCAACGTGAGGTTGGTCGCAGCAACGACGACCAGCGGCTCAAGCTCAGCTGCGGGAGAACGGTTGAGTGTTTGGGCGCTGAGCACCACGTCGTACACACCGCCGTTGTGAGCATGGGGTGGCAGGTCATCGGGGATCTGCCAACGGCATTCGAACCGGCCGAGTACCTCCGAAGCGTTGCTCGCCAGGGTGCAGGTTGAGAGGTTGGTCGCAGCGCCGTCGGTGGTCCGCAGGGCCGCGGTCATGAATGCATCATCCCCGTCATCGTCCGCATACAGCCAAGCCACGACCAAGGCTTCGCGAACATCGCTCTCGCTGGCGGGTGCATCCACGAGGTCGAGCCGAGGGGGTCGGTCTGCGGGGTAGCAACCCGTTTCGTTGACCGGCCAGGCGAGATCGGGGGTTGAACACATGTCCACGTCATCGGTGAAGCCGTCGGCGTCCGAATCGTCAAGACAACCGTCGCCATCGGCATCGGCCGGGAGAGCGTTCTCGTCAGGGCATTCATCGCGGAGGTTTGCCACGCCATCACCATCATCGTCGTCCAAACATCCGTCGCGATCTTCGTCGTCTTCCGACGCCGTTTCGTCCGGACATCGGTCGTCAACGTTGGCCACGCCGTCGAGGTCATCGTCATCGTGGTCTTGGCTGTCCCGATCCACGCCTTGAATCACCAACGCAAACCCGGTGGCATCCCCGCCCAAGCCCACCGACCCTTCATCGGGGCCGGGCGAGACGTAACGAGCGACCACCTGCACGTCGATGTGAGAGCGGTTGGCCAGCATCCATGCAGGGATGTTGAGCCCAACCGTTGTTTCGTTGCTGCCAGGGAACAGCGAGAGGTTGTTGAAATCCGTTGAAGGGCCGAACACGGTCGGGGTTCCGTTGGCCTGCCACCGGTCCCCTAACAGCCAACGCCCATCGTCCAATCGGACGCGCAGTTGGACGTCGTCGACCAGCATGGGTTCGGGTTTGGCAGGGAACGCCAGCCGAAGCCGCACGTCCTCCCCGTCGGCAGGGGTGAACCGACGCTGCCACATGTCGCCGGTTTGCAGGAAAGGACCTGTTGCCCCTTCTCCTTGCCAGGTGAGGTTGCTCACCGCTTCGACGGTGTTGCCTTCTGCGAGTCGAGGCTCCAGCCATTCGTTGACCGACCCGTTGAGTCGAAAACTGTCATGCACCCACGTGTTGGCCACCGGCGAAGCGTTGTGCCGGGCGGTGTCGGGTGACACCAAGCGACTGAGGTTCAGCACTCCCCATCCGTCGTACTGTGTGCGCCAAGCATCACCTCCTTTGCCACCGTTGCGTGCCTCTTGGTCAAGCGGTGAAGTGGCCATGGCCAGCGTTGCGCGAATCAGCGCACCCGAGGGCGTAAACCCGTGGCCCAGAAGGAGGGTGTTGTTGTGAGCGGCGGACCATCCAGGTGCAAGATCGGCCACAGCCAGAGCACGGGTGGGTTCACGGGCGCCGTGCAGCCAGCCCTGTTCGTACATTTGTTGCACGATGCCGGCCGCACCTGCGGCAACCGGCGTCGCCATGCTTGTGCCGGAAGAGGAGCGGAGGTTGTCGTTGTTGGTGTCCAAAAACCCGTCCGCAGCGGCCGATTGGAGGTTGTGGCCCGGGGCCAGCAAAAACACCCCGGCCGTGTCCGCTTCGGTGGGTCCGTACGCTGAGGAAGCCCACCGATCGGGCGTTGCGCCTTTGGTCGAGGCGCTGACAGCGATCACGTTGCGCCCGTTTGCGGGTTCAAGGATGCCTTCGCCACCGTTGCCGGGTGCGATGAGCGCCAAGGACCAAGGCACGGCCAGCGCGTAGGCATCAAAACGACCCGTACGAACGGTGTAAGCCGTGGTGTCGTCCCCCCACGAATCGCTGTGAACCAGGGCCCCGTGAGTGGAGGCTTCAGCAAGGAGTTCGTCGACGCGAGGAGGGTTCCATCCCGAAGCGTCCACGATGTCTTGAAACACCAACATGGCACCGTTGGCCAATGAACTTCCATTGCGAGGGGAAGCGCCACTCGTTTCACTGTGCACGTCCCTGCACACCAGCGTACCGGCCACGTGGGTGCCATGGCGATAATCGGTGTGGCCGGGGGTGTCGTTGCTGTCCACGGTGAGGTTGAGGTGCAGCACCTTACGATGGTCTGGACCCGGCTCGCCAAGGGCTGGATTCGTGGCGTTGGTGTTGGCGTTCCAAGCATTGGGGTCGGTGGCGTTTCGAAAACAAGCATGGTCGGCATCCAGACCGCTGTCGGCCACGGCAAGCACGACCCCCGTTCCGTCCAAACCGACTTCCCAGAAGGGGTGCGCTGACATCTGCCCGTGCTCGACCAACGCAGCCGCTTGGCCGTTGCGGGCATGGGTCGTCAGCACCGGTTCCACCCAAGCAACGCCCGGCATGGACAAGAGGGGGTTGAGATCGGTAGCGGGATTGGCCTGAAGCGTGATCACAGCAACCCACGGTGTGATGCGATCCATGCCTGTGGTGTCCATGACCGTCCCCATGGAGGAAACGCGATCCAACACCGATGATTTGGCCACGGCTGGTAAATTGGGTTCGAGAACGACCCGAACGGTGCGGTGGGCGTTGATGGTCTCGCCACCCAAGTCCGCTTTCCACTGACCGGCGTCGGCGGGTGAAGCACTGGCCACCACATCGGAGGGCAGGCCCTCAGAGGTCCACACCAGCAGACGGTGGGGGGTGAGGGTCCGCAGAGGATGAATCTCCCGGCTCAGCAAGTATTGCCAGTCGCTCGAATGCCAGGGGCCATCCGTGGATTCCAGCACCCACGTACTGCCGGCCGTCATGGGTGGGTCGTTGTCCAAGGGTTCGTTCGCGGAAGGATGGCCGAGGCTGGGCAGGAGGAGGAGCAGCACGAGCCATGCTGCCTTGCCCATGGCGTGGCGTGACCTTCGGCTGACTCAAGGTTTTGGTCAATGTGCTGCAAAAAGCGCGCCAGCGCGTTTAAAATCAAACGCTGGGTCGGCTGGCGCATGAAGGCTTTCCGTGTGACCGGCACCGCCCCTTTTGGCAGTCAACGACAAGGGTTCACGTTCGACATCCCCGCTGAAGACAACGCCCAGGCCACCGAGTTTGCGTATTCCACCCTCGGTTCCCGTCACAACGTGAAGCGCCGTCAAGTCAACATTGACTCCGTCGCCGAGATTGACCCGCGCACGTCATCCGAGCCGCAAATCCTCCACCACTTCCGTGAACAGATCGCCGCCGCCGGCGGGCCTGTTCAGGTCGCCGAAGAAGAGTGAAGGCGTCGCCGACTTCATCAACCTCAACGAGGTGGGATGAATGACCGGCATGAATGAACGAGAAACTCTGCAACGGTTGGCCAAGGAGGTTGAAGGCCTCCGTGGACGACTGAACCAAATCGCTGGGCAGTTGGAGCAGGTGGACGCCGTGTTGGCCGAACACAACGTTACCGAGGCCGTGCTCAAATCACTGCTCCAGCACCCCTCCTCCAGTTCTACGGCGCACGTCTCCATTGGCTCAGGTGTCAGTCTCCCGTATTCGCCCGGCGTCGAGGAGGGCACGGCGCTCGTGGATCTCGGTTCGAACGTGTTTGGTGAGCGCCCTTGGTCCGATGCCTTGTCGATCACCGAACGTCGACGCGTCGACATCCAGGCCCTGCGGGACGAGCTTGCCGCCCAATCGGAGCAGACCGAACGTCAGTTGGCGGCGGGAGCCCAGGCGTTCAATCGCCTTGCTTCGTCGCTTGAAAGCAACACAGCCGCCCCTGCGTCACCGCCTGCGCCCCTCGCCGAATCCTCTCACGTGCCGGACGAGGAGGAGGCGCTAGCCCCCGCTTCCACCCCAGCAGGTCGGCCGAGACGCCGGGGCATGTTCGGCGGCGAGTTGACATTGGACGATTGAGGTGAGTGCATGGGTTTGTTTGACCGATTCAAGAAACGCGTGAAAGAGGTCGTGGACGACACCGATACCGACGCCCTGTCGGCGGATGTGGATTCGTCCGAAGGGCGCGCTGCGCTTGAGGCTGCACCGCAACCGGACGAGGATTGGGAGGACCTTGATGCGCTGGAGGAGCCCGTGTCGTTGAACACAAACGATTCGGACGACGAATGGGACGATTGGGATGATGATGAACCGGTCATTACACAAACCCTCACGCGGAAGGAACGGAAGTTGCTGGAACGTCAGGAACGCGAGCGAAAGAAGGCCGAGGAGCGAGCGAGGAAGGCCATGAAGAAGCGAGGAGGTGTTGAGCAGGCTCGTCCAAAAGGCTCTCGCGTGAACCTGTCCATGATGCGAACAACCACGGGTCGTCAGCTGGTGGAGGTTGCTCAGGCCCCCCGAGGCTCGTCGGCTCAAGCCAGTCTGGAAACGTCTGCAGGCTCCACCCTCAACGTTGATCTGGGCGGTGGTGTTGTTGAGGAGGGTGGCCGTGTCATCAAGGCGGGTGACAGCCTCGAAACCTTGCTCGAAGAACTTGAATGGGTGCTCTTGGAATCTGACATCTCGGCTGAAGCCACCACGGCCATCATCGACAGTTTGCGAGGAGCGCTTGTCGGCGCCCGCTTGCGAAAGGGTGCCGATCTTTCCAAAGTGTTGGAAGCCGCCTTGAAACGTTCCTTGCAGACCTTGCTCCGAGCCGGTTATTGGGACTTTGATGCCTCTGTTCAGCGATTCATTGAGGAAGGCGATGCACCGGTGGTGGTGATGCTGGTTGGCGTGAACGGAACGGGGAAAACCACGACCGCTGCCAAATTGGCTCAGCGGTTGCTCAACAACGGATTGAGCGTCATAGCAGCAGCCGGCGACACCTTCCGGGCGGGCGCCATCCAACAGCTCGAATCGCACTGTGAGCGGCTGGGCATTCGATGCGTTTCCAGTCAGCGCGGTGGCGATTCAGCCGCCATCGCACGGGACGCCATCGAGTCAGCGAAAGCCAAAGGCATCGACGTGGTGCTGGTGGACACGGCCGGACGCATGCAGAACAAAACCAACCTCATGAACGAACTCAACAAGGTTCGAAAGGTCACCAATCCGCACCTCACGTTGTTCGTTGGCGATTCGCTGGCAGGCAACGATGCGGTTGAGCAAGCCAAAATGTTCCAGGAGATCATGCAGTTTGACGGCGCTGTGCTCACGAAGATGGACACCGACGCCAAGGGTGGTGCCGGCTTGTCCATCGCCTTTGCCACCGGCCGCCCGATCGTCTTTGCCGGCGTGGGACAAGGGTACGAAGACTTGCTTCAATTCGATCCTGAATGGTTGCTGGACCAGCTGTTTGCCTGAAGCGCAGGTCACAAGAACCTCCAAGGGCAGTCACCAGCATGGCCGACCTGTTCGCGGATGAAGACGCCGCTCGTTTTTTTCAAATGGTGCAAATGCTGCAGCGTTCAACCCTGCTCCAGATGGGCTACCTGCCCGACCAACAGGGCACCCACCACTACAACATGGGGGAAGCGAAGGAGGGCATCGAGGTGCTCCGTATGTTCCAGCGAAAGACCGACGGCAACTTGTCACCCCAAGAAACGCAAATGCTTCGCGCCGTCATCAGTGAACTTCAGATGCAGTTCACGAAGGCACCCCAGCTCCGTCGCCAGCGAATGGATCAAAACGCACAGAACGAAATGGTGAGGGAAACCTTCAGCCAACCTGCGGCCGGCCCGGTGGAGGATCTTTCAAACCCCTCTCCCGGAGAAGAAGAATAGCGGTTGTTTGATGTGCAGGTCCGCTGTGGGCTAAACGAATCTCATGGGGTTGGTGACGGAAGTCGACGATGAAACGGCACCCACGGTGCTGGTGGTTGACAACAACCCGATGGCAACCCACCGCATGAGGAACCTCTTCAAGGCTCGAAATTTCAACGTCGTTGTCTGTGAAGACGGTGACAAGGCCGTCGACGAATACATCCGGTTGGACCCCGAATTGGTGGTGCTCGCCCTTGACATCCCTTCGTTGGACGGTCACCTGGCTGCGCTTGAAATGCGAGAGCACGGCGGGGAGCGACGCATCGTGATGGTTGGTCCACGTCGAATGGCCGCCCTCGCTCGCGACGCTGCGCACTCGGCCGGTGCCGTGGCTTGGTTGGAGAAACCCATCACGGCGGAAGCGCTCGATGCGGTATGGGGCCAGGTGTTGGGGCCCATCCCCGATGCACCAGGGTTGGAAGACTTGGACGCCCTTTACCCCGATGACCGTGTCAAGCCCGAGGCCGATACCGGGCCGATGTTGCCCCTCCCCGCCCTTCCTCTGCCGGCGATCTTGCCAGCCGTGGCGCCCGTTCTCGAGGTCGCACCTCCTCAAACCGCTCAGCGCAAAAGGGGCCGTTGGCCGCTGCTGCTCATTGGATTGGTTGCCGCTGTCGGTGCCGTAGCCTACGCTACGGGTTATGTTCCAGTGTGAACAATGAACAAACCCCCAAGGCATTCATAACGGAGCCGGGACCTCCAGTGTTCATGCACAAGAAGCCAGCGTTGGCGGTTTTGATGGTCGCGCTGTTCTTCGGCGCCGGGTGCTTGGGCACGATGGAGCCGGTCGACGGCGTCCCCGACGTGGTGCTGCCCAACGATTGGTCCACCGTTCCATCGCGCAGCGTCGTCAGCCCCCAGCTCTTGGCGTACGATGACTGCGAAGATCTGGAAACCTCGCTGAAATCGTCGTTGCTTCAGGAAGCTCGCGTTCAATTGCTCCAAGCGGTGGAGGAACAGTACTACTACAGCTGGCGAGGCGACGTAGCACTCGAAAGTGACATGGCCATGGACGACGGTGCCGCCGAGGCGACCGGGGGGGCCAACACCGCAACACCTCGCGTCGAAGGCACGGATTACTCCGGGACGAACAACCAGGAGCAGGGCGTCGATGAAGCGGATTTTGTGAAAACCGATGGCCATCACATCTACGTCCTCCAAGGACAACGCATGCACGTGTTTGGCGTGCCCGAGTTCGGCTCGCTCACGCAGGAATCCAACGTGTCCATCGAGGGCACGCCCCGTGCCATGATGTTGGACGGGGACCAAATGGTGGTGATCTCAACCCTCAGCCCTTGGGCCGTTCACGAAAACAGCCCGGTGGTTGATGCCATGGGGTGGGACGGTGAATACGGTGCGTGGCGAACCCACACGCTCACGAAATTCACCGTGTTGAACGTGGCTGACGGCACCGATGTGTCGGTGGACCGCGAGCTGTACCTTGAGGGCCAATACATCACCGCGCGGGAAACCTCAGGGACCGTTCGAACCGTCACCCACGCTTGGATGGACGTCCGAGGCCTAACGTCGTGGCTTGACCTCCCATCGGGTTACTGGAACCTGGACTGGGAAGAAGACGCCGATCTGCGCCGCGAGATTCGAGAAAAGGTGGCTTACAAAACCATGGAAGACAACGTCGAAGCGCTTGAGTCCATTGCGCTCGCAGACATGATTCCGCAGGTTTACGAAGTGTCCAACGGGACGGTGACCGTCCACACCATGGACGACCAGGCCTGTGCAGAGTTTGTTGCGCCTGAAGATGGATTCAACCGAGGCATCACCAGCGTCTTCATGTTGGAACTCACCTCCGAGACGTTCGCTTTTGATGTTGACCATGTCGTTGGCAACTACCCCCAGGTCTATGCTTCACAAGACGTGTTGGTGCTCGCCGAAAATGCGTTTGACTGGTGGTGGTTTTGGGGCAACGACGCCGCTGACGAGATGACCAACCTTCACACGTTCGACATCAGCGCCGCCGATGCGACGTTGTACACCGGTTCGGGGCGTGTCAACGGGACCGTTCTCAATCAATTTTCCATGTCCGAACACGAAGGCGTCCTCAGGGTGGCCACGACCACCGGTCAATGGAACCGATGGTGGATGGACGATCCCGAGCCCATGTCGTCGCAACTCGTGACGTTGACACGTGGCGTTGATCTGGAAACGCAACGCCAAGTGTTGGTTGAAACCGGAAAGGTCGATGGTATCGCTCCCGGGGAACGAATTTGGTCGGCTCGGTTCGACGGCGACCGCGCCTACATCGTGACCTTCGAACAGATCGACCCCCTTTGGGTCATCGACGTGTCGGACGAAACCAACCCCACCATCCTCGGGGAGTTGAAAGTCCCCGGCGTTTCGACCTACATCCATCCGCTTTCAAGGGATCATTTGCTCACCATCGGCCTCGGCCCTGCGAACGAGGACGGTACGGGATTGGACTGGTCAGGCACGCAGCTTTCCCTGTTTGACATTCAAGACCCAACCGCTCCGACCCAGGCAGATGTCCTGCGTTTGTCACCCGTCACCACCGAGGACGGTGATGGATGGCACTGGTCGTGGTCCGAGGCAACCTACGAGTCGAAAGCGTTCCAGTACTGGGCGCCCAAACAAACCTTGGCTGTACCGCTCTCAACCTACCGATACACGGACAGCTACGAAAACGGCCGCTACACCTGGTCGTACGAGTACGTCTCCAAGTTGATGCTGGTTCATGTCGATGAAGCCAACGGCTCCTTGTCGGTGCACGGGGAAGTCAACCATTCCTCTTTCTTCGGACCCGAAGACGGTCAGCACTACTGGTGGAACGATCAGAGCATTCGACGTTCAATCTTCATGGGCGACTACGTCTATGCCATTTCTTCTGCTGGCGTTACGGTGACACATTTGGACACCCTCGAGGAAACGGCCAGGGTCGCCATCCCTCACGAAAACAGGTACACGGTGGCCGTGGATGCGGTGGCCGAAGACGAGGAACCCAACGACACCAAATCGGTCAACAGCAACGACGGTGAAACCACCACCGAGGACGATTCCAGCGACTCGGCAGGGAACGATGCGACGGCAGAAGGTGCGTCCACGGGTTCGGATGCTTCCGATGATGATGCAAGCGATGCGACCGACGCTTCTTCTGCCTGACCGAGACGGAGGGTTTTGCTTCATGCGAACAGCGTTGTTGTTGATTGGATTCAATCGAGTGGACCTCTTCGATCAGACCTTGTCCTCGTTGGAGGCCAACAAGGCCGCTCACACCCACGATGTGCACGTTTACATCGACGGCGGTCCTGATGCTCAACAAGGCAAGATTGAAGCCCGTGTTGAGACGTCCACGTTCGCCAACATCACCGTCGTGCAGCGAGAAGATCACTGGGGCATGGGACGTCACCTCATCGATGCCCAACGCCAGTTGTTCGATGAACGGGGCTACGACCGCGTGATGCTGTTTGAAGACGATATGATCCTGGCCTCGCACTACGTCGAAACGTTGAGCAACATGCTTGATTGGGCTTCTGAATACAAGGACGTTGGGACGGTGATGGCCCACAACATCAACCCTGATCCGATGAACGCGCAAGCCAATCAACTCAGCGACATCGTGGCAACGAACCGTCGTTTTTGGGGTTCAGGGATGACCAAATCGGTGTGGGACGACATCAAACCCATTCTCTACGACTACGAGGATCGGTACCTGAAAGGCGTTCCTTACGGCAAGCGAGCCCACCGGGCGATTCGCCGAAAAACCATTCGAAAGCTCATGAAACGGAGCCGAGCGGACCGTGCAGGAATTGCGCTCATCCCCGAGGAGTTGTTGACTCCACCGTTTGCGAAGCGACCGGGAAAATGCCCAACCGGCCACGACGCCATCACTGCGCTTGCCCTTTGGCATCGAGGTTACGCTCGGATCACCACACGCGTTTCAAGGGCGCGCTACCTTGGTGAGACTGGGACAACCTTCACCCCTGAGGTGTTTGAGAAGATGGGGTACAAGGAGCAGAACGTCCCGGATTTTTCTTCCCTCAGCGCGGCTCCTACCGTGTTTCGATTGGCGGACCAAGGGTTGAATGGGCACCCGCTCAAACCAACACCGTTTGAGTAGGTGGCTGGCATGACCGGTTGCGTGGCTTTGGTGGGGTGCGGACGATGGGGCAAGAAGCACCTCGAGGTGTTGCGGAACCTTCGGTCCTCCGGGTCCGTGAAACGCCTTGTGGTGTGCGACACGAACCCCTCCGTTCTTGTGAACCTCGCCGTTGATGCGACGTACACTTCGCTCGATGCCATGTTAGCCCGAGAAACGCTTCATGCCGCGGCGGTGGTCACGCCCCCCAACACGCACCTTGCTGTGATGGACGCCATTGTTGAGCACGATGTACCGGTGCTGGTTGAGAAGCCGTTAGGCGCCGACCACGCCGCAGTTGAGCGGACGCTGGACGGTCTAAGCCCTACCACGACGTTGTTTGTGGGGTACTTGCTTCGCCACCATCGTTCCGTCCAACACCTGCACCACGCGGTGGTGAGCGGTTCGTTGGGCCGTCTGACGGCGTTCGAATACCGCAGGACGACGGTTCGCCCCCCGCCCTCTGGAGCCGATGCCCTCAGCACCCTGGCCGTCCACGGGCTGGACCTGTTGGTGCTGATGGCCGGTGACGGCCTGATGAACGGGGAGGTGGAGACGTTCCTTGCAGAGCCCACCCGTGCGTCGATGGTGATTCGGATGTCCAACGGCGTCTGCGGCACCGTTGAGGTGGCTTGGGGTGCAGAGGAGGAGCGTCGATTGGTCGCCGTGGAGGGTGAACTCGGTCGCGGCGAGGTGGATTTTGGTACGGGCGAGACGCGCATCGTTGCCAACGGAACGCCCTCGATTTCACCCGCGCCGTTACGATCAGCGTTGGAACAGGAGTGGGTGACCTTTCTCGCAACGGTCGAGGGAGGCGAGGCGTTGGTTTTCCCTGAGGCGGCAGTTCTGCGCGACCAAGCGTTGTGGTTGGGAAGCCATGGAGCGTTCAACGGTGTTGACAACGACCTTCACGGTTGCGAGAATTGAAGAACAGCCCCTGCTTCGCCAACACCATGGGCCTTGAGTTCTCGACCGTCCAACGCATGTTCGGCGCCAGTTTGGTGGCGGCTGTTGGTGTGTGGTTCCTCCAAGGGGCCATGATGGACGCCGTTTTGACGCTCATCGCTTTGTGCTCGGTCTCTGCTCTCGTATGGGGTTTGTCCGAACGCAGCGAAACGTTCGCCGCCCTCAACCTAACCGGCAGCGGACCTTGGGAGATGTTGGCTGTTGTGGCCAGCATCGTGGTGTTCGCACAGGTTTCGATGGCTGTTTGGGCGTTCCCGACCGTTGGTGCTTATGTCCTCTCCCTGTCGTTCATCGGGTCGTTTTGGGTTACCGGTTACATGATGCAACCCAACGGCGCCTGACCTCGACATCCGCCTCCTTTTGTTGGTACGAGCGAAGGGTCAAGGGCTGCGGGCTTGCATGCGAACAACATGGCGACGCATGGCGACCATCCTGACCTCCCCGAGAGCCTTGAGTCGTTGCTGATGAGCGACGTTCACACGGTCTTCCTCAAGGCCGATTGTCCCGCACGTGTAAAACGCGGCAACATTGGTCAGCTGAAACTCGTTGAGGTGGATGAAGCACCCGACCCCTGGGACACCTTGGCCCTTGAAGCCCTGGAAGAACGTTTGATGGATTTGGTGGAAGACAACCGTCATCGGAGCGATTGCTTTCTTGAAATCGACCGAACCGGGTGCCGGGTGATCCAGTTGGGCGACCTTCGCATCACGTCGGCTTGGCCACCGTTTTCTGATGCACGTGAAATCACCGTGGTTCGACCGGTGGCGAAATTGAGCCTTGGCGATTACCAACTTGACCAGCGCCTCGTCGACCGACTGCGCAACCACCACCGAGGCGTGTTTATCTGCGGGCGGCCGGGGTCGGGGAAAACCACGTTGGCGCAAGCCATTGCCGAATACCTGGACACCGAAGTGGGGGCCCTGGTCAAGACCATGGAAGCGCCGCGCGACCTCCAACTCGACGGGCGCATCACCCAGTACGCACCCCTCGAAGGCGATTTGGAGAAAACCGCCGAGATCATCTTCCTCGTACGGCCCGATTTTGTCATCTTTGACGAGGTTCGTCGAGCCCGTGATTTCGAAATTTTCGCCGATGTCCGCCTCGCGGGTGTGGGCTTGTTGGGCGTGACCCACGCCAATTCGGCCCTCGAAGCCATCCAACGGCTCATCGGCAAAGTTGAACTGGGTTTGGTCAGCCAGGTGCTGGACACCATTCTTCACGTTGAGTCAGGCGCTATTCAACAGGTGCTCGAACTTCGTATGACGGTCAAGCCCCCCACCGGCATGCAGGAGGAACTGGCACGTCCCGTCATCGAAGTGGTGGAATTTCCCAGCGGAAAACTCACGCACGAAATGTTTGCCTTTGGCTCCGAGATTGCGGTGGTCCCCGTCGAGGGGCGCGTCAACAACGGCACGAGTCCTTTGCAAGCAATGGCCAAGCAAACCGTGGTCGACACGGTCCGTCAATGGGTGGGCGTGGAGTGCGAAGTGGTGTTTTCAGGCGCCTCATCCGCCACGATCTATGCGCCATCAAACATGGTGGCCACGCTGGTCGGCAAAGGTGGAGAGAACGTTCGTCAACTGCAAGATGAACTCGGGGGACTGCGATTGACCATTGATGCGTTCGAAAACCTCCCCGAAGGCATGGAGCGCCCCAACCGGTTTTGGTACGACGATCGTCGCCAACAGAACAAGGGCGGTTCCAACAAGCGTCGTAACAAGCAACGAAACAGGCGTTGAGGCCAAAAACCGCGAACTGAACCGCGTTTTCAGCAGCCCAAGGTGGAGTATCTTTAAATGTCAAAGGAACGGCCATCCAAGCAGAGGTTGCTCTCATGTCGGATGGGGAATCGGCAGGAACCGAAGAGGAAGTGGTGGAACAAATCGCTGCAGAGGAAGCCAATCAACCCGCTGACGACGGCGAGTGGATGAACGCGACCTCCAGCGAAGAGGGCACGCCCGATGAGGCGGCTGAAGCCGCTGCTGAACCTGCTGAGCCCGTTGAAGCGGCTGCAGAAGACGAAGGCTCGGTGGAATCAGAACCCGAGGCCCAACCCGCCGCCGCTGCACCCGCCGCCGCCGCTGCTGCCGCCGCCGCCGCTGCACCCGCCGCCGCCGCTGCACCAGCAGCTCCGGAAGCCTCCGGCATCGCTGCCGTCGTCTTGGGCGACCGCGCGGGGTTGGACGACGTCGCCGGGTTGATGATCCTCGACGCCGTGTGGGACGTAGTCGAAGACCTCGAAGACGCATACCTTCACGCAG
>WTJK01000053.1:10549-46411 GCA_011524855.1 Methanobacteriota archaeon | reverse complement strand
AAAAGGATTGATTCGAGGCGAGGCTTTCGTAAGAGCCTTGAAGAACGGTCCGCTGAACGGCACAACGGGAGGGTTTGGCTTGGCGACCATCAAGGAGCAAATCGAATTGATTCGCGCCGAGATCGACAAGACCCAGAAAAACAAGGCCACCAACGCCCACATCGGGAAGTTGAAGGCGAAAATTGCCCAACTCAAGCTCAAGGAAGAGAAGACGGCAGCCCATTCCAAGGCCAGCGGCGGGGGCAAGGGCTTCGAGGTCCGCAAGTCAGGCGACGCCACCGTGGCGCTTGTTGGGTTTCCATCCGTCGGAAAGTCCACCCTCATCTCAAAGGTCACGGACGCTCACTCCGAAGCGGGCGGGTACGCCTTCACAACGCTGACCTGCATTCCCGGTGTGATGGAACACCGAGGTGCCAAAATCCAGATCCTTGACCTGCCTGGACTCATCAAAGGCGCCGCTGAAGGCAAGGGGCGGGGGCGTGAAATCCTCAACGTGATTCGAAGCGCCGACATGGTGCTCTACATCGTGGACCCGTTCCAAGACGGCCACTTCAATGTCCTTCACCGCGAACTGCACAACGCCGGTCTGCGTCTTAACGAAACCAAACCCCCCGTCTTCATCAACCGGACCGAACGGGGTGGTATCGAAATTCGCAGCACCGTGGAACAAACCCATCTTTCGGACGAGGAAATCGCCGGCATCATCCGCACGTTTGGCTTTACCTCGGCCCTCGTCACCCTTCGAGAAGATTCCACCGCCGAGCAAATCGTGGACGCTCTCGCCGGCAACCGGGTGTACGAAAAAGCGGTCATCGCCATCAACAAAATCGACATTGCCACCGAGCATGACATCGCTCGTGCTCGCTCCGCCCTCCCCCAGGAATGGCCCATCATGAACATCTCTGCGTTCAAGGACATCGGCCTGGACGAACTGAAGGATTTCATTTACGACAACCTCGGGTTCATGCGGATTTACCTCAAGCCCCAGGGCCAAGAAGCCGACATGGAGGAGCCGCTCATCGTCAAAGACGATTCCACGGTGGAAACCATTTGCATCAAGCTCCACCGGGACTTCGTTCGCAAGTTCCGGTTCGCCCGGATTCGAGGCCCCAGTGCGAAGTTCAACGACCAGCGTGTGGGGCTGGACCACCAACTCAAGGACGGCGATGTGCTCACCATCGTTGTCAAGCGATGATGGCCCTGAACAACGAGCACACCGTTGACTGTTTGCGTTCGCATGCACTGTGCAGCATGCAACCCACAACGCTCAAAGGGGTCACAACGAAGGCAACGGCATGAGGACCCGACGACTCTTCGCCGCTGTGCGGGACCTCGACCCCCCGGGGGGTGGAGCAGAGCGGTCGTTGGCGGCCCTCCTCAACGGCGTGTCGGTCGCGGGCCCAACCCTCGAGACCGCACCCACGTTCGTCCCCATGACCCCCGCCCCGGACACACCGACGCACCCTGCTTGGTCGGTCAGCGCCTTTGCCAGCAGCGACCGCGGTGAGCGCATGGGCTTGCTGCGACCCGACGTGGACTTGACGACCACCGAACTGCCGATCGAAGGGTTCTGGTCAAAGGTCGCATGGGGTTTGCGGGAGCGCAAAGGTGAGCAACGGCGAAGAAAGTGGGCCCATGACCGACATCTCGGCCGCCGCGGGCCTCAATTTGCCGCACGTGTCGGCGCATGGTTGGACGGTCAGAACCATGATGGTGCCATCGGCCTCACGCAACTCGAATGGTCCTGCGGAGCGGCCAAAGCGTTTGCTGACCGTGGGATTCCGTACATCATGTTCGTTCGTGACGACACGGTGTTCCGACTCGAGAAGCGGTTCCGCCCGGTGATGGAAGGCGCAGCGCTGGTCTGTGCCGCCGGTGAGGGATTGCTGGCCGACATCCGCACTCGCTTTTCCATTCAGCGTGGCCACAGCGTGCCGCTCCCCATTGATTTTGGTGGACGGTTCGGGAGCATGGAGGACGTCAAGGCGCTGCGAGCCAGCGAACAGGCCAAACGTGCTGCTGACGCACCGCCCACGATCGGCATCATGGTCGTGACGCCGGAGAAGGGGTTGCGCATGTACCAGCAGATCCTGCCAAGGTTGCGTGAACGGTGGCCGGAGGCCGAGGTACACATCGCCGGTGGCAGTGCGTACCCGCAACAACTGGCGCATCATCCGAACGCACGGGTGCTGGGCCACGTTGACGCTGCCACCTTTTTTGCCAGCATCGACGTCCACCTGATTCTGTTTGAGACGACCGGCTCATGGGGCCGGGTGATCGGCGAGGCCGGTTTGTTTGGGGTGCCCAGCGTGACCTCTGATGTGGGGTCGCAAAAAGAAGCGCTTGGCCAAGGCGGTGTGCTCGTGGACGACGGGCACGATACCGAGGCGGTGATTGACGCCCTCAGGACGGTGTACGAAAACCGAGAACACTACGGGACCCTGGCTCGGGAGCACACACAAATGGTCGACCACCGGCGTTCGGTGGCGGCGTTCCGCACCGGGCTTGAGGACCTCTTGGACAACCCCTGACCGTTGGCATCTCCTCTGTTGCGAGGTGCAGGTTGCGGGCTGCACCAGCGCTCACTTGGTCAGTTTGTCCTTGACGCCCCAGTACAGGCGTTTGGCGGATTGCTTGGCTTTGGTGCCGACCGGAACCGATGCTTTTTGGAACAAGTACGTCGGTGTTGCAGCGTAATTGACCATGTCCGTGTCGTAACCAAATTTGGCCACGGCCTGCTTGAAGGCCTTGAGTTCGGCTTTTGTTGCCAATTCTGCAAAAATAACGGGGGATTGGGTCTCCAGGATGTGTTCCGCACCGCGGACGATGTCCACTTCAAACCCTTCAACGTCCATCTTGATCAGGGCGATGTTGTCAACGCCCTCCATCACGTTGTCAAGCGTGTCGACCTCGCGATGGCTTCCCTCAACGTTCACGATTTTGGTCATCCCTGCGTTGAGGTGGTTTGTGTCGGACAGGTCAACGAATCCCTTTTTGTCCAAAATGCCGATGTCAGCAAGGTGGTACGTGCCGGGTTCACAATTGTGTTCCATGTTGTTTTTCAAGATGCCAAAAATGGCCTCATCGATCTCAAAGCTGTACACTTTTGTTGCGTTGCAAAAGCGGCTAAAGTACACCGAATGGTTCCCGATGTTGGCGCCAATGTCGATGTAGACGCCTTCGAGGTCCAACGACCGAGCCTTCTCCAGCAACGGGTGTTCGTAAAACGTCTGGTCCTCTGCAATTCGGTTGAAAATGGAATCCTCGGCGTGGTAACCTTCCATGGTGATGCGCTCATCGGCGTACACGAATTCAGTCACCACCCGGTCCTGAGCCATGCCCACTCCACCGAATCACGGTCTTTAACCCTCTTTCAAGGGCGAGGTGGAGAAAGGACGGTCTCGTAAACACCCAGCAACCGGTTGCGAACAGCCTCCTTGGTGTACCTTGCTTCGACACCGTCACGCATGACCTGCGTGTCCCACACCCTTCCGATGAAACTGCGCATGGCTTCAGCGAGGCCGTCGACGTCGTCGACGTTGACCAAGGTGCCATCCTCCGCCCGAACGATGTCGTTGGGACCTCCACAGCGGGTAGCGATCACAGGTCGGCCCGTTGACAATGCTTCAACCAGCACAATGCCAAACGTTTCGTAACGGCTCGGGTGAACAAAGGCGTCGATGGCTTGGAAGAACCCCGACGCTTTTTCTCGAGGCACAGGACCGACGAATTCGACCCGGCCGTCCAAACCCAGTCGTGTGGTCATGGCCTCCAATTCGGCTCGAAGCGGTCCGTCACCGGCCAGCCTCAGCTTGGCGTTCGGGACATCAACGAAGGCGTTGAGCAAGGTCCGATGGCCCTTGTCTTCGACCAGGTTGGCCATGTACCCAAACGTGAACATCTCGTTTTCGGGCAAGGGGGTGTAGGGAAACTTTTCCGAATCAATCATGTTTGGAACGGTCATGAACGCTGAGGCTTGAATCCCCAGTATGCGCTCCAAATCATCCGCCAAGGTGGTGCTCACCGACAAGAGACGATTGGCGGACCTCAGTGTCAACGCTGCAGTTTTTCGTTCCCGAGGCCCAACGATGCCCCTCGCAAACACGCTCGAGCCAACGGTGACAACGTAGGGGATGTTGTCACGTTCTGCGATGGCTTTGGCGAGGATGGCCCCCCACATCGCCGATTTGGCGTGAATGATATCAGGGGCGCCGTGCACCGCTTTGTACGCATCGTACATCCGCAGCGCCAGTTTCTCACGAGCTCGAACAGATGACCGGTAAACAGGTGGAATTCTGTGGAGCGGCCCGGGTTGAAACAGGCGTTTTCTTGCACGAACCACGATGAGACCGTCTTCCTCAACCATGGTGATCGGTTCACTCGGCCCTTTCAACCAGGTTGCAGAGGGAAGGTCGTGGAACCGCGCATGAAGCACCCCGACTTTGTGTCCCTCTTCGGCAAACATCGCTGCCTGCTCCCGAAAATAGGTCCCAAGCAGGGGCGCATCCGGACTCGGGTACCATGATGGGATGAACAGGATGTGGCGTTTGGTCAACGGCGTCACCCCTGCTTTGTCGTTCGGTGACGCATGGGGCGTGAACGCACCCGTACAGCACCGGTGTTGGTGTCTCAAGGTCCGTTCGTGTGTGTTTAACCGTTTCCCAATGGAGGTCGCATCAGCGCACAAACCCGCTGAAGGCACCTCTCCATCCCTTGCTTGGACGCCAAACCTGCTCCTTGGGGGGTTGCTTCTTTAATGATGAAGCCAGCCTTCGGAGCATGACAGAAAGCCCTGAACCAACGACTTTCTTCAAAAAATGGGTCATGCGGCAATATTGGAGAATGCAACAATCCCAGGCGATTGTCAGCCTGCTCTTGTGGGGAACCACCATCACCCTGCTGGTGTGGCCGCTGATCGAATGGCGGTTCACCTCCGAATGTACAGGAGGGGCGTGCTTTTCAGGTGAAATCCTCGGCGTTTCGAGCACGTACTTTGCTCTTGTCGGCATTTTTTTCTCCGTGATGTTGGGTGTTTTGACGATCGGTTTTCTCTACGACCAAGTGTTTTCCCTGTGGACCGAATTCAGGAGCGTCGACATGGAACGCAACCCCTACGTCACCTATGCCTTGGCCCCGCTGTGGACCATGACCATCGCCTTGCAGGCCGAGGTCCTGAAGCGCACCTCACCGGATGATGAAGCCATGGTGGCGCAAGCCGATTGGTGCCTCAAGTGGTGTGAAGCGTACACCGAAGGTGAGATGTTTGCACGGGCGGTTCAACGCTGGGACAAGGACCTCGGTCCGACCCCCACCTTCTGGTTCACCACGGATGAAGCCATGGAACGGGCCCGAGAGACCCGTTTCGAGGACGAGGCTTGACCAAGAAACAACGGTCAATTCTTCCTGTACACATCGTTCATCCCCTTTCCGTCGAGGATGGCAGCCTCGTACTTGGCAATCCGAGCAACACGGGTTTTGGCCTGTTTGGCCTGGTTGAAGTGCAGGTGGTACGCTCGCTGGCGACCGGGCGTGAGTGCTTCGAACGCCGCTTTGAACGCTGGTTGAGCATCAAACTTGGCTTGCAACTCCTTGCACGCCACCGCCTCGTGCCGTACCCGCTCCACCTTCAGGCCGCGACGCTCAACGTCAATGGCAGAGGCGATCAGTGCGCGAATTTCGGTTTCGAGTTCGAGAATCTGGTCCAGCGAGGTGATTCGGAGCTGACGCGAGGCCTGTGTGTTCTCGCCAGGTCTGACGAGAAGCCCTTTCGGGTCGTCCACGATGGCCCCTTTGAAGAACGATAAACTGGCGTGATGAACAAAAGCCCCCAACATGATGACATTCTTCCCGTTCAAGGTGTAGGCGGGGACGCTCCACTTCATTTCCTCAACCAAATCGGTTTCCGCAAGAAGGGAGCGAAGGTGACGGAGTTCGTTCACGAATGGCAACACCTTACAGCGATCTGTCCCGCCCTTGTCGCATCGCATGCAGCCGATGACCAGGTAGTCCTCAAACGACGTGGGGCTGCTCATGGAGAGGGTAGCCCTACTCGGCTTTTTCACCCTTCTTGGCCGATGGTCGTTCGCATGTGATTGACCGGCCGTGGACGATGGGGTCGTGGTGAATTATTGGCCGGTCAAATCGAACAGGAGCAGGTAGCCGTCGCTTTCCACCGTGAACTCCAACGTCTCGGGTCCCGCCATGTACATCCCGTCTCCTTCATTCAGCAACGTGCCGTTCACCCAACACGCACCTTTGGGCATGTGAAAGTAACCAAGACGCCCTTCTTCGAGGGTGTAACGCGTGGACACCCCTGCCGCAGCCTTGCCGCCCAACATGTGAGCGTCCTGGTGCAGGCCGATGCCTCCGTTTGCACCACGGGGGCTGGCGAGCACGGGCAAAGGTTCGCCCTCCGTCACCTCGGGGTTCAGGGCTTTCTGTTCGTAGGATGGCGCCATGCCTCGCTCGTCGGGGATCACCCAGATTTGGAGAAATTCAGTGGTTTGGTCTTTGAAATGGTTCATTTCGCTGTGCGTCACACCGGTACCGGCACTCATGCGTTGGACTTCTCCCGGGCGGATGACGGCAACGTTCCCCTCGCTGTCCTTGTGTTCCAACGCCCCTCGAAGGACAATGGACACGATGTCCATGTCCCGGTGACCGTGCGTGGGAAAACCCGAACCCCCCGTGATGACGTCTTGGTTGAGCACCCGAAGCGGGCCAATGCCCATGTGGTCAGGGTTGTACCACCGAGCGAACGAAAACGAGTGACGGGTGTCCAGCCAGCCGTGGTTGGCTTTTCCTCGGGCTTCGGATTTGTGGACGTGGATTGCCATGGTGATGAGTGGAGGAGGTCAGCCATAAAGCCGTGGCTTAACGTGTGGCAGAGGCGCTACCGGACGGTCAATCCCAGATGCCCATGTCCATGCGAGCGTCTTCGCTGGCGTGGACCTTGGGGTCCCAACGAGGGGCCCAGACGAGGTTGATGTGAACCGATTCGAGGCCTTCGGTCATCAGGGCAGCACGATGAGCGGCGGCCATGATTTCTGGTGCTGCTGGACAACCGGGTGACGTCAGCGTCATGTCAACTTCAGCGTGAAGGCCCTCCTCCTTGTCCTCAAATCGAACATCGTAGACAAGACCCAATTCAACAATGGAAAGTTCAAGTTCAGGGTCTTCGACCTCGTCGAGTTGTTCCATTACCGCATCTTTGGTCACCATGGTCATCCCTCCACCTGCAGGCGGATGTCCGCCATCACCTTGTCAAACATGTTTCGGAAACCGTTCGAGCGACTCGGCGTCAACGTGTTGAGCAAACCCATGGCCTCAGCGAAGTCGGGCGGAATCATCAGGGCTTGGGCAGGAGCGAGCCCTTCCAGAGCAATGGTGAGGATGCCCATCATGCCCTGCACCATTTTGGCATCGGCCCCCGATTGAAAGTGCACCAGTCCCTGATCGACCTCAATGTGAACGTGAGCCTCCGATTGACAGCCACGCACACGGGTCACATCGCTCCACTGCGAGGTGGGGAATTCGTTGACTTCGTCGGCAAGTTCGAACAAATATTCCAGCCGCTCACGCTTGTCGTCGATCTCTTGAAACTCCTCGATGAGTTCCTGAAGGGCTGCAGGGTAGAAACTCATGCGAACGTCTCCACGATGTCTTTCATTTCCGCAACGAACGCTTCGGCTTCATCGCGGGTGTTGTAAATGTAAAACGAAGCACGAACCGTTCCCGAAATGCCAAGACGTTGAAGCAACGGCTGGGCACAGTGGTGGCCGGTTCGCACCGCAAAGCCTCGTGCATCAAGCAAATGTGCCATGTCGTCGCTGTTGATGGTGGGGTGCAGGAACGAGACCACAGCAGCGTCATCCGGTCCGTGGCGACCGTACACGGTCATGCCCAATTCACGCAACTGCTGGGCAACCCAACCGGCGATGTCCACCAGTCGGGCGTGTTCAACATCGAGGTCAAACGACGTCATCCAGTCCAGCGCAGCCGACCAGCCAATGGCTTCAGCAATCCGAGGGGTGCCTGCTTCGAATTTGTGCTCGTTTGTCTGGTAGGTCGACCCGTCGACCGTCACGGTTTCGATCATGTCGCCGCCGCCCATGAACGGCTGCATCTCATCAAAGGCTGCAGGGGTCACCAGCAAGGCACCGATGCCGGTTGGACCGCACATTTTGTGGGCGGAAAAAGCCATGAAATCCGGACCAAATTCGGTGAAATCAATCGATGCGTGGGGCACGCCTTGGGCAGCATCGATGAGTACCCGTGCGCCGACGGCGTGGGATTGCTCAATGATTGCTTCGAGGGGATTGCGGACGCCGAGCACGTTGGAGGTGTGAACCACGCATACGAGTTTGGCCCCTTCCAGTGAGGCAGAAAACACGTCCATGTCCAGGGTAAAATCAGGAAGAACGGGCACGTACCGCAGTTCAACACCCCGCTCTTCAGCAAGCATTTGCCACGGCACAATGTCGGAGTGGTGTTCCATCTCCGTCAGAACAACCGCATCCCCTTTCTGGAGGTTGGCGCGTCCCCATCCGTGGGCAACAAGGTTGATCGCTTCGGTGGTGCCGCTGGTGATGATGACGCGCTCCGCATTGTAACGCTGCTTCAATTTGGTTCGGCACGCCTCGTAGCCCTCCGTGGCCTCACCGGCCAAGGTGTGGACAGCTCGGTGAACGTTGGCGTTGGAATGTGCGTAGTAGTGGCTCATGGCGTCCAACACGACTTGGGGTTTCTGTGTGGTAGCAGCGTTGTCAAGGTACACCAAGGGGTAGCCGTTCACCTCACGCTGCAAAATCGGAAACTGGTCGCGAAGGCTCACCGAATCACCTCTTCAGTTCGCATTCCAAGTGCACCGTCAGTCGGGTGCGCAAGGCCTCCAACAGGTCACTGTTGGTCAGCGAGGAAAAACCGTCGTGCATGAAACCCTCAACGATGAGCGCTGCTGATTCCTGGGCGTCAAGACCCCGACTCATCAGGTAGTGCATTTGGTTGGGGTCGAGCGGTGCGCTGGCCGCACCGTGGGCTGCAGCAACCTCATCGGCCAACACCTCAAGCTCGGGGATGGCCTCCGCTCGGGCTTTTTCCGAGAGAAGGAGGTTCTTGAACACCTGACCGGCATCGCAATGGTTGGCCTGTTCGGCAATGGTCAGCAGACCGGTGGCGATGGCATGGCTGCGGTCGTCGCATGCGGAGTGGACCGTCAGGGACGAGTCGGTGCGGCCAACATCATGGTGGATCTCGAGATGGTGGTCAACGTGCCGCTCGCCACGACCGTGCACCGACACCGCTTGGGTGAGTCGGGAACCAGGAGCGGTGAATCGCGTGCGCAGGTCGTTTTTACAGCGGAATCCGCCCATCGACAGCGAGGCATGTTGAACATCGGCGTCGCGGCCAACGGTCCAGTCCTCGCAGCGCAGCAGTTTGCTGTTCACCGAAAGTTCGTTGACCAATCCGTAGGCGAAACGCACGTTGTCGCTCACCTCCGCAGTGATGTGGAGACCGGCCCAATCGGCTTCGCCGGAGAGATGGACCACCACCGTGGCGTCGCCTTCCGCTACAATGTGGAGGTGCCCTACGGCCACGTGACCCGATGCCACGGCACGAACATGCACCGTTGGCGCGTCGGGTGAGCAACGGAGGGCCCACACGGAGGGGTTGCTCTCGGCCAGAAAAGTCCGAGCGATGTCCGGGCTGCCCTGAGCACGGGGCGTAGCTTCAGCAAGCACACCGCCATCACCAACTTCCCATCGGACAGGATCGGCTGAAGGAACGTCGTCCACGGTTGAGGGGTGGATGCGCGCCCACGGGGTGTATCGCCAGAGATGGAGGGCACGGGAAGGGACGGCGAGGTCGGCGTAACTCATCCGATGGAGCCCTCCATTTCCAGTTCAAGCAGCTTGTTGAGTTCCACGGCGTATTCCATGGGGAGTTCTCGGGTAAAGGGCTCGAAGAAGCCGTTGACGATGAGACCCATGGCCTCGTCTTCGGAGAAGCCGCGGCTCATCAAGTAGAACAGTTGGTCTCCCGACACCTTGGACACACTGGCTTCGTGTTCAAGGTCCGCCGTTGAATTGCCAACCTCCATGGTGGGATAGGTGTCGGAGCGGGATTCGCTGTCAAGCATCAGCGCGTCGCAGACCACTTTGGAGCGGCATCCGTCGGCTTTTGGCGACACCTGAAGCATTCCCCGATACGAAGATCGCCCGCCGTTCTTCGAGATGGATTTTGACAAAATGTTGGACGTGGTGCGGGGCGCGAGATGGTGGACCTTGGCACCCGCATCCTGGTGCTGACCGGCCCCGGCGTACGCCACGGAGATGACCTCAGCGTGGGCACCCTCGCCTTTGAGGAGGACTGCGGGGTACTTCATGGTCAATTTCGACCCGATGTTGCCATCCACCCATTCAACCGTGGCATCTTCGTAGGCAACACCGCGCTTGGTCACGAGGTTGTACACGTTGGCCGACCAGTTCTGAATGGTGGAATAGCGGATTTTTGCACCCTTCATGGCGATGAGCTCGACAACGGCAGAATGCAGAGAGTCGGTGGAGTACGTTGGTGCGGTGCACCCTTCAACGTAGTGAATGGAACTCCCCTCGTCGGCGATGATCAGGGTGCGTTCAAACTGCCCCATGTTTTGGGCGTTGATGCGGAAGTAGGCCTGCACCGGCATTTCCACATGAACGCCTTTCGGGACGTAGATGAACGAACCACCGGACCACACCGCCGTGTTGAGAGCGGAGAACTTGTTGTCGCTGTAGGGGATGACGGTGCCGAAATGCTTCTTGATGATCTCAGGGTGCTCACGAAGGCCGCTGTCCATGTCAAGGAAAAGGACCCCCTGAGCTTCGAGGTCTTCGCGAATGGAGTGGTAAACCGCCTCGGACTCGTATTGGGCCGTAACGCCACCGAGGTACTTCTGTTCAGCCTCCGGAATGCCGAGACGGTCGAAGGTTCGCTTGATGTCTTCGGGGACGTCGTCCCAATCCCGCTCGGTGGCGTCGGAGGAACGAAGGAAATACGTCACGTTGTCAAAATCGATGTTGTTCAATTCACCGCAATTGCCCCAGTCGGGCATTTCGCGCTCCACGAAATGGTGGTAGGCCTTGACCCGAATCTCCGTCATCCACTCGGGCTCGTTTTTGAGCTCCGAGATGTCTCGAACAACCTGCTCACTCAGCCCTTTGTCGAAGCGGATGGTGGCGTTTTCCGGGTCGTGGAATCCAAAACGGTAGTCGCCAACCGCCTCACGGGCTTCGTCACTCATGCCTCCACCTCCGTCGCATCGAGCCAGTCGTAGCCCTGCTCCTCGAGTTTCAAGGCCAATTCTGGGCCGCCCGACATCACGAGTTGACCGTCGATCATCACGTGAACGAAATCGGGTTTGACATGGTCGAGCAGGCGCTGGTAGTGGGTAATGATGAGGCAACCCGCGTCCGGTGCGATTTGGTTGATGCCCTTGGCGACGATGCGCAGGGCATCGATGTCCAGGCCAGAATCCGTTTCGTCCAGAAGCGCCAGGTTGGGCTTGAGCAGCAGCATTTGGAGAATTTCCAATCGCTTCTTTTCTCCACCGCTGAAGCCATCGTTCACGTACCGGGACAGCACGGATTTTTGCATGTCAAGGGTGTCCATGGCAGCGTTGAGTTCCTGCCGGAATGCGCGTGCCTTCACCGCCTCTTGGCGGACCGATTGGACCGACTTCTTGAGGAACGTTCCGACTTGGACGCCGGGGATGACAGCGGGGTACTGGAAGGACAGGAAAATCCCGGCACGGGCCCGTTCGAACACGTCGAGCTCGTCAAGGGGGCGGCCCATGAAGAACACTTCACCCTCCGTGATTTCGTAGGCGGGGTGACCCATGATGACGCTGGCGAGCGTCGATTTACCAGCGCCGTTCCGACCCATGATGACGTGCTTCTCACCGCGGTTGACCGTCAGCGAAAGGCCGTGCAGAATGGGGGTGTCCTCCACCTTGACGTGGAGGTTTTCAACGCGCAGGATTTCCTCGGCCATGTTCATCCTCATCCTCCCCTCTCGTCACACCTTTATCAATGGATGTAATGCCGAGCAAGGCGGCGTTTTTTGCAGGTCGACGTTGAACCGAAGGCCAAGCAACAAGGCTTGAAGCCCACCGCGTGCTGGCGACCGTATGGACGACGACCTCGTGGCCAAATACGCTGCTGAGGCAAAAGCAGCCATGGAGGCCGAAGCCCACCGACGCATTGCCGAAACCGTGGACCCCGAGGAGGAAACACGGTTGCGCAACCTCTCGCTCGCTTCGGTCATGGACACGGTGCATGCCGTTCCAGCCCTGCTCGCGCGGCTGGGACCTGTTCGGGCCGCCTTGGACGGGCACGGCGGAGGGGTGGCCCTGACAGCGTGGGCAACGGGAACGTCGGGACTTGATTTGGTGCTTGATCTGACCGGCGCCTGTCTCTCCTGTGGCGCCGCACCCGGGACGCTCGAAGGTGTGAAAACGGACCTTGAGAACGACCCTGAAGTGGAACGGGTTCGGTTTTCCACAAGTCTCTTGGACACGTTTGACGACCTTGGTCGAGAGTTCATCCTGGCCCACGGTGCCGTGGAGTTCGTTGATCCACCCGAGTGAAGTGTGAGTCCCCCGGAAAGGCGAGGTCTTCATATTCCACGGGCCGAGGGAGAAGCATGGCGGCTTGGCAAGACAGCACCAGATCGGACCCGAAACCCTGCCGCCCTCAAGACCACGGCCGGTTCGAAGTCACCCAACGCGACGGCCGAGCACGGCTGGGACGCCTTCACACGCACCACGGCGTTCTCGAGACCCCGGCGTTGTTGCCCGTGGTCAACCCCAACATTCGAACGATCGAGCCTCGCGTCATGTGGGATCGGTACGGCATTCAAGCCCTCATCACCAACTCCTACATCGTTTGGAAGCACGATGAACTCAAGGCGCATGCGACGGAAAAGGGCGTTCACGACCTGTTGAATTTCCCAGGCGTGATCATGACCGATTCAGGTACGTTTCAGTCCTACGTGTACGGCGACGTGGAAGTCGGCGTCGAAGACATTGTGACCTTTCAACGGACCATCGGTGTCGACATCGCGACCATGCTGGACGTGTTCTCTCGACCCGACATGACCCGCAACGAGGTCAAAGAGGCGGTGGAGGAAACGGAACGGCGTGCTGAAGCGAGCCTCAACGCAGCAGGTGATACCATGTTGAACGGACCGATTCAGGGCGGCGTACACCACGACCTTCGACAGCTGTCCGCCACCGTCATGGGCCAACACAACTTCGCTGTCCACCCGGTTGGCGGTATTGTTCCGGTGATGGAACAACAACGCTACAAGGACTACGCCAAAATCATGATGGCCACGCTTGCTCAGCTCCCACCGCATCGCCCCGTTCACATGTTTGGCTGTGGACATCCGATGCTGTTTCCGATGTCCATCGCTTTGGGTGCTGACCTGTTTGACTCCGCTGCATACGCGTTGTTTGCACGGGACGGTCGCCTGCTCACCCCTTGGGGGACGGAGCGCATCGACGAGATGGTCGATTGGCCGCTCATCATGCCCTGCGTCGCCCATCTCACACCCGCCGAGGTTCGTGCCATGGCTCCGCCTGAACGAGAGAACCTGCTCGCTCACTTCAACCTCGAAGTCACCTTGGCGGAGTTGGCGCGATGCAAGCAGGCGGTTCGCGACGGAAAGATTTGGCAACTTGCCGAGCAACGAAGCCATCAGCATCCTGCGCTACGCGAGGCCTTCCTTTGGTTGACCACCCCCCCCGGACGGGCTCCGACCGATTTCAGACGCATCCGCTCCGAGCGTGAATCGGGCAAGGACCGAGAAGGCGAGCGTGGCACATGGGAAGAGGAGTGGGATTGGCTGGTGTGGGCTCAGCAGACCCCACGGCAAGGCGGCGTCCAATGGGGTGGGGACGACACCTTTGTTCGCCCCTCCATCCAAAAGGCGCGTCATCAACTCCACCATCGCTGGGAGCCCCCCACCGGTGCACAACAAGCCGTGGTGTTCCACGGCATTCGCGGGCCTTTCCGAGAGCGGTTGTCTGAGGTGCTGCCCTGGCTCAAACACCACCACCCAGAGATCGAATTGCTCATCCTCACCCCGCTTGGCATCGTCCCAACCTCCCTCGAAGATCTCAACCCGTTCGCTCATCTGGATGCACCGCCGTGGGTGCTCCAACACGAGCCCGAACCGGCGTGGCTCGAAACCGAACTGGCTCGATTGGGGTTGGTCGGCGTGCCGTGGGCCACGGTCAACCTCGTTGGCGACGGCATGAAGCATCGGCTGGCTGAGGCCCTGGCCCATCTCGGGCACGGCGAGACGCCATCCGTCCACCTGCCGTTGAGCGACGATGAGCGAGCCACGGCCATGGCCGCCATTCGCCATGAGCAAGGACTCGCCAAGCTGATGGTGATGCACAACACCGACCGTTCAACAGCGGTTGCGCTGATGGACGGCGCAACGTTTGTGGTGAATCGAGAGGGCCGGGTCAAGAACATCAACGGGGCTGATGGGGTCCACCGGTTCAGTCCGCGTCTGCGCGACGGAGGTCTGTCCCTGTCCACGGCAGGAGCTGCGGCACTGTTCGCTCAACGAACCGACCCCTTGCCTGCCAGCATGCCGTCCAGCGAATGGCTGACCAGCGCCCATCGTGGGCCTGCGGTGGTGGTGGTCAACGAGGACGCCGAACCGTTTGTGCGCAAGGGGAGAAACGTGTTTCACGGCTTCATTCAAGCCTGCGATGCTTGGTTGAACCCAGGCGAAGCATGCCTCATCGTGAACGCCGATGGGACGTTCCTCGGCCACGGTGTTTCCCAAAGCACGGCGTCGGACGCGAAAACCTTCACCAAAGGCATCGCCGTGAAGACACGTGGGGGCGTTGGTGAAACGTCCCCTGAGGCATGAAGGCAAGCCTTCATGGGGCGCCGCTGACACCGTGAACCACGATGTCCGCCCCGGATGACCTTATCATCCACACCAAGGGGCTCACCAAATCCTACGGCCCACACGTGGCGCTGGACAACCTCAACCTGTCCGTTCCACGCGGCGCCACCGGTCTGCTCGGGCAAAACGGCGCAGGCAAATCCACCTTCCTCAAGACCATCCTCGGCCTGATAGCAGCCACCTCAGGCGAAGGCAGCGTGCTGGGTTACGACATCCAAACGCAAGGCCCTGCCATTCGCCAACGCATCGGCTACATGCCGGAGTACGACGCCCTCAATCCAAGCATGGACGCCATCCACCAGGTACGTTATTCCGGCGAATTGTTGGGCATGAACCCAAAGGTCGCACTGAACCGTGCGCACGAAGCGTTGCAATTCGTTGGGATGGGTGAACAGCGCTACCGCGAAATCAGCAGTTTTTCCACCGGGATGAAGCAAGCCACCAAACTGGCCTGCGCCATCATCCATGACCCGGACCTCATCATCGCTGACGAGCCGTCCAACGGGTTGGACATGAAAACGAGGGACTTCATGATCTCCACCCTCAACACGATGGTTCACGACGGACAGCGCTCCGTGCTCATGGCGAGCCATCTGATGGACGATGTCGAACGGGTGTGCGACAACATCGTCTTGCTCCACAAAGGGAAGTTGGCCGCTCAAGGACGGATTGAAGACCTCAAAGCCATTGACCGAGAGATCGAGATTCACGTCTGGGGCGGTGCCAGTCCGCTCGAAGCCACCCTCAAGGATCGAGGGTTCAGGGTTCGGCGCGAAGGCAGGGTGATGCGCATCGCGCACACGGAGGAGGACACCACATCCCACATCCTTCAAGCCGCCAGCGAGGTGGGCGCACAGGTTCGGAAAATGCACGAATACGAGGCCTCGCTGGAAGACCTCTTCCTTGCGATCATGGACAACCTTGGTTATGCCGTGAAATCCAGCGACGATCTGCTCAACAACCCCGTTGAAGCGCGCCAGGTTGACGCGCCCCGAACCATGGGAGGTGCCGGCTCGTGAGCCAGAACGAACGAAGCAACCCGGAGGCCCCCGTGCAGGGCCAAGCACGCATGGACGTGGCATGGGGAGCCAACGACGGAGACGAGACGGAAGCCTCGGCGCAAACCGCCCAAGCGGCGGCAAGCGGTGAAATCTTCGAACAACACTACACCCCATGGAACGGCACGCTCAACCCGCGCTGGATGCGAAATTGGGCCATTCTTCGGCACCACGTGCTGGGTGTGTTTTCCAAAGGTCATCGGCCGTGGTCGATGCCGACACGAATTTTCATTCTCATCACCTTCCTCGCCGCCATGGGCGACGCTGCCCTGACCTTGGTGTCCAGCCTGTTTGGGGAGTCCGAACTTCACACCATCTTCGGCGTGAGTCGTGACAACCTGTACGGACACGTGCTCGGATTTTTCCCGCGCAACACCCTCTACTACCCCCTCATCGCGGCGCTGTTGGTCGGTGGCGTCATCTCCGAAGACCGCCAACACGGTACATCTGCCCTGTATTTTTCCCGACCCGTTTCCCGTTTTGACTACGTAGGAATGAAATTTCTGGCGGTGGCGCTCATTCAAGCCATCGTGGTGCTGCTGACCTACTGCCTGTATTTCCTCACCGAGATCCTTGCTTTCGGACGCGGTTGGGCATGGATGGTCGACGTGTTCCCCATGTTTGTTGCCGGGCTGCTGGCAGGGGTGCTGCTCATCTTCACCTACACCAGCATCGGCCTGAGCCTGTCCAGCGTCTCACGGGGTCGGTTCTTCCCCGGGATTGGTCTGTTGGCCATCCTGTTTGGTACCAAAACGATGGCCAGCATCGTGAAAAATTTGTTTGAACGTGAAGTGCTCTACTTGTTTTCACCCTACGATTGCTTGGCGCACGTGGGTCAAACCATCATGGGCACACAGCCCACCTACACCCAATATCCCTGGACCTATTCGCTTGTGGCGCTGATCGCCATGAACGCCACAGCACTCTACGTCCTCGCCACGAGGGTCGCTTCCATGGAGGTGACGCGAGAATGATGCCGGACATGAGCCAACAAGGGCGTGAAGGCTCCTCCGACTGGACACCCGATACCACGGCCCCCATCGTCTACCTCAACGGCGTTTCAAAGTCCTATGGACGCATTCACGCCCTGAGCAACATCACCCTCGGCCTCTCAGGAGGCGTCACCGGTATTTTGGGACTGAACGGCGCTGGAAAATCCACGCTGTTCAAGTTGCTGATGGGCAAGGTTCGACCGTCTGCGGGCGAGGTCCGCATCTTTGGGGAGGACCCTTGGAAAAACCCCGCTCCTTACGCAAGGGTTGGCTTTGTCCCCGAACACGAAAAGATGCACGATTGGATGACAGCACTGGAGTTCGTGGCCACCTTCGCCCGCTTGCACGGCATGACAAAGCCTCAAGCGGAGAAAGAGGCCCTGCGGGTGCTGGATTTCGTGGGCTTGAGCGACGTGGCCAACAAGGAAATTGGTCGATTTTCCAAAGGCATGCGACAACGAACCAAAATTGCCCACGCCCTGGTCAACGACCCCGACCTGATCGTGCTCGACGAGCCGCTGCAGGGATGCGATCCGCTGGCTCGGACGACCATCATGAACGTCATTCGCGAATTGGGCAAACTCGGCAGGACGGTGCTGGTGAGCAGCCACATCCTCTCCGAGATTGAACGCATCACCGAGCAGATCGTCATTGTGCACCACGGCAAGCTGGTCGCGTTGGGCAACCTGCATGCCATCCGAGACCGCTTGGACCAGATCCCCCACACCATTCGTTTGGTGGGCGACGATGTGAAGCACTTGGCCAAGGACATCCTTGATCACCCTGCTGTGTACGGGTTGAGTTTCCCCAGTTCGGACGAGTTGCTCATCCAAACCTACCATTTTGGAGCACTTCACGCAGAGCTCCCCGGAATCATCGTGCGAGGCGAACATCGTGTCAGGGAAATTGACAACCCGGATGACGACCTCGAATCGTTGCTCACCTACCTCACGGGAGGTGGCGCCTGATGAGCCGTGAGCGACCGAATTCTGTGTGGCGTAGCCTCGACCGGAAGGCGATGGCGGTCGCGGAGTTCACGCTGCGTCAACAACGCAAGCGACTGAGTACATGGGTGGTGCTCGGCGTCGCCATGCTCGCCATGGGCGTCTTGACCATGTTCTACGTCGATGCCATGGTTCGGGATTACGACGCCGTTGACAACGACGGGGATGCCTCGGACTTTGACCAGGACGGCTACCCGAACGGTCAAGAGCGTCTCTACGGGACCGATATCTTCGATTCGACCGACCACCCAGGGCTGCTGGACCCGCCCGTCGCCCCGGACGACCGTTCGGTGTGGGTCAACGAAGACGACTTCGACTGGGACAGCCTTGCTGAAGGAAGTTACGGGGTGGATGACGACGGGGATTGCGACCGTGAGGACCGCACCGCCTCACAAAAGGACGACAACAGGAACGGCATCCCTTGCGACATTGCGGTGTCCACAGGCCTTTTCGGGAACACCGTGGTCGAAACCGATGGGAACGTTGACGAAGACCCCGACGACGAAGCCTACGCCAAGGAAGCCTCCCATCGAGCCTTCGTGTTGGCCATCGGTAAGTTCGGATTCGTTTTCTTGCTGGGCATTTTCATCCCACTCTTCATGGCCACCGGCCTCATTCGTGACGAGATGACCTCGGGCACGATGCACTTCATGCTCGCCAAACCCATCGCTCGCACCGAGGTGTTTCTCTATCGGATCTTGGGTTTCCTCGGCATCGCTTGGCCGTACATGATCGGCTTGGTGGGCCTCGTTGCCGTGATCACTGGTTTTGTTGGTCCCGGTGACGCCATCTTCCGCTGGCAGGACCTCGGCGTGTGGTTATCGGTGCTCTTGGCTGCGCTGTTTGCCGTGCTCGTCTATGCGAACTTGTTTTGTCTCTTGGGCGTCATGTGGAAACACGGGATCGTGCTGGCGTTGCCCTTTGCAGCCTGGGAATTGGGGATGATCCTCACCACGTTGGGCGCACCCGATGCAGCCATTCTCCGGTTTTCCGTCATCGGGTGGGCCATGAACGTCGTCGATGCCGGGGCCGCCATGGCCTGGAGCGACACCGGCCTGCTGATCGCCGTTGGGATGTGGGGCGGTGGCAACGGTCCCCTCGAAGGGGCAGAAGCCTTACGGATCTTTGCTTCTGACACCGGCTTGGGGTTGGCACCGCTGCCCACCATGATCGTCTCGCTGGGCGTGCTGCTGTTTCAGGCCGCCGGGTGCTGGTTCCTTGGCGGTGCCCTGTTCAAAGCCAAAGAAATTGATTGAGGCCGTCGCATGCAGAACAACACGATGCAGCGGTTCGACGGTGATTTCGCCGGCATGTGGACCCTGGCCACGCGCCCTCCCATCCGTCACCTGACGTGGGACTGGTGGTGGTGGCTGGTCATGCTGGACGATCCCAGCGGTGCACCGGCGGGCCAACAATTGATGGTGCTTTGGTCGACCAAAGACAACGACCACGTCGACGTGAACGGCACGCCTTGGCGACCCACCACTCGACCCGGTGCCGACCAAGACGGTGCCTTGCTCATCGATGGCATGGTCTGTGCGTGGTGGTTTGACGGGCAGCGCATGCACGAACCCTACATCAAGCAGACCTGCAACATGGTGGCTTTGACCGACCAACACCCTGCATGGCCCGGTGACGAGGCCAAGGGAGAGGGGGGAGGCGCGGTGATCCCCGTCCACCCCGAAGACCTCTCCATGGGGTTGACCAGCGACCGCTCCTCGTTCTGGATCCGTTTGGCGGGCGACAAGGACGCCGTCGCTGAGGGTGCCCCCGCCTCGATGGCATTGACCTTGACACCCTGGAACCCGCTCATGTCAAGGGCTCGCCCCTCCACAGCCACCTACGCCGCCGACATGGGGTACGACATCCTGCGCGTGCACGGCACCCGAGTCCATGGCCGAATCGACGATCGAGACGTGACGGGGACAGCCTACTTCCAGAAGGTGTGCGTCCAAGCGCCGTCGCCTCCTTGGTATTGGGGCGTCCTTCATTTTGAGGACGGTTCCTACCTTGATTGGTTCGTGCCGCACGTGGCGCCCACCATGACCTCAAGGACACCTCGTTCGTGGAAGAAACGCGACATTCAACACATTTCGCTGTCCCAAGGCGGCTTGTTCCACGACCTCAAGAACGAACGAACCGAACGTTTCGCCCGGGTTGAAGTCCAGAAAACAGCGTCATCCCAACTTGAAGGACTGCACGGACAGGACCCCGGTTCACCGCTCCCTACGTTTGACGTTCGTATGTGGAACGGACGAACCGAGATTAAACTCCGGGTTCGGGCCGTGGAGCGGGCCCATTGGCACTTCGACCAACCCACCGCCGGCGGTTTGTGGTCCCACTTGACCTACAACGAGTACCCGTTGGAGCTTGAAGCGTTGAGCATACGCGATGAGTTCGGCGTCCGTACCCGCTCGTCCTACGGTTGGGTGCGAGGGAACGCAGAGCACGCATGGGGCGTGTTGTTCTAACCCGAGCGTGGCTGGGCGGGGCAAGGTATTTCATTCACAACACGACAGTGGTGTTTGAGGGATGAGCGTGAGCGAAACAGAATCCACCGAAGTCGAGGCCAACGTGCCCGATGAAACCGAGGCCGAGGCGGCCACCGCCACGGAGGATGAACCCAAGACGGACGTCAGCACCTCCACAACCACCGATGAGGCAGCGATGGCCTCCAAAGCAGAAGCCCAGCGCAAAAAATACCGCCTCATCACCGGGGAAGAAATCCTCGAAAACGGCGAGGCACGCCCGAGCACCCTGGCCTTCCTTGGGCTCTATTTTCTCGGGCTCGTCGTGCTCATGGTCCACATGCTGTTCGCCTTCGGGGTCTCTTCCGATGACAATTCATCAACCCTGATCAAAATCGTCAGCACCTTCATCTCGCTCACGGACAGCGAAACGGTCCCCATCGGCTTTGTTTTGGTCATGGGCATCATCACGTGGTTCAACCGCATGCTGAACGTGTCCACCTCCGGACGATGGGTCACCATCGCCTTGTTGGTGGCCACCCTCATGCCGGTCATCATTCAACTGGACGACATCTTGACGCCGGTCATCGGCCTGTTCAACGACACCTACGATGGCGTCATTGGTTTCACCTACGACTACTTCCTCTTCGGGTTGATCTTCGCCGTGGTGTTCTGGGGCGCCACTTGGAAGTACCAGCGCAGTTTTTCCTACGCCGTGACCTCCAACGCCATCATCTTCCAGCACGCCTTTTTGCTGTCCCGTTCCCACCGGAGGATCCTGTTCGACCGCATTTCCGAAGTGATGGTTGAGCGGACGCCCATGGGCACGATGTTGGGGTATGCAACGCTGACCATCATGACCGATTCTGGCATCGGTTTGACCGAAGAAACGGTCAGTACCAGCGTCGGCTCCGCCCCTGCAGCAGGTGGCGATGACGAGGGTGCTGCGGCCAAAGCAAGTCGTTCGTTCTTCAAGAAATTCTTTGCCGTCATCTCCTACCAACGAACCACCCGCACCGTGGACCACGACCCGAAGCACTGCTTCTACAAAATCCGCAAGTGGGAGAACGTCAAGATGATGCTCAACGAGATGCACCGAAAGCACTCATCCTCCAACCTGCTCGAAGACATTGCTGAGCGCTTGGCCAGCGAAGACAGCGCTTGATGCCCCTGCCCTCCCGTTCGCACCTCAAAGCGAGCCTTGAAAAGCCGGTGCACTGTGGCTTCATTTGGAGATGAACACCGTGGTTGAGCAACTCTTGGAAGGACCCATTGAACTGTTCCGCAACGGCGACCTCGACGGCGCCCTCGCCGACCTTGAAGCGAAGCTTGGCGACCACGGTGACGTTCCCGAACTCCACCACATGTGGGCTGAATTTGCCAACATGAAGAACATGGAGGAACAGGACGACGTTATCCCGGGCCGCAAGATCATGAACGCCTACAAGAAAGCCATGGAGCTTGACGAGGAGAACATGGAATACATCGCTGATTTTGCCTCCTTCGCACTGGAATGCCGTCGCATCCCGGTGGCCGTGAAGGAGTTCCAACGCTACGCCCGACGTTTGGCCCTCGAGGACATCCCTGTCGACGAAGTCCTCTTCACCGCCAGTCGCAACTTGGTGGACGCCATCGAGGTCATGGACCCCTCCCGACAAAACCCCATGATTCAGCCGTGGCTCAAGCAAGCCCTGGAATGGGCCGTTGGTGCCTTGGGCTACACCCCAGAGGACGCTGTCGCCACCCTCTCCGCCAGTGAATGAGGGAGCCCCTTGGGCGAAACGGTCCGGTTGTTTTTCACCGTCGGCTACCTGGGTGACGCCTTTCATGGCAGCCAAATTCAACCCGATGTCATCACGGTTCAGGGCGAACTGATCCGTGTCTTTCGAACGCTGGGTTGGTTGAACGACCAATCGGGACCCCACCCGCTCGTCCTCTCCAGCAGAACGGACGCTGGTGTCCACGTGCGCGTCAACGGTGGCATCGTCGATTTGGAGCGAACGTTGTGGGATGCCTTGACCCCGCGTAAGATGATTCGCGCCATTGACGACCGACTCGATCCCAACATTGCTTTTCTCACCGTGAGGGAGGTGGACGCAGACCACAACCCGCGTCTGGCGCTTCACCGCACCTACCGATACCGATTGGAAGGAATGGAATTTTGGTCACCACCGAACCTCAATGCGTTCAATTCCTGGTTGGCGATGTTTGTTGGAACGTACAACGCCACGAACTTCGCACGCTTGGAGCCGGGCAAGAACCCAATGCGAACCGTCCTTTCAGCCACGCCATGGATGGACGGTGACCGATTGATGGGGTTCGAAATCGTCGGGGAAGCGTTCCTCTGGAATCAGGTTCGCCGGGTGGCCAACGCCTTGTTTCGGTTGTCCTTGGGCGAACTGACTCCCGATGAGGTACGAAAGGCGATCGAACATCCGGAAGCCCCCGTGGATTTCGGGGTGGCACCGCCCGAATGGCTGACCTTGTGGGGGGTGGCGTGGGAGGACGAACCTTTGCCCGCCGACCAAACGGAACCCAGCCTGACGCCCCCGCCAGTGGGACGGTCCGCTGAGCGCACCAAAAAAGGACGATGGCAACACGCCGCTCAGCACGAAATGAAGGCGATGCTGTACAACGAATGGGCTGCGTTGGGCGAGTTGCCCCTTGTCTTTCGGAAAGATTCACAATGAAATCGTGACCGAATCACCGTCGGTGAGATCAAGGTGCTCGCGGAGGAAGACCGGGGCAATGATTTCGATCACATCAACGTGGCGTGTGAGGTCAGGAATCAAGATCGCACAAGGTACCTCGGACCCGTTCGAATGCATGACCGCTGTGTATGCCGACGCACCTCCAAACGACACACCATCGCGTAGAAAACCGCGCACACGGTGCAAGGGATGTGCGTCCACGTCCACCGCGGAAGCTGCTGCGCGGTCGCTGTCTTCGGCGTCAAGGGTGTCAATGCCTGCTTTTTGACGGAGGGCGATGTACCCCGGCAGGTCCTCGGCCTTCACCGTCACGTTGAGCGTTCCCGGCCACGCCGTTTGGCCAAGGATGTCACGGAACTGTTCCTGGTAGTGCAACTGCGCCATGAAGACGTGAGCCCGACCGAGTCCGCTGCTGACGGTCCCGTGGAGGTTCATACCCTCGGCTTGAACTTCCCCTTATTGAGGGTGCGTTTCCAAGGTTTATCACAGGTCAACCATCACAGCCCGTATGAACCATGAAGCTGGTGATGCACCGGGCTCTGGTCCCAACCCTGACGATGACATGATCGCCTTTCTTGAGGGACTCAACGCCTTTGCCCACGCCGTTGAGGGCATGCCGTGGCCCGAGGGGTGTGACCCCGCCAACGACCGTTCACTGATGCTTCGCTTGTTCCGAGACTATTGGAGGATGCGTCATCGCTACCGTCGGGATCGTGAACGATACGAGGGGCGCTCAAACGACGGCCATGCCTCCATGAACATCAACGACTTCGAGGCTTTTTTTCGCCACAAATTCCGACGGTTCGTCGAACCCAGCGAAGAGCACGTGACCGAAGTCGACGTGGGCCAGCACCAGCCGGACGACGAACACCAAACCGAAGCATCCCGGGACCGACAAGATCGGTTTCGCGACGAATGGTCCTGAGCGTCAACGGCACCCGGTGCCGTACGCCAGGAATTCGACCGACGAGGATTTGCTGTCGTTGCCTTTGGCCGTCGTGATGACCGAGGTTTCCACCCGCATGTTGACGATGCTGGTGCAACCGCGTTCCTTGGCTTGGACCTTGAGCCGTTGGATGGCCTCACGGCGACCGTAATCCAACACCGATGCGTAGGACGGTAAAGCGCCCCCGAAGAGGGATTTTACCCACATCAAAAACATCTGACCCCATGACGGGCCCACCACGATGTTCGCCATCAGCAACGTCGTGTACTCGGCTGCAATGGTTTCCTGTTTCTTTTGGTACGACACCAGCTGGGCATCACCGAACCCCTTTCCTTGAGCGGCTTCGGTGACCTCGAGGGCTTTGAACAACCCGTTCTGGTACCAACGGCCAAGAAGCCACGACGTCATGGGAACCGCCAATCCCGTCACCACGGGGATGACGATGTAGAACACGACGAAGACGACGCCCTCGTTCATCGGCGACCCTCACTCAACAACCACGGCCGTGCCGTAAACGAACAACTCCGAGGCACCTGCCGCCACGCTGGACGTGGCAAAGCGGACGTTGACGATGCCGTTGGCGCCTCGTTGATGCGCCTCCATCATCATGCGCTGGAGGGCTTCGTTACGCGACTCGTTGAGCAGTTCGGTGTAAGCCTTGAGTTCACCACCGACCAAGTTCTTCAACCCAGCAAAGATGTCTTTGCCAAGGTGCTTGGCACGAACGGTTGACCCCGACACCAAGCCCAACGAGTTCACGATGGTCTTGCCGGGAATGGTCTCAACGTTGGACATCAACAGCGCAACGGGTTGTGGTTGCATGGGTCAACCACGAAGGCGCTTGATGTAAAGCCTCCCTCATTCGCCTCACAAGATGGGTTGATTTCGCAGCCATTCCAAATCGGAGATGTAGAGTTGGCGGATGTCGTCAAGCCCCAGCACCAGCATGGCCAGTCGTTCAAGGCCCATGCCCCACGCCAACACCGGTGCGGTGATGCCCAAGGGTTCGGTGACCTCCGGACGGAAAATTCCCGCGCCCCCCAATTCCAACCACTTGCCACGCCAACGGACTTCGATCTCGAGGCTCGGCTCCGTGTAGGGGAAGTATGCCGGACGGACACGGACCTCGGGATACCCCATTTTGGCATAGAAGGTCTTCAAGGTCGTCACGAGCATTTGCAAGTTGGCCCCTTCCTCCATGATGATGCCTTCGATTTGGTGGAATTCAGGAAGATGGGTCCGGTCGATCGCTTCCTTGCGGAACACGCGGTCCACCGAAAACATGCGGCATGCCTCGGTGGGGTGTTCAGCGAGGTACTGAATGGTGTTCACCGTGGTGTGAGTACGAAGCAGGCCCCGTTGAGCGATGTCCTTGGAAAACGTCCCGCCCCAACCGCGTGAACCCGTGTCGCCCCCGTGTTCATGGACGGCTTTCCAGTGGCTCATCATGCCGTCGTCCAATGAAAGCGAGGCGGGTTCGTCAAGGTAAAAGGTGTCCTGCATTTCTCGTGCGGGGTGATCCTGGGGGATGAACAACGCATCCATGTTCCATCCGGCAGTCTGAACGTAATCGTCGACCAATTCGGAGAAGCCCATCTCAAGAAACACCGCTCGAATGCGTTCGATGAGCGCTTGCATGGGGTGGCTTCGTCCAGTGCGCGGTGTGGAGGCCTCGAGCGTGACGTCAAAGGCCCGAAATTCAGCGTTTCGCCACGCATCGCCCTGCAGCAGTTCCGGCGTGATGTCCGTCACGACGGTGGTTTCAACCAGCGCTTCACCGGTCACGCTGCGGCCTTCCTCCGTGATGCTCCACGATCGGTCGGTGCGCTCCAGCACCGCAATGAAGCCTTTTCGACCTTTGAAGGCCTCCACCATCGGCCGGACTTCGTCGGTCAATTCACACGGCAACATGGCCAGAAAATCGGTGCGAGCCGCCAACGTTGAATCGATGCGGATTGAATCGGTGGCCACCAGACGCCCCTGTTCGATGGTCACACCGAGTTGCTTCAACAGACCCACGCCTGGACCGGCTTCGTGGCGTTCAAATGCCGATTGAAGACCCTTCATGGTTGGTTCGTCTTCGCTTTGCATCCACGACCACAACCGTGCTTCGAGCAGACCGTGGTCCACGGCGTCTTGACCCGACGCATCCAGGACCACCTCGGCCACCACCGTGGTCTCAACGGTCACCAACCCTCGGTTCTCAAGCCCGTGACCAGCACCGACCGCAACGACTTGGTCGGTCCAATCGCAAGCTGCCAGAAGATCGCTCAGCGTCCAAGCAGCCCGCTTGTCGGCCTGCATGGCCCGCAACATCCGTCGCTCCGGATTGAGGAGGCTGAACTCAACCATGGTGTCTCCACCGGTTTCGTCGCTTTCAAGGCACCGTTGCGGAGGCACAAAGACCGTTCATTCTTCTTCGTCCCACAACGGTCGGTCGCATGCTACGCAGCGATACGTCGGAGGACGTGGCCCGTTCACGACCTCAAGATGTCCGCAAGGTCCGCAAAGAATCGAGGAACGGACGGGGTCATCGAGCGTGACGTCAACCCGGTACATGAACCGGCCAGCGTCGGGCAGGGGCGCTTGTTCAGGCGACCAAGCTGCGACCTCTTCTGGGCTGAGCGAGCCCTGCCGGCTCACCGTCATCCCGACCAAAAAGAACACCACACCAAACAAACCGACGGTGAATCCCATGGCCCACAAGCCACCCACGGTGAGGAAGCCTCCAAAGACGATGCACACCAAACCAGAGATCAGAAAATTCTCCTTGGTCATGCGTTGACCCATCCGTTCACCCCCGGGCACCTGCCAAGGCTTCCGCCACTCGCCTCATCGAACCCTCGGGAATCGCACAGAGACCGATCCGTACACCCCCCGAAAGCGGGACCAAGTAGACATGCTGGTTCGCGCAGTGCTCGGCAACCGCCACAGGGTCGTCGCACTCGTACCAAGCGAAAAACCCGTCATGGGTGGGGTTGATCGGCACGTCAAGGGCCTCACAGGCCGAAACGAACGCCGAGCGCCGTTGGTCCAGCAACGCAGCAAGCCGGTCGCGCTCATCGGCCCACGCCTGTCCGGCACGCTCATCGCCGTGAAGATGCGCCAAGGTGTACTGCGCCAAGCGAGGGGCTGCCGACCACGTTTCCCTTCCGGTGACGCCCATGATGTCGCGGAGGGTCTCAAGTGCTGCTTGGTCGGGGTGCAAGCACACGAGGGCACCGGCACGCAAACCGTAGGCAGTATGGGATTTTGACATGCTCAACGCCACGCAGATGAGCAGGTTTTCCGGCCATGGCCACCCTTCTTCGAGGGCTTCACGAAGCGTGGAAGCCCAACCGTGAGGTTCGTCCGCATAGAGGTGATACGCGGCGTCCAACACCAGCGTGTGGCCCACGTGTTCGTGACGCAGCGCACTCTCCATGAATGAACGGAGCAAAGCGGCCCGAGAAGCTTCAGGGAGGCTCAACCCCGTCGGGTTGTGGGCTGGGTCGTTCAGCCAGACCATCGCCTTGGACTGTTGTTCGACCATCTCCGCTAACGCGGACTCAAAAGCAACACCGTCGTGGAACGGCGTGGCTTGATTGGGGTGTTCGGGCAAGAGCGGGTACGTGACGGATTTGAGCCCTACGCCTCGGAGAAAGCCCTGGTAGGGCCCCCAGTGGCGGCTGCGCAACAACACGGTATCGCCACGTTCTGCAAAGGTGGAGGCAGCGAGGAACAGCGCCCCCGAACCTCCCGGTGTGGCCGTGGACATGTGATGAACACCGAGGTCTTCCAGCGCCGAACGGTGTTCGCCCATGGCCAAGGAAGGGGCCAAGTCGAGGTATGCTGGCAAGCCTTTGAGCGGCGCATAGGCGGCGAATTCAACCGCCGGTGCTTCTCGAAGGGCAGCGTCCACCGTGGCGTTGATCGCCAACGCCCCATCGTCCTCCAGCAGAGCGCCCACGGTGCCGTTCACGGCATCGGCCCCGGCAGCCGCGGCGTGTTGGTAGCGCGCCAACCAGGCAAAGATGACGTCGTTACCGGTTCGGCTTCGCCCGTGCGAGGACAGAAACTGAAGACCGCTCGCTTCGTCCATGGTATCGCCCTTGTCGCTCTGCTTCTTTGATTTGCTCATCGCTCACGATTGACCAGCCGTTCACTTGATGAGGGGAGGGCCGCAGGCATCACCACGGCCAACGTAGCACAGTCTGGTAGTGCGTCTGATTTGTAATCAGACGGTCGGGGGTTCGAGTCCCTCCGTTGGCTCCTCCACAAACAGGCCTTGATATACCGAACTCGATTGTTTTAGCCTATGCCAGAATGCAACATCGACGCTCGCGGAAAAGCAGCACGCATGGCCGGTGGCCTCGCCACCCTCGCAGGTGCAGCTGGCCTAGCGGCCTTGTTGGCACTCGACGTGGTTGCCGTGCCCTTCGGCTGGTACGCTGTTGCAGCTGCCGTTGCAGGCGGTGCGTTCGCCATTTACGAGGCACGAGCAGGTTGGTGCGTTATCCGTGCCATGGGCTTCAAGACCCCGTTGTGAGCCAGCGTTGAAGGCAGGCGAAGCCTCAAGGTCCTCCCGAACGGTGTTGGAAACATGGGCGCCCAAGTGCTGGACGGAAAAGCATGCGCTGCAGAGGTGGAAGGTCAACTTGCCTCACGAATCGCTCATCTGAGCGAAGCGAACGTGACACCCCACCTCGCTGTGATCATCGTTGGCGATGACCCCGCATCGCACGTTTACGTGAACGCCAAAATCCGAGCATGTGAACGGTTGGGCGTCCGGTCCACGCATGTCGCTCTCCCAAGTGACACCAGCGAAGCCGACCTTGTTGGCCACGTCGAAGCGTTGAACGAACGCCCCGACGTTCACGGTATTTTGGTTCAATCACCGTTGCCTTCTCACATGGACGAAGAACGCATCACCGACCTCATCGACCCGTCGAAGGACGTGGACGGGTTCCATCCCGTGAACTTGGGTCGTCTGGTGCAGGGACGCACCGATGGACTGATTCCATGCACGCCCCACGGTGTCATGAAAATGCTTGAATGGGCCAAAGTGGACCTTCAAGGAAAACGTGCCGTGGTCCTCGGCCGGTCCCGTATTGTCGGCATGCCCGCCGCTTTGCTTTTGGCGGCCAAGGGGGCAGACGCTACCGTGACCATCGTGCATTCCCGCACCGAGAACATCGCCGATCGGTGCAAAGAAGCGGACATTGTGATCGCCGCCGTGGGCCGACCAACCATGGTGAAGGCAGGATGGCTCAAGCCGGGCGCCGTGGTGGTCGACGTGGGCATTAACCGTGTTGATGATGAAACCCGAGAACGTGGGTGGCGGTTGGCGGGCGATGTGGACCCAGAAGCGGCCAACGTGGCGGCATGGTTGAGCCCTGTCCCCGGAGGTGTGGGTCCCATGACCATCGCGATGCTGATGAGCAACACCGTACGCGCTGCCGAGACACAATCGGGCTTCCCGGGCGAATGAATATAACGATGGACGCTCAGTTTCCCTCGTGGCACACGACCCGAAGGCACCCCGACTGGCTGCGATGGCCACGTTGTTGGCGGCATCCGGGCTGCTCGTCACGGCCATCAACCTGAACCTCACGTTGTTCGGTTCAGAAGGACTCAGCGTCGAAGAACACGGTTTGCTGGCTGGCGTGGCCGTCATGCTGTTGGTTCGATGGTTGGCCAATCGGGAGCGTGACGTTCCGGAGTTCAATCCACGGCACGCGCAGACCAACGAAGGCGGACGTACCACGGTAGGTCTTGGCCGAACCGGATCAGAAAACATCAGCCCAACCACGGCCTCGATCTTGACCTCGATTCTTGGAACGACGACAACGCAAAGCGGCAACATCAACGATGCGATGGCGACCTTGGGTGTTGGCGACACCCCCTCGCCTCGTCTCGCCACGGAGGTCGCTGCCTCCACACCCCAACCTGTTGGCCGCACCGCTGATGCGTCTGCATCCTCGCTGACGTACCAAGCCGCCATCCGGCCAGCCAACCCCACCCAGCCCGAGGACGGGAAAAGCGTTCAGCGCTTGGTCGTTCAACCGGTACCGTTGCCTGGTCAGGCCCAAGAGGACCTTCTCGACCCGACGACCATTCCGGGCTTGGAGCCCAACCGGGTGTTCGTGACGGAAGGGGTGGCGAGCGTACCCCTTCCTTCCGCTGCGACCGTTTCTGCGGTGAACAACCAGCCCACCAATTCGCAGCCTCAACCGACCCTTTCGCATGCTGCACCACCGGCTTTGGACCTGCCATCCATCGACGGTTTGTTCACAACAACTCCCAGGGAGGGTGTTTCTCCGACCACGCCACAGCCCGAACCGTCCACTGCCGTTGAACTGCCCAGCCTGGACGACCTTTTCGCTGATTCCGACTCGGCGGTGCCGCCCACACCAGCGCCTCCTTCACCCGGCTCAACGGCCTCCATCGATGCACCGTTGGACCTGCCGGCCCTGCCTGACCTTGACGAGGTCTTCACAAACGCTTGAAGGACAACACGGGGTGGGTGCAAACGATGTGGACGGAAGCGGTGGACCTCCATTCCCACTCAACCCACAGCGACGGTGCCCACAACGTGAACGAGGTAGCCGACAAGATGGCTGAACGCGGTGTGAAAGTGTGGGCCCTCACCGACCATGATACGGCCTCGGGCTGGCCCGAAGCCTGGGAAGCAGCCCGTTCCCGCCGCCTGCGTTTCATCCCAGGCATGGAAATCACGTGCCGTGTGGAGCACCCAGCCAGCACGGAGGAACTCGCCCGACATGAACAGGAACGACCCTCGGCATCGTGGCACCTGCTGGCGTACTTTCCCCGTCACGTGGTCGGTCAGCCCGATGAAGCCGTGACCGCCTTCCTCGATTGGTTGGCGCCGCACCGGGAGGGACGTGAGCCCCGCATGCGAGCCATGTGTCAGCGCTTGACGGACCTCGGCATGCCGGTGGACGCCGAAGCGGTCATCGCACGAGCATCCGGATCCGTCGGCCGCCCCCACCTCGCAGCGACCATGGTTGAATTGGGGTACGTTTCGAACAAGCAAGAAGCTTTTGAGCAATGGATTGGCGATGGACTGCCCGCTTTTGTTCCGCACGCCCTTCCAACGTTGAGCGAAACCGTCGCTCAGGTCAAGGCAGCAGGTGGCATCACATCGTTGGCACACCCGCGCTACTACGGCGTTCCATCGTCCGTGCTGATGGACCTGCTCAAGACAGCAGGTGTTGATGCGGTTGAGGCCGTGCACCGAAGCCATTCCGATGCGTATCGGCACGAATTGATGGAGCACGCCCAATCAGCCGGCCTGGCCGTTTCCGTAGGATCGGATTTCCACGGCGATGGGTACGGTCACGCCCCCGGACGCATGCCGGTGAACCTCACGGCGCTGCTTTCGGTGTTTCATCCCTGATCCAACCGTCCACAGCCAACGCAGCCTCAAACAGCACGATGACCGGCAACGCCACCAAAAACAGCGACAACGGGTCTGGCGGTGACAACAAGGCTCCCAAGACGAACGCAGCGAACCACACATGCCGTCGTAATCCTCGCAGCACCCCTCGCTCAACGATGTGGAGCCGCAAGGCAAGCGTGGTGATGACCGGCGTTTGAAACCCGATGACGGAGGCCAGCACCAAACTGAGAATGAACCCAACATAGCCCGACAAGCGCCACTCAGTGGACAACCCCACGCCTTGTGCGTCTTCAGTGAGGTATGCCAACAGGAGAGGCGTCAAGCCCTCCCAAGCGTACGCAACACCTGCCAACGCCAGGATGACCACGCTCAGCGCCGTCAGGACCGTGGTTGGACCTGGCCTCGGAAGCACGAGGTTCAATTCAGCGATGCGAGCTTGAACCGCCTCATGATGTCGTCCGCGAATCGCCACATGCATGACAAACACAACACCCACGAGGAACAGGCCAAACGAGGCAGCCATCCGAAGTTGGAGAAAGAGAAACTCCACCGGTGACACCACAATGATGTCAACACCGGAGGGTAACCGGTCGCCCGATATCAACCATTCAACCACGGTCGCCGTGAGGGGGAAGGACGTTACGAAGCCGACCAAGAACAGGGCTGCGTAGACCTTGAAATGCCGCTGAACTGCTTGTTGTAGCGAGGTCAGCAAGGCACCGCCCGGCGAGGCCATCAATCGGTTGATGGAATCCTCTGCGCCGCCGGACAACATGGGTTCACGCTTCTTCTTCAGTGGTGGCCTCGGTGTTCCACACATAAGAAGGGGTGGAATCGATCCAACTTCGACCGTCCTTCTTCAGACGGTACAAGCGGTACACAACAAACCCTGTCATCCAGAGGGAGGGCAGGCTCAACAGGACCGCCTGCGCCATTTTGTCTTCACCGTAATCGTTGATCACCCGGACTTCCATGACCGCTTCAGCGTCTTGACCTTCCGAATAATGCATGACGACGTAGTGGAACAGTTTGGGTGAGGTGACCTCCAAGCTCAGCGTGGTTTGGGGCGCCACGGTGTAATGGTCGCCCAATTCGGTCATGATGGACCAGTCGATGCTTCCGTTTTCCATGGCAGGGACGCTGGCCTCCACCATGAGCACCACCACCTCCAATTCACCTGCGATGTTGAGGTTCGTGATGTTGGAAGTGACCGAGTCCCCGGGATTGACTTTTTGCAGGATTTCAAAGGTTGAATCGCCTTCGCCCAAACGGTAAGAAATTCGCTCGTCCACGTTGTTTTCTTGAACGTTCACGGCCATCAACATCAGGGTCAGCATCACCAGCACCACGATGCCTTCCACCACCACGTGACGACGAACTTTGGTGCGGTCAACGCCCTTGAACATTGGACCGTGATCGTTGCGCATGCGTGGTTGCAGATGGTGAATGAACAGCGCTCCGATGCTGCCCACCACCATGCCGAGGGGGATGTCAACGATCCAGTGAATACCCAAGTACAGAATGGTGAACACGAACAGGACGGTGTTCAACAGCACGAACAAATGGTATGGCCAGTGCCGCCATTCACGCAAGGTCTCACCGCGTTCCTTCACGTGGAGGTAATTCAGCATGAGAATCCCGAAAGGAATCGCCACGTGCAGGCTTGGAACAGCGTTGTCCAGCGGGTCATGGAGGGCGTAGAACACCGTGTACCATCCATCGTGGTACAACAGTGCGTCCATGCCTGGAATCCATGAAGAAGTCACTTCGACGTTGAAAAACAGGTAGTAGGGGACGGCAACAGCGTAAATCAACAGGTAATTCAGCGTCACCTTGTCGGTCATGTCACGGTCGTTTGAAAAAGCGAAGTACACCGTGGTAACGTAAATCAAAAACAAGTAAATGAAGAGATAGTGGAAGTTCAGGAACTCCGTGAGCATGTCGTTGCGGAACGTGTCCTGCACCCACTTGGTCGCTCCGCCTTCCAACGCGTACACCGCTTCCGTCCAATGACCTGTTCGAACCTTCATGGGTTCGTTGAGCTTGTCCGTCAAGGACTTCCAACGGATGATGACGATGTAGCCCATGGCATGAAGGTAGTACCGCTTCCGATGGATTTCGTCAGCCCAATCCCGCCAAGGCACGCGCTGTTCCGGTTGATGTCGCGTGAACACCCAACAGATGATCGGGGTCAGAACGAGGATGAGACCCATCATGATGTCATAGGGGTCCATGATGTTGGGCGAGGGCGATGCAGATTTATGCCCTCCGACGATGAAGATTCCATCGGTCGGGTTTCCCTTCCGGGGTCAACCTTAGAGAGCAGACCGACCTCGGTAAATCATGGAAGCAGAGGGGGTGTGGCGTCAATCGCCTGAAAACACCCTTGAGAGCCTTCATCACGCCATCACGCACATGGACGGTGTGGAATTTGACCTCCGAATCACCGCAGACCAGCAGCTGGTCATTCACCACGACCGGGATGTCTCCATCCCGAAGCACCAACTTGAGGGCCGGGAACCCTGGGTGGAAGCGTGGACATTGGACGAACTCGAAGCCGTCGGGTTCCTCGGGTTTGAACGATTCCTTTCCCACCCCGAGGTTCTCAATCACTGGTCCAATCTTGGAAAAATGGGAACGGTTGAGATCAAGCGGCCTCATCCCAAGGCGCCCATGGGTGGCGGTCTTCTGGGCAAACAAGCCCACATTGAACACGTTGCCAAAGCCATCACCATGGCCGAAACCTTGCTCGATGACTTTGACATCCCCCATGAGAACGCCGTGTTCTATTCCTTTCACAAGCACATGCCAGCATCCGCCAAACGTGCGGGAACCAAGCGACCGTGGGCTGCATTGATCCCTTACATCCCGCCCTACGGTTCGAGAAGGCAACAACGCCTGCAGGTGCTGCCTTCCTTTGTGACCACGTCGTTTCGACGCCTTCGGCGACGCCACCTCCACCAAGGAAGCACGATGCTGCCCTGTGCTGTGGAATACTTCCAGCCCAGCACGGCGTGGTTGCCCGTGGGCCGAAGCGTTGGCCTCCAGGGGCGTGCGTTGGAACGACTTCATCGTGCTCGAGCGGGCATGCCGACCTACGTGTGGCCCGCTCGGCCACCTTTGGAAACCGGTTTACTCAGAGCAGGACTGACGGCCTTGACCGACCATGCAGACCCCGAGTTCACGTGGCTGCCGAGTGGCAACGCACGGTGGACGCAGCCTGCGACGCGCCCGTTGACAGAAGACCAGTGGTCCACGTTGTTGGCCGCACGTGAAGACGACCACCGTGCCGTGCTGGCATCGCTGGTCCGAGAAACGCCAACGTGGGCTGAATCCGATGCCGAGCGTCGGCGGACCTTGGTTGAGGGTTGGCGGAAACGGTGGCATTGGACCGAATCCACCGAGGACGTGTTGAGCCGATTCAGCGGCGCCACCCCACCCGTGGCTGCACCGAGGTTGATCGGGCATCGTGGGTCGGGAAAAACCGCTCGTCCCGTGCTGAACGGTCAAGCAACGTGACGCAGGGTCTGGGCCTCGGCAATGTACTTGGGGCGGTAGATGGGCGTCCCTTTGCCGTCACGGAGGACCAACCGCTCATCAACGATTTGTGCGCCGATACCGGCCACACGAGCCCAACCGAAGAAGGTGGTGTAATACGTGGGGTCCTTGAAACCAACATGGTGAAGCAAAGCGCCGCTGGCGATGTCGACGTTGGCGTTGGGGTTGGAAATCTTCGGGTTTTCAGCCAGCACACGCGGTGCCACTTCCCGAAGGGTTCGGATGATCTTGAAGTTCTCATCCTCAGGGCAAAGCCGCTCACCAAGGGCGAACTGAACGGTTGCTCGTGGGTCTTCGGCCCGCAAGACGGCATGACCGAAACCGAACACCGGTCGCTTGGCCGCCAGTTCGGCTCGGACGAACGCCTCCACTTCCTCGGGGTCGCTTGTGCCGACACGAAGCACGAACTCCAAGCATGATTGGTTGGCCCTTCCGTGGAGGGGACCTGAGAGCGCATTCATGGATCCAGCCAGGGCTGCATACACCGTGGCGTGGCCCGAAGCGATGGCCTTCCCCGTGAAGGTCGAGAGGTTGCCACCTCCATGGTCCATGTGGAGCACGAGGTAGGCAGAGAGCACCTGGCGCATGAGGTCACGGTTCACGTCCTTGAAGGCCAGTGTGTTCACGAAGCGCTCCACCATCGACAGCGACAAGTCGTCTTCTGGAATGTCGGTGCTGCGGCCTTCGCGGTAACGGAACAGCAGGCCCATCAAGCGGGGCATGCGGGCGATGAGGTTCAGCGCGTCCTCCTTCCAG
>WTJK01000053.1:0-10449 GCA_011524855.1 Methanobacteriota archaeon | reverse complement strand
CAGGCCCATCAAGCGGGGCATGCGGGCGATGAGGTTCAGCGCGTCCTCCTTCCAGTCACCGGTGGTCTCCTCCATCCCGAGGGTATGGATGCCTACACTGAGCCAATCCATGGGGTGGCCGTGACGTGGCAGGGTGCTGAACACCGCATCGATGGAGGCAGGAACGGCCCCACGGGATTGAAGGTCGTTGCGGAAGGCCAAGGCCGAAGCTTCGTCGGGAAGTTCCTTGTTGAAGAGCAGGTAAACCACGTCCTCGGGTTCGAGAGCGGCCAGTTCAGCAATGGGGTAACCGCAGTAATGAACCCCTTCTTCGGGGGTGACGAACGAGGTGCGACACGTGCCTACCGGAATGCCTCGCATGCCCGTGTTGAGGTGCTCGCTGGTGACGGTGAACAGGTCGTCGTTGTCGCTCATGGTACTCCCTCAGGAAAGGCGACCAACCGGTTTGGTATAAAGTCGGCTGAGGCCCGCTTGGGAGCCCTTCATTCGGTGTGCTGAACTACACCGCCGCAGTTCATCGGTTCCAAAATGAACGCTTGGGCGGCCACGTACGGAACCCCTTGGTGGACACACGGTCGGCGAACATGTGCAGGCGAACCGTCGCCCCGTCGATGAGCAGTGCATCTTCCGCCTCAATACCGGGACACCGGTCTTTGGTCTCCTGCCAAGAGCGCTGCGTGGCGAGGTTCTCGGACCACCAAGGAAACGCCTTGCATTGTTGGGGACGAACGTTGTAAATGTCGCATTGCTTCTTCGCGTTGAGATGGATACAGACCCCATCGCTCTCACGGCTTTTCAACACGTACCGGCCGTCGTGGGTCGTGCGAGCGTCCCTCGCCAACCAGTCTTGAACGGTCAAGCCCTCATGTTCAGCGATTCGTTCAGCATCGGCTGCAGCGAGGTACACAATGCCACCTGGCTCATCGCAACACCGACCGCACGATGCCTGACAGGCAAACCGGACCCCACTGCTCCACCACGGTCGTTTCATTCCTCTTCACCCAGCATGACGTTGACGGGACGCAACCGAGCCAGCCTGACGATGTTCAGCGGTCCACCTTCGCCTTCCAACAAATCGCTGGCTTCGATGCCCTCCGCCTGTACGTTCCATTCTCCTTCTGGCTCGTAACTGTCCAACGCCTCCGAGGTTGACGGTTGCTTGCGCTTTCGCCGTCCAAAACGCCTCTTCTTGGGCGCCTGTTGAGGTTCCTCATCAAACGCTGGCAAGGGTTCTCGCATGGGGTCCAAGGCGACCAGGCGTTCCTCCAAATCTCGAAGTTCATCGGCGATGGTGATCAACTCATCGATGTCAGCGTTTGAGGCACGTTGAGCCAGTGCCACCATCGCCGATTCAAGTTGATGCAATTCGCTCGACCCCTCGACAACGTGAGCATCCGACGCTGCCAATTCGGCATCGATCTGCTCCTCCAGGGCCACCAACGTGTCCACCGCACGCTCAACATCATCGAACCGAAGCGATTCGTGCTGTTCGAGGAGGTAACGGTCTCGCTCGTTCACGTCCAAGACCGATGGCAAGCCCGGCGTCACCGCTTCCATGGTTGCACGGAGGTGACGTGCAGCCGCTTCGTCATCCGCAGCAAGGAGGTCATCGGCCGACCACGACGGGGGCGTGTACTCGTCCTCGGTCATCACCAAAGGTGCTGCATGCAGGGCCACACCGCTGAGGTCCTGGTCGGTCAGCACGTGGTCCACGGCAGCACCCACCACGCGTCGAGCAACATCGGCCACACGCGCTCGCTCCGGGGCGTCGATGACCGGACGGGACAACGTTCCGTGTTCGAGTAATTCACGAACATCGTCGTCCTCCAACAGCACCTCGCCCCCTTTGAGTGCGAGGCTCAACCGTTCCAACGCGCCGTCCACCGAGCGCCAAGCACCGGCGCCTCCCTCCACCAATTGCGCGAGGTGAACGTCGTGCAGCAGGAGGTTCTTCTGGGAACAACGCCATCGGGCATAGGCCAACAGCGTGGGTCGTGAGGGTGACATGAGACGGACGACGGTTGCCGTCCTCAGCACCTCCCGCAATCGTGAGGGGGGAACGTCGTCCAACGACACGTGACCACCAAGAAGAACCTGAACACCCAAATTCAGCGCGGCATCCACCATCACCCCAAGATGGTGCGACCATGTTTCATGACCAACGAAGGCATGGAGGTCGTCGATCACCAACGCCAAGGCTTGAGCCAAAGCGTCGTCCCATCCGGGGAGAGGACCATCCCGACCCACAACGTCCGATTCAGCAATCCTGAGAACGGCACCGGATTGACGACGCAGCAGGGCCTGAGCCGTGGCGTGCAGGAGGTGTGAGCACCCCGATTGAGGGGCAGCCTGCACCATTAGGGGATTCAAGGAGCCCCCGGGACGGTCAACGACGCCCTCACAGGCTTGCGTTGCAGCGAAGTTCTCCTCACCCACGAACCAGTGTTTGAAGGTCATGTGCGAAGATCGCACGACATGCGGTGGCCAGGCGGGACTTGCTACGGAATCGTGGCTTGTGAAAGACGAGGGAGGGGGCAATTCAATCGCTGGTGACGGGTCGTTATCGACGATCTCCGTCTCTGCCCCACGATGTTCATCGAGCACGCGTCGCCATACAGGGCGTCCGTCCGCTTCCCATCCGATGAACGATGAGGGTTCGTCGTCCAGTTTGGTCACGGGAGAAGGAGCGTCCCAACGTTCTCGCAACTGACCCAACCGTTCTGCAACGTGGGTGGCGTAGCCCGAATCGGTCCAACCCGGGCGATGACTGGCCACGTTGGTGCCCAACACCCGCTCGGCCACGAGGTCGTAGGTTGGTCGCTGTTCAACGCCAACACGCTGGAACAGCGGCAATCGGTCCCGTGGCATGTGTGCTGTGCCAAGCAGCGTGTTGAGTTTGGAAGCGGGGCGAACCGAGGAGGCAGGTGCCTCTGCAACCTCGGTGTTCACGGACGTGCCGGTCTTCTCGCTCACCGGCGGAGAGCGAGGGAGGCCTCGTTGCGCCGCTGCGATGGCTTCTCGCAGTTTCGTGTGATGGGACGTCATGCTGAGCCCCCACCGTACCTGCCCAACGGGCGACCGTGCTCATCGTACAACGCCGTTGACCTGAACTGTGACCGTTCTTTTCTTGCCAGCCACTCAAGGTGGAGTGCCTCGAGGTCGTCCACATGCTGTCCCCGTTGAGCGGACTCGCGAACGGCCACGGTGGGCTGGCCATCCACCCGAGGTCGGGTGTTGACGTCGGGTGTTTGTGAGGCCAATGGCAACGGCATGGTGCGACGCGAAGGACCGTTGTGCGTTGACGAAGGCTTGGGCTGGTTCTCCGTGCGAGCAGCGTCGTGAAGAGCCCCATGTCGGCGAGGGGGCGCCGTCGGCGCTCGGGCCATCCGCTCATCAATGCCATCGAGGTTGGTGGCATGAAAGGAGGTCTTGCGGTGGCGAATGGGAGAAAACGATGGTTCCCGCTGGGGCGGTGCTGAAGGGACGGCCTTTGCCACGCCGCGTCCGATGGCAGGCAGGTTGGGTGACGGTTTGCGTGCTTTCATCCGTTGAGGGCGCCGTGGTCCCGCCGGAGGAGAAGGAGCTCGAAATGCCGCACGAGGGCGACGTTGCCGTGGAGCGGTGGCCTCAGGTTCCTCGACCTCAACCACTTCCTCGGACGGGGCGGTGGTGGAACGGGGGAGGTGGCCGTCCACCAACTTGGGTCGCCAGGGGGTGGAACCGATCAAGCCCGCATCAAGCTCGGGTTCCGTTGCCATCGTTGGCCCTGGTTCATGTTCGGGCCAAGCCTCCACCACGTCTTGAAGGGCCCGCGTGGCTTCCAGTCGATCTTCTGGATGGACTTCGAAACTGCCACCCTCCAGCACGAACGGGGCGTCATCGACAACGGTTTGTTCGGCGTGACGAAGCAGTTGCTCATCCATCCACAACCGCTCATCGTCATCGTCGGGTACCAACAACGGGTGGTCCAGCAGTCCATCGGGATCGTCGGCCCAGCGTGTCAAGTCCTCCCGTTCAATGGGCTCGGCGTTCAGCATCAGTTTGCGACGGGTCACGGCATCAAAGACCCCAAGATCGGTGGTGCAGAGCAACACGTGGTCGCCCCATTGGATGCGGTCACGGAGGCGACGAAACCATCGAACGACGGCGTCGTCTCCAAAGACGTTGCCCAGACGATCCAAACCGTTCAACAGGACGACGCTGCGCTCACGTTCCCAAAGGAAGTGCTGAAGCGCTTCGTCGATGTCGTCCAAATCGTTCAAGGTCGTGAGGCCCTCCATCGGCCGGAGAAGAGCGAAACTCGTTGGGGCAGGCAGCCGTCGGGTCACATCGGTTTGGGCGTGCGGCAACGCAAAGAACCCCGCAAAAGCGACGCCATGGCCGGCCAAATCCACGCTCAATTGAAGCAAAGGGTGGGGGTCAGGTGAGTCGTGAATGTAGGTTCCACCCGGGTTCAGCATCCGTTCATGTGAACGGGGGCGTTGTTGGGTGCGGGGGCGTTCATCGGTGGTCACCGACAAACCCGAGAGGTCGTCCATGGAGTCGGTGCGACGCCAACCTGTCAACGGCAGGTTGGTGTTGGACCACCAGGCCTCGGCGCTGGACGTAGCGTTGGTCGTCGCCTCGAGAAGCGCATGAGGGTGTTGAAGAGCGGCCGCGCGGGTTTGCGCCACGGTCATTTCGTAGAGGTGAAGGTCGCATGCATGCCGCAACGAACGCTGTTCAATGGCGAGCAGGGCCTCAAGGCCGCCTTCGTCCTCGGTGATGGCCAGCACGGGCTGGCCCATCCGAACCACCAACCACGCCTCGTGGTTGGCATCGGCGTCGCCCTTGGTGAACAGGCGGATGGCGCCCGATTGGTGATGAACCGCCAAGTTGGCAACCATGGAGCGGAGGGCGTCGACGCCTCCACGTCGCTCCTCAATGAGGTCACCTCGGTCCACCATCAACATGCATTGCACCGTTGCATCGCGAACCGAACTGACCCCTCTTGAAGGGTGCGGCAGGAGTAGGCCAAAGACGAAGGATTTCAACCTCCATTCTCACCGTCGAACCATGGGCGAATTCGAGGCGCAGTCCCTTCAGCCCGATGAAGGCAAGCTTCTCGAAGAAGGCCTCAACCGCTTTGACCAAGGTGCGTTTTGGCATGCACACGAATCGTGGGAGGACCTTTGGAACGCATTGAAGGCCAGGCAAGCACCAATTGAAGAGGTGCTTCTTGTGCAAGGGCTCATCCAGACCGCCGCCTTGTTGCTCCACCATGAACGTCAAAATGCGGTTGGGGTGTCAAAACAATGGGGGAAACTTCAGCCCAAACTTGCAGGCTGGACAACGGCGTGGGGTCTGGACATTCACCAGCACCTGCATGCCATCGAAGCTTATGCGAGGGATGGAGGCACGTGGAACCTCGTTGCTGCCCACCATCGGCTTCCACGTGCGTGATGTTGAAAACCCTGTGAACCGTGGTGATTTCATGACCGAGCGGCTTCACGACGTGCCCTTGGACATGCGCAGGTTCATCGAGACCCCGGTGGCGACAGGGTTCAGGACCGGTTACCGCACGGGGATGATGGCCGGCATGGCCATCGCCACGGTGCTGGGGTGGGGGCTGGGTGCCCTGGGCGGCTCAGGCATGGCCGGTGTCACCTTCGGGATGCTGGTGGCCTTGGTCAACGGCGCCGTCTTGACCGCACGTTACAGGTCACACGCATCAACACCGCTGGCGGTCAACCTCAATCATCCCTTCATGGGTGACGATCCGATCGGCTCGGCACGCGTGCTGGTTCGCATGAGCGACGGCACCTGGGTGGACCCCGGACCTCACAGGGTACGAACAATGCGTGACGAGTTGCTGGGTGGACTTTCCTTGATTCAAGACACGGAGGACTACCCCGTCATCGGGCACTTTCACAAGGCAGCTGAGAAAACGCCGCTCATCACACGGCATTTGGCCCTCATCAACCAGGCCATCGCCCTCCGAGATGCGGTGAACGACGTCCCGGACCCCATCGATGACGCACGTCAGCGCGAAGACCTTGACACGGGGTTGCTCGAACGCTCATGGCTTGAGGACGAGGAAGGCATCGAAGTCGAGAGCCCGCTGGTGGGGTTCTTTCGCCAGAAAGAGTAACCTCCGGCCCCGCAAAAATGCCGCTCAATTGAAGAAGCGAAGGGCCTCGCTTACGCTGTGGACGGCAAGGTCACGTGGCAACAGCGGGTCGAGCAACTCGCCCCCAAAGAACGGGACGTGTTGCTTGGCACCTCCCTCTCGAGGCGATTCACGGCACTCCCGCTGTGGCTCAGCCACCCCGCCAACATTGGTGCCTTCTACGGATTTCTGGTGGCGCTCGCCCTCGTTCTCCCCTACGCCTTTGGCCCCAAACATCAGGACGTATGGGGTGTGGAGTGGATCTACCACACCTCCCTTTTGCTGGTGGCATGTTGGGTGCTCGGCATGGCCTCGCTGGTGTTGATCAACTTTGCAAAGCGCCTCCCGGTGGCACCCCCGCGAGCCATTCTCTACCCCATGCCGTTTGTTGGCTTGACCCTCTTGTCGGTCGACCGAATCGAACTTGCTGCACTTCCACCTGTATTGGTGTGGATGTTTTTGCTCCTGCCAGGCCCGGTGTACGTGCACCTCTCTTGGGCCCCACGGTACCGTTTGTTGTGCATGCTCGAGGACGGGCTTGACCCGTTCGAGGGCATGGCTTCGAGAGCGGAAAAGGCCCCGGAGGAAGCCGAAATCCTTGCCGGAGCCGACACCGAACTGCTCGAGGTCGTCGACGCCTTTGAAGCGGAGTGAATCAAATCAGCCCGACACTCGGGCCGACCCGCTCAAAGCAACGAAGCACATCGTCAAGGTCGTCCCTTGAGAGCCCCGCCGACATCTGTGTCCGGATGCGGGCCTTGTCGCGCGCCACCATGGGGAACACGATGGCACCGGCCATGACGCCCTCGCGCCCCAGTGCTTGCGTCATGGCTTTGGCCGTGCTGGATTCACCGCACATCACGGGGATGATGGGCGTCACGGAATCACCGGTGTCAAAGCCCATGCTCTGGAGTTCGCTGCGGAAGTATTCGGTGTTCTCCCACAACCGAGCATGGTGCTCTGGCTCGCTCATCAACACCTCAATGGCTGCTTTTTGAGCGGCCGCAACGCCGGGGGGCTGCGAACCGGAGAGCAGCCAAGAGCGGGAATGGTTGAGGGCATGGGTCCGTGTCATCTCCGTGCCCGCAAGGATGCCACCTTGCACACCGAGCGCCTTGGAAAACGAACCCGTCTCAAAATCAACCTTGCCCTGAAGGCCAAAATGGTCAACGATGCCCGCACCGCCTTCACCAAGGACGCCCTCGCCGTGACAGTCGTCAACGTAAACCATGGCACCGTATTCCTCAGCGAGGGCCGTGACCTCGTCAAGCGGGGCGATGTCACCGTCCATCGAGAACACGCCGTCCGTGATGATGAGCTTGCGCTGAGAAGATTCGTGCGCCTTCAGGACCGCTTCCAACTCCCCCATGTCGTTGTGAGCGTAGACCGCACGGCTCGCTTTGGTGAGGCGGACGCCGTCGATGATGGAACCGTGGTTCAACTCGTCCGAGATGATGACGTCGTTGGGACCGGTGACCAAGGTCGGAATCAGTCCAACGTTGACCGTGTAGCCGGCAGAATAGATCAAGGACGCTTCCACGCCCTTGAATTCAGCGACTTTGCGTTCTGCTTCCAAGTGAATGTCCATGGTACCGGCAATGGCACGCACCGATCCGCTGCCAGCCCCGTAGGTGGCCGTGGCTTCTTGCATGGCAGCGACGACCTTAGGATGGGTGGTCAGGTTGAGGTAATTGTTGGCCGAGAGCATGATGGTCGGTTGGCCGTTCATGCGGCAACGGGGTTGATTCGGGCCCTCCAGCGTGGGTGGTTCCCACAGCAGAGATTTCTCGTTGAGTTCCTCATAGCGGGCTTTCATCCACGACATGTCACCGGGCATGGGCAGTCCTCGCCAACCCACCTGCGGCGCCCGTCTTTGTTCTTTGTCTCAATCGGCCGCACCGATCAGCGCCAGGAGGTTCATTCCGGACATGTCCAGGCAATCCCCCTCACGCAAGCCCAAATCTTCCATCCACAACTCACCGATGGCTGCACGATGCAAATCCGTTACCTGGTGGCCAAGGGCGGACAGCATGCGTCGAACTTGCCGTTTCTTCCCTTCGTGGATGGTGAGTTGGAGGTCGGCACCGTCCAAACGGTGAACTTCAGCTGGTTGGGTTCGATGAACACTCGTGGAGCCGTTCACCTCCAATTCGATGTCCACACCGGAGCGGAGCGCGCTCAAACCCTCATCGCTTACCCGCTTGGCCGTACGAACGAGGTAGACTTTCGGCACGTGACGCTCGGGGTCGGTGATGCGTTGCACAAGTTGCCCGTCGGTGGTCAGCACAAGCATGCCCGTCGTGGCTTCGTCGAGCCGGCCCACCGTCAGCATCCGGTCCTTGTCCCGTGCCGAGAGATGATCAGGCAGCAGGTCAAACACCGGCGTTTTTCCGAGTTTTCGCTCGTGTTTGTTGATGCGCGAACACAGGTACCCAGGGGGCTTGTTGAGCACCAAGGTGACGTGTTCCTCTGGCAACTCCAATCGCTGACCGGCGAACTCCACGGGTTTGGTGCGTGGGTTGAATTGGAAGCTGATGTCCTTGACCACCGAGCCGTTCACGGTGATTTCGCCTGCCCAAATCGCTTCCTTCACGTCACGCTTGGACGGGAAGACGCCTGTTTTTGAGAGGAATTGATGCAGGCGCAATTTCATGTTGGCTCGTCCAGCGCCAGCGCACCCTCATGGATGAGGCTTCGCATGTCACAACCGTGCGCCGAACCGTGCGCTCATGCTTTCGCAAGAACGAACACCGCAGTCTCCTCCGACCGCTTCCACTTGTTTTGGGGCATGTGCACAACACCGATACGAGCCTTTTCATAGTCCTCACCATGCAAAGAAATCATGGGAGAAAAAGAACAAGCCGGTGCATGGACCAAGGCCTACGAACAGGGGAAATTCGTTCGAAAAACGTCCGAGTTCCGTGACGCCATCAACACAGATGGTCCTTTTCTACCCGAAAGCGGGCGTTACCATCTCTACGTTTCCCACGCATGCCCCTGGGCGCACCGAACCGTCCTTGCTCGTGAACTCCTCGGACTGAAGGACCACATCAGCGTTGACGTGGTGGACTGGCGGATGAACAGCGACGGTTCCTGGTCGTTCAACCCCAACGAGCCCGGCGCCACCGCCGACCGGATTCATGGCGAACAACACCTCGAGGCGATCTACAACCGAGCGTACCCGACGTGGACCGAAGAGGGCCACGTGGGCACGGTCCCTGTGTTGTGGGACAAAGCCAGCGACACCATTGTCAACAACGAGAGTCGTGAAATCATTCGCATGTTCGACGGTTTGGCAAAGGCGTTGGGCAAGGAAGCAACCTTGTGCCCCGAGGCGCTCAAGCCTGCCATCGACGCGATGATTTCCGCCAACTACGAGACGGTGAACAACGGCGTGTACAAGTCGGGTTTTGCTCGCAGCCAATCGGCTTACGACGAGGCCGTGACCGCCCTGTTTGATCGGCTGGATGAACTCGAAGCCCACATGAGCGAGCGTGACTGGTTGGTGGGACCCGGCCGAGGCGTGATGACCGAGGCGGACCTGTGTTTGTTCACCACGCTTGTGCGATTTGATTTGGTCTACGTGGTCCACTTCAAGTGCAACCTGCGCCGTATCATGGATTACACCCACCTTCACGCCTTCGTTGAGCGCATGTTGGACATCCCCGGTGTCCGGGACACCTGCGACTGGCATCACATCAAGGCGCACTACTTTTGGTCACACCAACACATGAACCCGTACCGAATTGTTCCACTTGGCCCGGCCGAGGGTGTTCATACCCAATGACGGTTCAGCCTCAATGCAAGCGATAGGGATTTCAAGGAACAGGAGCATGGGCCATCATGAATGAGGATTTGCCGGTGGTTGCGGGGAACCGTACCACGCTCAACGACAGCGTGGTGACCGGCGATGTGACCACCGGAACGGTGGTTCACCATCACTATCACATCACCACGACGGCCCCCCTTGGAGGCGAGGTGTCGGCCCTCACGGGCCAAGCCGACACACCTGCTCCCGTGGACGTCAAACCCGCATCTGCAACCCCCGTTCCGACCGCACCGCTTGCACAATCCGGGTTGACCACCTCCGGTCGATTGACGTACAGCGACACCAAGGAGCTCCCTGTTGCCTACGGCTTCTGGCTCATCGGTGGCCTGCTCGGTTTTCATCGGTTCTACCTCGGTCAAACCAACATGGGGTTGCTCTACCTGTTCACCGCAGGCCTGGCCGGCTTGGGGTGGCTCATCGATGCGTTCAACATGACCGAACTGGTCAATCGGGCCAACGGCCACACCATCGC
>WTJK01000016.1:10049-15960 GCA_011524855.1 Methanobacteriota archaeon | reverse complement strand
CCTCTGATGGGCTATGTTCTTGAACAACCGTGCACCGTTTGACCCCATGGGGTTGCTTGAGCAAGCTGATTTTGGCGTGTTCAAAGAGAAAGCCACGTGGCAAGCCTTTGGCATCGCCGTGGTGATGTTCGGCACCATTTCGTTCGCTGCGTTGTCCATGTTTGACAGCATGGACGAGTTGTTTCAATCCGATGCAGAGCCTGCACCCATCCCCAATTTGGTCTTCGAGTCGTTGAACCGGACCGGTGTGGAAAGCAGCTTGGTCAACGAGACAGGCTGGTTCAACCTCGACGATCATCGTGGAAGTGTCATCATCCTCGATCTGATGGCCCACGACTGCAGCAACTGCCACGCCGTTCAAGCCTACATCGAAGACAAGTGGAGTTCGTGGAACGCCACAGCAGAAGCCTCCGGAACGTCGCTGAAAATCTTCGGTTACGGCGCATGGTACACCGAGAGTCTTGACTACCTCAACGAAAGCGGTGGTGAATACACCGTCCCACTCTACCCCACCGGGCTCGGAACAGAGGTGGCGGGTGTCCTCGAAGACGGTTCTCAGGTGGATCCTGTTCGCTTGTTCACCACCGGTGGAACCGGTCAAATTCCTGTCGTGCTCATCATCGACGAGGAGGGCTACATCATCGAGCAACAAGCCACGGGCACCCCGGTTGACGGGTGGCGAGGGTTCAACGGAACCCTGAACACCGCGTTGACGGGCGATGTCAGCGACACCATGGACGCTCGCATCGGCTGGGAAGAGCCCGAGACCTCCTTTGCGGCCGTGTTCGTGCTCGGGTTGGTGCTTTCCATTTTGGTGTACTTTTCACCGTGTGCCTTCCCGGTCCTACCGGGCTTTATCTCCTACTACCTTTCGCTGGGGGCGCGCGAAGACGAACTGATTGAACAGGGCAAGCTGAAGACCAAGATGCCGAGTTCGGTCAACATCGGGATCTTGTCAGGGCTGGGCATGTGGACCTTCTTTGCGTTCATCGGCGTGCTCGCTTTTGCGATGGGTGAAGCCTTTGCTCAATCCGGCATCATCCACTACATTGCCATCTTTATCGCATTGTTGCTGGTCGTGTTGGGATCGATGATGCTGCTCGGCATCACGTCACACGTGATGGGCTTCGTTCAGAATTGGGTGGACAAGTACAGCACCACCGAGGCCGATGAGACGTTTACACCCCGCCGAAACATGTACCTCTACGGAATCGGCTATGCTGCAGCTTCCATCGATTGCACGGCGGCAGCAGTGCTGCCCTTCGTGGTGTTTCTGGGCACCCTCGGCACCTCGGCCATCGGCTTTGGCATCGCAGGGTTGATGGTGGGCTTGCTGGTGTTGATGGTTCTCGTGACCGTGCTTGTTGGCATGGGTCGTCAAGTGATGATCAATTTCCTCCGGCAGGCCACCGGTCACATCAAAATGATCGGTTCATGGATGATGATCATGGCTGGTGTAGGCTTGACCGTGTACCTGACCAACCCCAACGCCATCAATGCGTTGTTTGGTTGAGGGCCGGGGCGATCCAACGCGGCCATGCCACGCCAACCATCACGCATGAAATGACGGCGTCGAAGATGAAATGCTGTTTGATCAACACCGTTGAGAGGCACAAGAGGATGCATGCGGTCCAAGCGGCTGCTGCCAGTGGGCCGTTCCATCGTCCATGTTCCTTGAAGGACCACCGCACAAACAACAGGGTGAGCAGGCTTTGGAGCACATGGAGGGACGGCCATGCGTTGTACGGTGCATCCGCACCGTGGAGTTCATCCATCAGCCACCCGATCACGCCCTCAGCGCCGGTGGCTTGCGAACGCAGGGTAATTTCCAGCGGCAGCAAAAGATAGGCTGTCAAGCTCACCCATGTCAACACCAACATGCGCTGGAAGAACACGAGCCCTTGGGTCCGATGGTCGTCGTTGGCCCCCACCCAAGCGGCGATGGGGAAGTAGAGGTAGAACGAGATGTAGGGCACCACCAACCACGGCACAAAGGGGAGTGCCTCGTCGAGGGGAATGGACACGTCAATCGTGGACACCCCGCGCCAGGCGTTCCATCGGTTGACCGCAACGTAAGGCAGCGCACCAAGCAGCGTGAACATGGTCAGCAACCATGCAGCGTACCGTGGGCGTGACCAACGTGCACGTTGTGGGAACCATCGGTCAAGGATCGGCCAGTCGTTCAACGGTGTTCACCTCTCCTGGTTCGAGCCGGCCAGAGCGTGCCAATCAACGATGCGATCGGCCAGCACCTCTGCCTCTTGCCGGTCATGCGTTACGTGGACCGCTGAAATGCCCCGATCTTTCAGGTGCGTTCGGGTCATCTCGGCCAACGCCAAACGCCGTTGGACATCCACCGATGCAAACGGCTCATCGAGGAGGATCATCTTGGGTTCCTGCATCAACGCTCGTCCGAACGCCACTCGCTGTGCTTCGCCTCCCGAGAGGGCTGCCGTGCCCCGTCGCTCGAACCCATCCAAGCCAACGGAGGTGAGGACGTTCGTGATGCGTGCAGCAATGTCCGCTTTGCTCATGGTGGTTGGAGCGCCCAGAGCGATGTTTTGCGCGACGTTGAGGTGAGGATAGAGCACGGGTTTCTGAAACAGCATCGTGATTTCGGGATGGATGGTACGGTCAGGGAGCGGTGTTTGGTCGAGTCGGCGGTTCCCTGCTTCCATGGTCTCCAAGCCGCACATCGCCCGAAGCAAGGTGGTCTTCCCACAACCGCTTGGGCCGAGAACAGACACGATTTCACCGGGTGCGACCCGGAGGTTGAGACCGGCGAACACCTGCCAGTCGCCCAAGCGTACCGAAGCGTTCTCCATCTCAAACATCATGCCGTTTCCTCCATGCTCGTGCACGTTCGTTGATGGACAAAACCAGCAGGGTGGAGACCATCAAGATGGTGGCCAACGCCATGGCCGTGGGGAAGACATACGGGTCAAATTTCGGACGGGAGGCCACTTGGTCAACCAAAATGGACAAGGAATCCCACGACCCAACACGAACAACGAGGAAGGTCGCTCCGAATTCACCCATCGAGAACGCCAAGCACAACGAGGCGGCCATGGTTGCAGGGACCAACAAAAACGACCCTCTTGCGTGCCACCAAAAGGCGACAGAACTCAAGGGGAGGAGCGATGCCTGCTCAGCAAACATCGGGTCAATTCGCTCAATGGCAGGCACCATGAGTCGAATAACGAACGGTAACACGAGCATGACATGCGGCAGCACCGGAAGGTAAGGGAAGGTGAACATGTCGGGAAACCAACGCAAAATGCCAGCCACCATGCCCAACCCCACCATCACCGCCGACATGGACAAGGGCAGCATGCACAACGAATCCAGCACGCCGGCCAGCCGCTTCCTTCCTTGCAAGCGGAGCGTGACGAGGCACGAGGCGACAGCGTAACCAAGCGGGAGGGCAACAAGCACAGCAAGTCCAGCATAGGTCAGTGAATTCGTGAGGGCCTCCAGCACAGGAACCGTGGACAAATCGCCCGACCACGCTCGTTTCCATCCTTCGAGTGTCCACGAACTGCTGAACCCAGACCCCGACCGAGTTGTGACCCGAAACGAAGCGATAACCACCGAGACCAACGGTGCGAGCAACAACACGATCGTTCCGTTCACGAACCATGTCAAGGGACGAGGTGGACGGCCATGCCGTGCTCGGTTGGCCACTTCATGATGCATCGACAACACCTGGCTGTGCTGCCGTTCAAACCGGCCGGCCAGCACGAGCATCGCCAACATCAACAGCATCTGAAGGGTGGCAATCCCCAACACAGCGAGGCTGGTTTCAACACGGTATCCTGCGATGCCCGCTGTCCCCCCCATTTCCCCCAGCAGCGATTCCATGGTGTTGGCGGAGGGTGCGAGCCATTTCACCAGGGCAAAGGAGGTGAAGCTGAAGAAGAACGTGTAGGTGGCGGCCACCAAGGTAGCAGGGCCGAGCACCGGTATCCAGAGATGCTGAAGCCGGTTCTGTTTGGACCGTCCTGCGGGGAGGAGCGCCAACTGTTCCTCCCAAGCAGGGTCCAGCTGAGCCACGACGGGTTCGACGAAGCGAATCATGAGGGAGAGGTTGAACCACACGTGGGCGACCACCAGAGCAACGAAGTGGCCGGGCTCTTCCCATCCCGAGCGTTCAGAGAGGAACCGCATGAACCCCGATTCGGCGTGAAGGTCGAACCCCAATCGGTGGAGGAAACCGTCGGGTGAGAGCAGGGCGAGAAAACCCACGGCAGCGACAATGGGTGGTGTGACGAAGGGCAGAAACAGCAAGGCACGCTTCAGTTGGAGGTTCTTCCATTGGTACCGACCGAACGCCCATGCCAGCGGCACACCAAGGGCGACCGTGAGTACGGTTGACGCCAACCCCTCCAGCAGAGAAAACTGCAGTGCTTCCATGGCACCAGGTTGGTCTTGAACCATGGTGAGGGCCGAAAGCGGGGAAATGCCGGTCACGGCCCACAGCCGAATCAATGCCAAGGAGATCGGGAACAAGCCGAGCGCAATCACCAGGCCAACAGCCAGCCAGTGGCTCAGAGGCACCTGCGCCAATCTTGGATTCAGGCGCATACCGTAGCCCTCTATTGCGTGGCTTCAGTCCAGCGCTCAATCCAGTCTTCCATCTCATCAGCGATGCGCTCGTTCGAAATCTCAGCGTTGAGGGATGGGACGTCAGTGTGGTGGGCGTATCCATCGGTTCCCGGGAAGGTAGCCCCGTTCAGAACGGATTTCATGAGGTTGTTCTCTGGCATGTTGCGATTGACCGATTCCGAGAGCAAATACTCGATGAACGCGTTGGCTGCCGTCACTTCTGCAGCGCCGTTGATGACACCGGCGTATTCCACTTGGTGGAAGGACGCTCTTGGGAGTGTCAAGGAGGTGGACTTGGTCCAGTTTCCACCGTAAAAGGCCTCAACACCGGGTGAGTGGCAGTACGAGACGGTCATGGCGGCGTCACCAAGGTGACCTTCCACCCATTCGCCGTACCCTCCGCTGTAGTGAATTTCGTAGGCCTCGGTCCATCCCGTTGTGAAGATAGCATCGTTGTCAGCCATGGCTCGCCACCAGTCAAAGGCGTTGGTGGTCTCATCATCATCGTGCTCGAAATAGTCAACGGTGGCGGACATGAAGGCTCGGCCTGGTGAAGAGGTCACGGGTGAGGGGAACGCCACCTGGCCCACCCATGCCGGTTCGGTCAGGTTCCACAGCGACGTTGGAACGGTGAGGTTGGTCCCGTCCACACGCGTCTCGTCGTAGTTGAGGCACACATCGCCCTGATCGAACGGCACGGCGAGCGGTCCGTCGTACGGTTGCAACGCTTCCGTTGCGATGCCAGATACGTTGGCGGTGTGTGGTTGGAGGAGGCAGAAGTTCAACGCCGTTTGAAGGTAGGTGTTGTCCAACCCAATGGCAAGGTCGGCTTGTTGGGCCTGTTGGGTTTGGAGCAATTGTTCGAGAATACCGCCGGCGTCATCGGTGCGAATGAGCTCAATGTCGTAACCGGTTTGGTTGGTAAACTCGCCGAGCATGCTTTCCGAAAAGGCGGCGATGTCGTAGGTCAACAACCGCAACACACCGTCGGATTCACGGCCGGGCTCGAGCAGTTCACAGCCACCGTCTGCATCGGCGGTGATCGGTTCAATCGGTTCGAGGCACCCGCTCAAGGGGGCAGCCAGTACAAGCAGCATCATGACAAGGTTTCGTTTCATGGTGTTCACTCCGTGTTCATGGCGTCGATGATGACGTGGCAGCGGTCGACCAAATCGGCTGGGGTCGCCCCCAAGATGTACAGCGAGGGTTCCCATCCGAAGTCTCCCTCGTCGATGACGATCGCCATGGAGGTCGTGGGTGTTTGAATCGTTCCGCGAACGGCCAAGCCAACGGCAAAACCGAGTTC
>WTJK01000016.1:2954-9949 GCA_011524855.1 Methanobacteriota archaeon | reverse complement strand
GCGATGTTCATGCCCACGGCGGGGATGTAATCCTTCAATCGCCGAACATCAAAACGGGCAGTGGCCCATTCCAACCGTCGAACAACAGCCTGCATGGCCTGGTCTTCGTTCATGTGCTCGCCGGAGAGGGTCTTGTCGTAACGCAGCGTTTGGTTGTTGGACATGGTCAATTCCACCACGATACGGTGGCGCAGCACCTCGGTTCGGGGGCCGGACCGATGCAACGACTCAGCAAGTTCGTGCGCCCAATCGTCCACAACCACCTCATCGTTGTTGGCTGCCAGGCCCGGTGCAGGTTTGCCGAGCAGACGCGAGACGGTGCTCTGGGTGGTCCCCACCATTTCAGCGATGTCGGTCTGCGACCAACCCCTGGCTTTGAGTTCCTTGGCCAGTTGGTGGTGGAGGCGTTCAGCCCAACGGATTCCTGACTCACCCAGCATGGCTCGACCCTCACGCCTCCGATTATTCAATGTTGTTGAAGATGTATGCATTTTGAGTGGTGTTCAAAGCAGGCTTGGGCGGACCGTTCTTCGCTCGGGAACAGCCTTGATCAGAAACACGCACGGTGCGACGGGCGATTTGCCAACCTTGCACGTTCACGGCGACGCAAATGAAGCTTGAACATGGGTGTGATGTCGCATGCAGTGCTCGTTTCATTCAATGTGCATGATGGGGGATGCGGAACGGTGTTTCGTATCGACCACCGTTTCATCACCTGCTTGACACACGCTCATAAACGGCCGCTGGTGAGGCAACCCCGGGGAGGGCATGGAAGCGAACGAGTTCTTGGAGGCGGTCACCCACCGGTTGGCTGATTACGTGGCGTCCAGAGATCGCCGTGAGCGCGTCAACCCCGACATGGCACCCGCCTCCCTCCGGCGCACGCTGGATGTTCAACTCCCAATAGAAGGACATGGTTTGAACCCGGTGCTGGACGACCTCGACAACTACATCACCAACAGCGTGAAAACCCACCGGGCGGAATTCATGAACCCGCTTTGGGGCGGTCTTTCGCTACCTGCACTGGCTGGCGAGATGGTTGCTGCCGCAACCAACAACTCAATGTACACCCACGAACTTTCTCCCATGGGCACCCTGATTGAACAAACCCTCGTCAGACGCATGTGCGACATGGTTGGTTTCCCCGACGGCTTTGGCACCTTCACCACGGGCGGTTCCAACGGGAACATGCTGGGGATGCTCTGTGCGAGAGAGCGGGCGGTGCCCGGTTCGACCAAGCGAGGCTTTGATGGATCTTCGATGGTCGTGTTCGTCTCTGCGGAAGCCCATTACTCTGTGCTCATGGCAGCCAACGTGATCGGCATCGGTCACATGAACGTGGTGAAGGTGGGGTGCGACAACGAGGGCAGAATGCGGCCAGAGGCGCTGGAGGATGAAATCACCCGCGCCATTGACCAAGGACTGACGCCCTTCTGCGTCGTTGCGACCGCTGGTACCACGGTCCGGGGTGCCTACGACCCCATCGGGGCCTTGGCAGAGGTAGCACACAATTCGGGCCTGTGGCTGCATGTGGATGCCGCATGGGGTGGAACCTGCCTGTTTTCAACCACCCACCGTCGCCTGATGGACGGAGTGGAGCAAGCGGATTCGGTGTGTTGGGATGCTCACAAAATGATGGGCGTGCCGCTGGTCTGCAGTGCATTTTTGGTCAAAGAACCGGCTGTGTTGCGAACCCTGTGCGACCACACCAGCGTGGCGCACTACTTGTTCCACGAAGACGCCGAAAACCACGACTTGGGGCGCTACTCACTTCAATGCGGGCGCCGAAACGATGCGCTGAAACTGTGGCTCGAATGGCGGGCCCGTGGCGATGCGGGTTGGGCGCGAATGGTGGACACTTACATGGCCCTCGGGGACCATTTGGAACACCTTGTCAACGAACATGACCGCTTGGAAATGATGTCCGCCCGCTCGTGGACCAACGTCTGTTTCCGCTACACTCATCCAGACGGACTTGAGAACCTCAACGACCTCAACGTGACCATCCGAAACCGACTGATTCAAAGTGGAATGTTCATGGTGAGTCGTAGCAACATCGGGGATGATGTTGTGATTCGTTGTGTTATTTCCAACGCAGGGGTGAGCGAGGCGAGCTTGCAGCGTTTCGTCGACGAAGTGGTCCAACTCGGCGATGATGTCATACGAGGTTTGCCACCCAAAGCATGAACCGTGAGCAAACCCATCTTTATGTTGGAAGCCCCACAGCACCGCTCATGAGCGACCAACCCCCCGTTCGCACGGCATTGTACGATGAGCACGTCCGACTTGAGGCCAACCTTGTCGATTTCCACGGATTTGAATTGCCAATTTGGTACACCAACATCAAGGACGAACACCTCGCTACCCGAAGCGGTGCTGGCCTGTTTGACGTGTCGCACATGGGGTCCTTCCGATTCAAGGGTGCGGGCGTCAAATCTTGGCTGGAATCCCTCGCCACTCAACGTGTCACCGCCGTTGAGGCACCACGGTGTGCGTACACCCACTTTCTGGACGACCAAGGCCACATCATTGACGACATGATTTTTGCCGTGGTCAGCGATGACGAATTGCTCGGCGTCCCCAACGCTTCCATGATCGATGTGATGTGGTCATGGTTCAGCGACCGACTGCCAGACGACGGTTCGGTCGAACTCGAGAACCTCTCCGACGAGACCTCCATCCTTGCCTTGCAAGGTCCAAAGGCGAAGGAGCTACTCAACACCGTCCTCGGCGAGGGTCAACATGCCCCGAGGTTCACCTGGCGCCGTTTGACTGAGAATGCGTTGGGTGTATCGGGTTGGATTCAAGGCACGGGTTACACCGGTGAGGCTGGCTACGAAATTTTCGTTCCAAACGCGGAGGCACCCCTGCTTTGGCGAGGCCTCATCGAGGCCGGTGCGACACCGGTGGGACTTGGCGCTCGCGACACGCTGCGTCTTGAGAAAGGCTACTTGCTGTCGGGCGTGGACTTCTGCTGGCCACCGCTGGACGAACCGGGCAACGACGGTTTTCTTGCACGGGACAGTTGGGAGACCAACGTGCCGTTTGGCTTGGACATGGAGCACGACTTTGTTGGACGCCAGCGCGTAGCAAGCCATGGCGAAGATGATGCACGCTGGTGGGGGATCAAGTACGCCGAAAAAGGACCCCTCCCACGGCCCGGAAAGGATGTCACAGCCATTGATGGGCGTCACCTTGGTCGATTGACTTCAGGCGCGCCGTCGCCGAGCATGGGCAACATCGGAATCGGGATCGGGTACTTGGCCGGTGTGGCTGAGGGTGATGAGGTCTTGGTGGTCGCCAGCCCACGAAAGTCCGTCAAAGCCATCGTGGTTCGACCACCGTTTTGCTGATCACCCAAACCGGTGTACGCCTGCTCGTTTTTGTGCCCGCAATCTATCATTCATGGCACCTGAAAGCAATGCATTATGAGCGTGGCGCGTATCGTTGCTTTTGCCCCCGGGCGGGGGTGAGGTGCGAAGGATGGTTGACCAACTCCCGAACCGAGGCCGAGAGGCGGAAATGCTGAAAGAAATGGGCTTCGATTCCATGGAGGATTTGTTTGCCGATATCCCCGAAGACGTGCGTTTCAAGGGTGAGCTTCCGCTCCCCGCGCCCCAATCGGAAGAGGAAATCATCGCTGATGCACGACGCCTGCTTGGCGCCAATCAGGATCTTGGTAGCCGTCCGTCCTTCCTTGGCGCGGGCTTGTACCGCAACTACGTGCCGGCAGCCGTGTTTCAACTGGTGACCCGTGGGGAGTTCCTCACCGCATACACGCCCTACCAACCCGAGGTCAGCCAGGGCATGCTGCAAGCCATGTGGGAGTTCCAGACCCTTGTCTCCGAGCTTGTCGGTCTCCCCATCGCCAACCTTTCGCTGTACGACGGCTCAACCGCTGCTGCTGAAGCGCTCACGTGTGCTGTTCGCGTCCACAACCGAAAAGCGAGTCAACCCAACACCGTGTACGTGTCGGAACTCACGCCACCTGACAAGATGTCGGTGATGCACAATTATTGCCAGGGTGCTGACATCTCAATCAAAACGCTCGCTCACAAACCCGATGGAACGTTGGACCTCGAGGCTGTCGAAGCAGCTGCTGGTTCGTGCGGCGTTTACATCGAGCAACCCAACCCGCTGGGCGTCATGGACGAAGGCTTGGTCGGTCTCAAGGCCATGCTTGGCGATCACACGGCGCTCATCGTCGGTGTCCAACCGGTCAGTCTGGGTGTGCTGGAAGCTCCCGGCCACTACGGAGCCGACATTGTGGTGGGCGAAGGTCAACCGTTGGGCAGCCCGGTGACCGCAGGCGGCCCCCTGTACGGTATTTTTGCCTGTAAACAACCCTACCTTCGGCTCATGCCCGGTCGAATCGTGGGCCGTTCCATCGACGTTGACGGCAACGAAGCGTATTGCCTCACGCTCTCAACCCGTGAACAACACATTCGCCGTCACCGAGCGACCTCCAACATCTGCACGAACGAGACGCTCATCGCACTCATGGGTGCCATGCACATGGCGTTGCTCGGCCCCGACGGGTTGGCAGACTTGGCCCACCGTAACATGGCTGCTTGCCAGGCCTTGAAGGAGCGATTGTCAACCGTTGACGGTGTCGAAATTGTTCACGATGCACCGCATTTCAACGAATTTGCCATCCGTGTGAAAGGTTCGGCCAGTGCGTGCTTGGCCCACCTGGACCAACACGGCATCACTGGCGGCCTTGACTTGAGCCGTTGGTTCCCCGACATCACCGACCAAATTCTCGTTACGGCGACCGACCAAACCCGTTCAGGGGACATTGAAGCCTTGGCCGCTCAATTAGCGCTTTGGAGCACCCATGCGGAGGTGGCAGCATGAGTCACCTGTTCGGTCACAACGGTGCCGAGGGGGAAGGCTACAGCCAACCCGCTCCGCTCACGACCGCTCAAACCCCCAGCGTTCCCTCGGCCCTTGTGCGCGCCAGACCCGCCCGCTGGCCTCGTCTCTCGGAGCCGGAAATGGTCCGTCACTACACCTGGCTTTCCAAGCGAAATTTCGGCATCGACACCGGCTTCTATCCGCTTGGTTCGTGCACCATGAAGCACAACCCTCGCGTCAACGAGGTCATTGCCCAGCTGCCTGGCATCGCTGACATTCACCCGCATCAACCCGAGCATCAGCTTCAGGGTTGGCTGTCGATCTACTACGAGATGCAGCACATGCTTGCTGTCGTGGCTGGGATGGACGATGTCACCTTGCAACCCGTGGCTGGGGCACAGGGTGAATTCACAGCCATCCGTTGCATTCAGGAGTACTTCCGGCTTCGAGGTGAAGACCAACGAACGAAGGTCATCGTGCCCGATTCCGCTCATGGAACCAACCCTGCGAGTGCAGCGATGGCCGGTTTTGAAATCGTGGAAATTCCCAGCCTTGAAGACGGCCGCATGGACCTTGAAGCCCTAGCAGCCGTCGCTGACGAAACCACCGCAGCGATGATGATCACCAACCCCAACACGCTGGGATTGTTCGAAGCCGACATTTCCGAGGCAAGCCGGATCGTTCACGATGCAGGGGGCCAAATGTACTACGACGGGGCCAACTTCAACGCCATTCTCGGCATCACATCACCGGGCCTGATGGGCTTCGACGCCGTCCACTTCAACCTTCACAAGACCTTCTCCCAACCCCACGGCGGTGGTGGCCCCGGGTCCGGTCCCATTGGTGTCAAGTCCCATTTGGCGCCCTTTTTGCCCGGGCCAGTTGCGGCTCGTGATGAGGCGTCTCCAGAAGACGTGCACCGGTCACTTGACGGTCACATCTACCGGTGGCATGAACCCGAACACAGCATCGGCAAGGTGCAACAATGGCACGGGAACGCCGGAGCGGTCATCCGTTGCTGGGCCTACTACCGAAGGTACGGATCCGGCCTGAAGCAAATGTCAGAACACGCCGTGCTCAATGCCAATTACCTCCGCCACGCCATTCATCGTGAGGCCAAAGCCGCTGGCGTGGATCACTTGTTTGAGGACGGCGCCGAAACCGAAGTCGCCAAGCACGAATTCACCCTCTCCATGCAACCTGCCAAGGAAGCGTTGGGTGTCTCCGCCATGGACGTGGCCAAGGGGCTCCTGGACCGCGGATACATGGCACCAACGGTGTACTTCCCGCTTGTCGTTCCTGAATGCATGATGATCGAACCGACCGAGACCGAATCCAAAGACACCTTGGACACCTTTGCCGAGCACTTCGCTCAGGTGTTGAAAACGGACCCTGAAACACTGCATGAAGCCCCCATCACGACGCCCGTGCGGCGCGTGGACGAGGTGTACGCCGCCCGCAACCTCTGCTTGAAGCACCCCTTTGATGAGGCGTGAGCGGCCCTTCGGACAGGTTGATGAAACCGGTTTGCCTCCGTGCTTCATGGCCGACGGTCCCAACACCGACGGCGTATGGGGTACGTACCGTCCGACAACGTCGTACGGCCCGACCCTGTTTTTGTTTGCGTGGGCGTTGCTTCCCGTTGGTTTTCAAGTCCTCATGGTGGCGTTTCAGCGTTTCGAGGCCTACCGAACCCCGTTGGCCATCGCAGCGTTGTCCCTCTTGATGGTCCCGTTGGTGAGTGGCACGGCCCAGCGCAAAGGGGCGTGGCGCACGCCCTTGGTTCAGTTGTCGGTGGCGTGCTATGCGTTGGCTGCCACCATGTTGGGACTGATTTGGGGCCTGGGCTTGGACGATTGGTGGTGGGTTCCGCACGGCTTGACGTTCGGTTGTGTCCCGATGTTGTTCCTCGCCCTTGACCACCTTGCTCGCTGCAACCAACCGGGATGGGAACGACGATGGGACCCAAGCGTGCCCGTGCCCGCATTGGAGGCCATGGGTGAATGGACCCTTGTCAGCGCACGTTGGAACCCTGCCATTATGGCATGGTACCGCAACGATCTCGGGGACGTGGTGGTGATGTACGGTTGCAAAGACGATGTGGGCCATCATCAACTCCGCATCGAGCCGCTTATGCG
>WTJK01000016.1:0-2854 GCA_011524855.1 Methanobacteriota archaeon | reverse complement strand
GACAACGCCGGCTACCTCGCCGTGCAGATGCTGGCACTGGCCAACCCTGCATACGGTGCTGCGCTTGAGCAAAACAAACTCGATCAAATTGAGCGCGTCAAGACCCAAGACCGAGAAGTCAACGGCGGTGCTTGAGATGTTTGACGCCGAGGAATTCATTGCCGAGAGCATTGAATCCCTCAAGGCGACCATCGACGACGTGGCCATCATTGCGTGCTCCGGCGGTGTGGATTCCACCGTCGCAGCCGTGATTGCAAACCAAGCCGTGGGCAACCTGCTGCATTGCGTGTACGTCGACACCGGTTTCATGCGAAAGAACGAGACCGAAGAGATTGAGGCGCTGCTCGCTGCCCAGGGGATTAACCTGATCACCGTCAAAGCGGCCGACCGTTACTTTGAGGCCCTCAAGGGTGTCACTGACCCTGAAGAAAAGCGCAAGGTCATCGGTGAGTTGTTCATCCGCATTTTCGAGGACGAACAAGAAAAATGCGGAGCGAAGTACCTCGTTCAAGGGACCATCGCCCCGGATTGGATTGAATCGGGCGGTGGCGTCCGAGACACCATCAAGTCCCATCACAACGTCGGTGGGCTCCCAGAAGACATGACCCTCACGGTCGTCGAGCCCCTTCGCGAGTTGTACAAAGACGAAGTGCGGGCCCTCGCTCGGACCCTCGACATCAACGTCGCTGAACGCCAACCGTTCCCCGGTCCAGGCCTTGCCGTTCGAACCCTTGGCGAATTGACGCCCGAGCGCGTGGCCGTGGTGCGAGAAGCCTGCGCCATCGTTGAAGAGGAGTTTGAAGCGGCGGCCGAACGGGGCGAAATGGAGCTGCCCTGGCAATACTTTGCCGCACTGCTCCCTGTCCGTAGCGTGGGTGTCCACGGGGACGTTCGTGCGTACGGGGAGACCATCGTGGTGCGTGCCGTCCGATCCATGGACGGCATGTCGGCCAGGTACTCCGAAATCCCCCACGCCATCCTCCAGAAGATCAGCACCCGCATCACCAACACCGTCAAAGGCGCCGTGAACCGCGTGGTGTACGACATCACGCACAAACCTCCTGGTACCATTGAGTGGGAATGAGCGACCGGCAACCTTTCGTTCATCGCACGATAGCCCACCTCATGGCGGCGAGCGATGCGGCTGATTCGGTGGACGTTGCGCTTGACGCAGTGGCCGCAGTTTCACACCGAGGGCCGTTGGCGGCGCTGGTGGCCACGCTGATCGTCGCGAGTTTGTTTGTTGGCGTGTCAATGCTGAACGACGAAGATGGACCGCTGAACACCGGTAGTGAAGGCGTGGTGTTTGGAGATGATTGGCGTTCGTATTCCGTGGTCGCTCCTATCGACACCGGTATCAACGTCTACCACGACCATTTCCGTACCGAAGAGGTCTACCCTGAATGGCTGCTGGAAGGCCTCGGTGTGACCAAGCGGTGCACCCCTACGTTCGAGGGGAGCTGGCAAGAGCGGTACGAAGCGGACCGAGAGACGTGTTGGGACACGATCACCACCTCCGACATCGTGTATTTCGAAGGGACCAAAATCATCGGGACATCGCCCGACGGCGGCACGGACATCCACATCCTCGACGACCCTTCAGATGGCCATGGTACCGCCGTGACAGGAGCGGTTCTCGACGCCAACCCGGACGCCGTCATTTTCTTCGTTGAAGGGTTCTCCAACAACGCCGTGATGGCGGCAGGGACGTCGCCCTTGGTTGACATCGTCTCCACCTCGTTCGGAGCCATCGGTTCACTGCCCGTGTCTGGCATTGAGTCCGGGACCTACGAAACCGTGGTCGTTCACAACAAAATTCACACCGGTGCCGCTGACAATTCACCGTCGCCAGCCGTTCAAGATGCGACCGCTGGGCCCCCGTGGTCCATTGGCATCGCAGGCTACGCCGAAGAAGGCGATGACCAAAAGGAAACCATGTCCGGTTCCTACCCGGACATTGCCGCCGACTGGACACAACTCTTGCCCAACCATGACGACGTGGATGGATACCATGAAACATCGGGAACTTCGTTTGCGACGCCCCGCACAGCAGGCATCCTCTCCTTCATCATCGACCACTTGCGAGAAGAAACCGGCGATCTTGGCTCTGGGGCGTCCGGTGACCGAGCCGGTGCGCTTGTCAACGGTTCTTGGACGGACGGAACGGCTGCCAACGTCTTCAACCATGACATCCGCCATGCGCTGAACCTCTCTGCGTGGTACCCCTCGTTCAACACCTGGGACCCCACTTCTGGAACCACCCCCGTGTCGCCCGTCGCACCGTGCACCCAAGTGGGGTGGGGGGTGCTGAATTTCTCCAACATTGAGCCCATGATCCTCCATCTGAACGGGACCTCGAGCATGCCCGACCGACCCACTGATGTAGAGACGTGCATGCAGGTGAACCAAGAAGCCAGGGAGGCCTACTGGGGTGCGTACCCTTCGGAGCAACCAGCACCCACCTCCGCTGCGTTCTTGTTGGGCCGGGACGAGTGAAGTTCTCCACCACCTCGCTTTTTGCATCGGTTCGGCTCATTGTTCCAACATTATGTTCAAAAACCGACGGCCGAGGCGGATGACCATGAGCGACGAGTACGACGACGAGTACGACGACGACGATGAAATGCTGGTGCAACCCGACATCAGTTTGGAAGACCAGATCAAAAACCTCGCCAACGACGGCCCTGTGAAGGGTCTTTCGAAGATTCCTGAACTGTTTTTCAACACCAACATCGAGGGTCGGATGACCCTCATCAAGAACTTGGGTGATCTCGTGTTCCTGCTCCGTGAGTACGTGGACAACGAAATCCAGGCCATCAACGACCTTCACGAGAAGATTTGAGCATCCCATCAC
>WTJK01000006.1 GCA_011524855.1 Methanobacteriota archaeon | reverse complement strand
ACCTCGGGAATCTGCTTGTCGTACGCCGGTTGAACGGCCTCGGCGGCGTGCGCCTCGGCAGCGGTCGGACCGCCGTCCTGGTGAAGCTGCGCCTGTTCGTACATCGCTTGTTGGCGGTAGTATTCGTCCCACTGCTCCTTCGTGGCCTGCGCTGATTGACCGCTGTAGGCTTCGTGCATGGCCTGCTCGAGTGCATCGTCGAGTTCCGTGCGCAGCCGCTCGAGTCGAATCGCTTGGTGGGGCCCGAGCATGCGCATCATCACGGCTCGCTCGTAGGCGTTGGCGATGTCCTCGAGTTCCTCACGTCGTGTGGCGTTCTGCAACATCCCTTCGAAGCGGCGTGCTCGTCCGCCTCGCGTGAAGATGCCAATCATGATCCAGGTCGACAGCGGTACACCGACGAACACGCCGATGAGGTCCCACGCACCCAGGGCGATGGCCGTCCCCGGCAGGATGATCTCGAACCCTTCAATGGGCCTGGATTGCGCATCCAGCGGGTCGCTGCCGGCGTTCAGTTCCGCATCGTCGAGGATGCCGTCGTTGTCGTCGTCAGGGTCGGCGAAGTCGCCGATGCCGTCGCCGTCGTTGTCGCTGTGCTCCAGCGGGTTGTCGTCGAAGGCGTCGAGGTCGTCGGGCACCCCGTCGTTGTCGAGGTCGCCCGGCGAAGCGAGGCGTGGCAGCACGTCGATGGAATCGTTGTACCCGTCGTTGTCAAAATCGAACAAGTACGGGTCGGGGTTGTTGCCCGAGAGGTTGTCGCCGAACCCGTCCCCGTCGGCGTCCACGCACTGGGTTGGGTCGTTGGGGAACAGGTCGGGGTTGCGCCCGTTGGGGTTGTCACCGCACCCGTCGTTGTCGATGTCCGACCATTGGCTGGGCTCGGCAAGGAAGGCATCGTAATCGTTGCCTTCGGGGTTGTCCCCGTAACCGTCCCCGTCGATGTCGTACCATTGCGTACCGTCGAGGGGGAACCGGTCAGCGTTGGAGCCGAAGCGGTTGTCACCGAACCCGTCGTCGTCCGTGTCGTTCCATTGGGTGGGATCGAAGGGGAAGGCGTCGAAGGAATCCTCGTAGCCGTCGCCGTCGGTGTCGATCCACTTCTCGGGGTTGTTGGGGAACCCGTCGCCGGCGTCGGAGTAGCCGTCACCGTCGGTGTCGGGGCAACCGAAACGGTCGGCGGTCGAGTTACCCGGCGTGGTCGGGCACGCATCGCCGCGGGTGCCACCGGGGTTGTCGCCGTACCCGTCGTCGTCGGTGTCGGTCTGTTGGGTGGGGTCGAACTTGAATTCGTCGTGATTCACGCCCTGAACGTTGTCACCGAACCCGTCCCCGTCGAGGTCGTTCCACTGCGTTGGCTCAAACGGCAGGTCGTCCACCTGGTCGGCATAGCCGTCACCGTCGGTGTCGGGGCAGCCCAGCAGGCCGAGCGTGCTGTTGCCGGCGGTGGAGGGGCAACTGTCGCCGTTCACGCCCAGCGGGTTGTCACCGTAGCCGTCGCTGTCGCTGTCCTCCCACTGGGTCGGGTCGCTGGGGTAACGGTCGTTGGCGTCGGAGAAGCCGTCGAAATCCACGTCGAGGCAGCCTCGTCGGTCCCTCGAAGACGCACCAGCGGTGTTGGGGCAGTCGTCACCAAGGTTGCCCGACGTGTTGTCGCCGTAGCCATCCCCGTCCTCATCGGCCCACTGGGTGCTGTCGTGCGGGAAGAGATCGGCATCGTCGGCCCACGAGTCCCCGTCGATGTCGGCGCAGCCACGCTTGCCAAGGGTGGAGTTGCCGAAGGCATAGGGGCAATCGTCGCTGGAGTTGAACCCGCCGTTGTCGCCGTAGCCGTCCCCGTCCTGGTCGCTCCACTGGTTCGGGTCGTTGGGGAAAGCGTCCGTGGTCAACCCGTAGCCGTCGCCGTCTGCGTCCACGCCGAAGAGGGTGAAGGTCTGCAGCACGCCGTCGTCCTGCAGGAGAGCGAATTCGCCCAAGCCCGCAGCGATGTGGGTGGCGCATCCGGCGTCGACGTCGTGGACGGTAGCGTTGGTCACGCCGGTGCTGTCCCACCCGACGACAGTGAGTTGTTCGTTTTGGCCGCCCAGCGCAATGGCGTTGTTCGGGTCGGCGAGGTTGCCCGAATGGCACACGGCGGCATAACCCCCGGCCACGTTGCTGGTGGCGGCCAACGACAGCAGGTCACGGCTTGCTTCGACGGCAATGCCCTGGTCAAACTCGGTGGTGCCGAGCAGCACCATGTTGGAATCCTTGCCTCGGAAGTTCGTGACGGTGTCGCTGTTGCCATTGTCGCTCGCTTCATGCGCCACGAGCTGGCAGACCTGGTTGCCCCCACCCGTCCATCCGTTCACGAAGAGCGCAGAGTGGTCCCCATAATGCATCACGTCCACTTCGATGTCGATGCCGGAAGTGCAGTCGTCGAACCCGATGAGGTCACCTCCGAAGGTTTCGGTTTGGGTGCTCATGGCGTAGGTCGCGAACGTCAGGCCCATGCTCACATCGATGCGGTTGTTGCCCAACGTGGTCCAGGTGCTCGTCGTTCCGAACAGGCTGGTCGCATGCGTGGCGTCGTCAAGGTACCGGCGATCGCAATGAGCGTTGGCCATCCCGTGAAGGACACCGTTCCTCACGTGAACGGCTTGAGGACACGCCGGGTTGGGCCCAACGGTGTCCAAGGCGACGCCGCCGGATGCGAGCAGGGCATGCGTCATGCTGTTGCTTTCCGCCGTCAACCAAGCCGCGTCGACGATTTCGGTGGTGGTGTTGTTGGCGATGTCCCACCCCACCGTGACCACGCGTTGGCGGTTGCCGGCCGTTGCGCACGTGGAGCCCATGAACGACGATTCGGAACCGGTTGCAGGGCAGGTCACCACGGCGACCACGGCCTCGTCTTCACCCGACACGGCCAGCAGCATCAGGTCGTCAGCGTTGTTCGTGCCGTCCGAGGCGTTGAGGTGGACACTGGCCACGTGGTTGAGCGCATCGTCATAGGCGTGCATCAGCACGCCCGGCGCCGTGGTGTTGGCAAGCACGACGAGGTGCGTGCCGGTGTTCACCAACTGGAACGGGTCGCCGACCGTTTGCGAGGATGAGGCCACGGCACCGCTGTGGTCGAACGCTACCAGCCGCCCGCCGGCATCCGCACCCGACCAGGTGTGCGTACCGACTTCACCGCTGCCGGTGTGGGCGAGCAGCGCCACGTACGTGGTGTTCAGATGCGTGAGCCCCACGGCATCGGCCGAACCGCCCACGAGCAGGGTGTTGTCGGCGATGAGTGACGTGGACGCAGCGACGGCAGAGGGTTCATGGGGCTCGTCATCCAGCCAACCCACCGGTTCCGTTCCCAGCAAGGGTGCACCCATGCCGAGCAACAGCGCCACGACCACCAAGGATTGGATGACGGGCCGACACATCGTCATGGGTAGGGTCTGCTGGTAGATGAAACCCTGCGTTGGATGCGTTGAGGCGCCTTTGGGTGGAGGGTCTTTTATCAACGGTCAACGATGCGAACAAGATGAGGGACCCTCATGGCACGTGAACTCATCAATGTCGAGGCCGTTGACCGCTCCTTTGGTGCCGTTGATGTGCTGCAGGACATCCACCTCAAGGTGAACGATGGCGACCGCATCGGCATCGTCGGTCACAACGGTGCAGGGAAAACCACCCTCCTGAACACCATCAGCGAGCAAAAGCAAGACACGGGCGACGTGGAGTTCGCTCCCGGTATCCGATTGGCCTACCTCACGCAAATCCGGGACCTCGAATCCGACTCCACCATCGAAGAAGAACTCGGCCGCAAAGGGCGGCAATTTCAGGAACTCGAGGAGGAAATCGCCGCCATCGAAGCCCAGATGGTGGACCCGGCCTTCTACGAGGGCGACTGGGAGCCTGTGATGGAGCACTACACCCAACTCCAGCAAACCCTCGCCGCCAGCGGTGGAGGCAACGTGGCCGGCATCGCCAAGGGCATTCTCGAGCGCCTTGGACTGGACCAACACCCGATGGACATGCCCGTGAACAAGCTCTCCGGTGGCGAGCAGGCCAAACTCGCGTTGGCCCGACAGCTGGTTGGTCTCAACGGCATCGACGTCATCTTCCTCGACGAGCCGACCAACCACCTGGACATTCACACGACGGAATGGTTGGAGACCTTCCTGA
>WTJK01000056.1:6950-16436 GCA_011524855.1 Methanobacteriota archaeon | reverse complement strand
AGGTGCGGACGAACACCGTGCTCGGGGTCCATGGCCACCAAACGCTCTAGGTTGGGCGTGTTGCACGGGCCGTGGCGAATCACGGGGGCGCGTACCGTGTCAATGTCAGCGTTCATTCGCCCTCGTTGCTGCACCGAATCTTCGGAGGCGTTGAGGCGGACATCGTTGCGATGGAACTTGGAAAACGCCACGCGATTGGGAACGGAGATCGACGGGCTGAACACGGCTTGGCCGTCGAGCAACAGGTTGGCCTGCAGCCATTGGGTCGCCTTGTGCAAAAGCGCATCCCAAACGGCCTCCAGCGGCGCCCGGGCGTCGGTCACCAGCGCCTGAAGCTGTCCGGTCATGAACGGCATGTTGCCCGTGTTGCCCGTTCCGAGGTCAATGCAGACCACATCGCCAACCCCCTGCACGGTGTGACAGCGTTGGATGTTGAGCGGGCGGCCGTTGAGTGTCACGCTGTTGAGGGGCACATGGGGCGCATCGAGGACCACGCCGTTGTTCAAGACGTCCGCCATCAATTCATGGTCCTGATGGGCGTTGAAGGGCGTGGTACCGTCCACCCCGATGCGTTCACGCAGCTCGTGTTCCAGCGCTGTTTTCCCCGCCAACAACACCGTTTGGAGGATTTCGGAGTAGGAGAGGTGACGCTCAACGCGCCAGCGACGACCGTAGACGATTTCCTCGCTCCGCTCCGGTTGGTAATTGTCGGGGCCCACCACGCCGAGCACGATGTGCGGCAACCCATCGATGTCTTCGATGAACAGCAACAGCGGATCGGGAAGGGCGATACGGGCGCAAAAACGCTGTACGTCCCGTTCGGTGAGGTTGAAGGAACGAAATTGTGCTGGTGTCCGTTTGATGTCGCCTTTGATCGTGATGACCGGTGAACCCGGCAACGCAGCATCCCCTTTCGGCAGGTTGGCGAGATGGTTCTCGGCACGTCGGAGCGGCGTTACCCGGCCATCCACACCGAGGGTCATGGTGTTAGATTTCGTTCAGCGAAACTTAAGCCTTCGTTTTTCTCGTGGCGTTGCCATCAGGGTACTGCGTCGCTGTGCGTGGGCTCAACGGTACCATCTTGGTGGAGTGGCGGGCGATGGAGGATTCGAACCCCCGTCTCCGGCTCCGAAGGCCGGAAGGATATCCAGACTACCCTAATCGCCCGTGATTCCTCCGAGTCGCCCCCCCTTCTTGAAGAAGGCGGGTCGTTTGGGTCGGGCCATGGGGCGGTCCTTGCCTTGCGTGCCGATGGGTTGTTCGGCGTGCTGCCGGGAGACGACGATGCCCATCACGCGAGCTGAAGCCGCCCGGCTTGCTCGGCGTACCGGTATGCCCGTCGACGATTTTTCGGTGAACAACGACGGGGTGCGCACCCTGCTCAATAACGCTCACACCCGGGCCTGCGTGTTTCTGCTGACGGACACGGCCGACCTCAACGGCGAGGGCATGTGTTCGGTGTACGACATCCGTCCGAAGGGGTGTCAGACCTACCCTTACGTGCTCAACGAACGCGACGAGGCGGTGTTGGACGAGGGATGCCCCCACCGGGATGCGTTCGATGCCCCTGCTGATGACGTGGCGACGAGCTTGCTCAACCTTGAGGAGCGCATCGTGCAAGAAGGATCAGCCGACTGAGGCTCCGATGAACCCGCTCAACGTGGGCGTGCACGGGCTGCCATCCCTCCTTTCGGATCAGGCTCAGCAGGTCGGACCAATCGCCGTGCAAGGGTTGAACCGCCTCATCGAACGGCACGTCGCCGTTCAGCCGTTCGCCCATCGGCTCAACGGGCAGAATCAGTACAAATGCACCGTTGGGCTTCACCGTTCGTCGTGCACTGGCGAGGGTGTTGACCAGCAGCGGCATGGCGCCCTGGGTCCCGTGGGAATTTCGACCGTAGGGTGGGTCGAGCACAAACCCAGCCACCTCGCCGTGCCACCCTTCGGGCAACACATCTTCGATGCGCGTGGCATCACCGCGACGGATGCTGGCGTTGGCGGGGACATCGCCGTCGTGCGCCCACGCCAAGTTGGCGGTGGCCCCAGCCACCATTTCGGAATGGATGTCCAAACCAAGCACGGCCCGTCCCGAGAGCGAGGCCTCGATCACAAAGCCCCCGGTTCCCGTCATCGGGTCCACCACGGGCCCACGGCCCACAGGGCCACCGGCGAGATTCACCACCAACCGAGCGAGTTTTGGGTCAAGGCTGACCGGTTTGAAAAACGGACGCTGCGTTGCCTGCCGGGCACGGTGCTCAAACGGTGCTGGGCCACCGCCCTCCATCCAACCGAAGGCGAGCGTGGCGGTTGGTCCGTCGGCAACCAAAGCAAGCACGTGGTTTGCGTTGTGCAAGTCCACGTCCCAGCCGCGTCCCACCATCAATTCCCCGATGGAGGCTGCCAGCGCACTCGTGGAAACGCCGGGGATGCGCTGGTCTTGGCGCCAGGCTTGGACACGGACCGTTCCGTCCACCGGATGGCGCTCGAGGTACGCGGCCACGGCGTCCAGCAGCGGTGCTGGCTCTCCCGTCCACGCGAGGGTCTCGCCGTGGAGCAAAAACGCCTGAAGTCCAGCAGCGACGGCCAACGCCCCTGTTCGAGCCGAGACCGTGCTTTGGTCCACCCGAACCCATCGTGGGCAGGGGGTGACCGTCAGCACCGCATCGGGCAGCAAGGCGGCCAGTTCTGCGGATGCCAGCGCAGGATGCCAACCGCGCAGACACGCCAAGACATCGCCCATGCGCATCGGTGCGGCCCGGGCTTCTTCATGCGTTCGCAGGCGAACCGCTACATACGGTGACTTGGGGTTCCTGCCATGGGCTGCAACCTGAAGGACATCGCTCCGAAGGAAACCACGAACCTGAAGGCCCTATCCGGGAAACGGGTGGGCATCGATGCGTTCCTGACAGCGTTCCAATTCCTCACCACCCTACGCGACCGCTCACCGCAAGGCGACGGCATGCCGCTTCGCGACGAGAACGGCAATCCGGTGTCTCACCTCATGGGTTTCCTCCATCGGACGGCCACGTTGTTGGAGCACGGCATCCACCCGGTCTACGTGTTCGACGGCACCTCGCCCGAACTCAAAGCGGACGAGATGGCGGCTCGACGTGAACGACGGTTGGAAGCAGAGGCCGTGCACAAGGAAGCACTGGAAGCCGGCGATTTCGCACTGGCACAGAAAATGGCGGCACGCATCATGCACTACTCTCCTCAAATGGTGAAGGAAACCCAACAGCTGCTCGACCTGATGGGTGTCCCTTGGGTCACGGCAGCGGCAGAGGGGGAAGCCCAAGCAGCGGTGATGGCGGCCAAAGGGCAGCTGGACGTGGTGGCAACCCAGGATTGGGATGCCCTGCTCTACGGAGCACCCGTGCTGGTGCGCAACATGATGGACGATGGGACGAAGCGCTACGGTCGAGTGGTCCATGCCGAATCGATCGACCTGCAAGGCATGCTGACAGCCAACGAATTGAGTCGCGAGCAACTCGTGGACCTGGCCATCATGATCGGCACCGATTATCACCCCGGCGTGAAAGGCATCGGACCCAAAACCGGCCTCAAACTCATCAAGCAACACGGCACGGTCGAAGCGGTCTGCGAAGCCAAGGGAAAGGATGTCCCGGAGCGCTTGGACGACATCCGTGAAATCTTCCTCAACCACCCTGCGGTGGACGTGGCCGACGACGATCTCCGTCCCGGCCAAGTGGACCGCAAAGGGCTGATTCAATTCCTTCAGGTGGAGCGTGGCTTCAGCCAGCGCCGCATGGACCAGGCGTTCGAGAAACTCAAGGAAGGCGGTGTGCTGCGGGAAGGCGGTCAAACGTCGTTGTTTTCCTTTGACGCTTGAAGTCGCAGTGGGCTGGCCAGCACACGCACGCCTTCGTGCTCACGAACAGAACGGCGTGCCAGCGATTGCGGATCGTTGAGAGCCTCCGTCACCGAATTCACGGGAGCGCACGGCACGCCCATGAGGGTCGCTTCCAACTCGGCTCGATCCATGCGGTGCACCGCCTCCTGGACGGCCGCCTCAACGTCGTCGCGGCAGCGGATGCGTTCGGCGTTGTCCTTCCAAGCATCGGGCACGTCCAACCCCAAAGCAGCCACCAGCTTGTGCCATTGGCCTTCCGAGCCTACGCCGATGGCGAACCATCCGTCTTTGGCTTCGAAGACGCGGTACGGCACGAGGTTGGGGTGGGCGCTGCCCATGCGTTGCGGCTCGTGTCCGGCCAGCGCGTTGTGGGCTTGGTTGACGAGGGCGGCGACGGCCGTGTCCCACAGTGAGATGTCAATGCGAGCACCTTTGCCGGTCCGCTCGCGTCGATAGAGGGCGGCCAGGATGGCGCTGACAGCGTTCATGCCGGTCATCACGTCAATCCATGCCACGCCCACCTTGGCGGGTGGACCGTCGGCTTCGCCGGTGATCGCCATGATGCCGCTTCTGGCTTGCATGGTCAAATCAAACGCCGGTTCATCGCGTCTCGGTCCATCTTGGCCGTAGCCTGAAATGCTGCACACGATGGCGTCCTCGGGGAGTTCGCCCGCAAGGCGTTCAAGGGTGCCGGGTTTGAAATTCTCAATCACCACGTCAGCGAAGGCGATGAGGGAGGCCAGTCGCTCTCGCTCCGTTTTGATGTCGATCGTCTCAATGCGCTTGCCGCGGTTGCACGACAAAAAGTAGGAAGCCACTTCCTCGCCATCAAACCCCGTCTGGAACGGCGGCCCCCATGTTCGGGTGTCGTCGCCCCATGGCGCCTCAAGTTTGAGAACCTCAGCACCCAAATCGCTCAAACTTTGAGCTGCATGAGGGCCTGCGAGGATCCTGGACAAGTCGAGGACACGAACGCCTTCAAGCGGAGTAAGCATGGCTAACGCTCATGCCTTCAACAATTGAATCTGTTGGCCCGCAGTGGGCCGTTGGATCGTTGGCTGAACTTCAGGCGTTCTTGTCGGCCTGCACCTTGACGCGAACGTCTTGGGCAGCGGCCTTGGCGGCCTGCATGGCCTTGCGGACACGGGTGCCTGCGGCGCTGTTGCCCTTGTCGTGCTTTGCAGCGTCGACAAGAGCGGCGGTCAAATCGTCAATCATCTTCTGAACCATAGCCTCAACGGACATGTTTCATCGCTCGGAAAGTCGGTTCTAAACCCTTGCGATGGGTTCCCCTCGGGTTTTGCACCCTCGGCGCACACCATCGCACGGCGCCGGATGCGGCAACGATGTCCAGCCACTTCATCGCAGAAAGGCGGCTTAGGTCGGTGGGACGGATTGGTGCGCTACGGCGAGGGATTGAAATCCTCCCCAACGGAGGGGTGGACGAGGGGGGCTTCGTATCGGTTTCAATCCAAGGTCCACATCACCCGACCCAGACCCGGTGACCACGCAGGAGTGGCGCGACTCCATCCGTGCGGTGGAGCGAGCCCACGGCCCGCACGAGGCCCGCCGACTAATGTTGGAAACCGTGGCAGCCGCCAACGACGCCGGCGTTGATGTGGACGTCGTCAACACGGCGTACATGAACACCGTTCACCCCGACGACCAAGGTGTCTACCCCGGGAATTTGGCGCTCGAACAGCGACTTCACGGTATCGTACGTTGGAACGCCATGATGATGGTGACGCGGGCCAACAAACACTTCGAGGGCATCGGTGGCCACATCTCCACCTACGCCTCCACCTCCCACGCTTGGGAACTGGGTTTCAACCATTTTTTCCGCGGAAAAGAAGGCGACGGCTCCGGTGATCACCTCTACTGGCAGGGCCACGCTTCTCCCGGCGTGTACGCTCGTGCGTGGATGGAGGGACGGCTTACGCTCGACCAGGTTGAGGCCTTCCGAAGAGAAACCGGTGGACAAGGGCTCTCCTCGTACCCTCACCCGCGCTTGATGCCTGATTTCTGGGAGTTCCCCACCGTTAGCATGGGGCTTGGCGCCATGACGGCGATTCATCAGGCCCGGTTTAATCGCTACCTCGAGGACCGTGGTTTGGTCAGCACCACCGCCTCTCGTGTGTGGTACACCATGGGCGACGGCGAGTCCGACGAACCCGAATCGCTGTCGCAACTCTCCTTGGCGGGTCGTGAAGGCCTTGACAACATCGTCATGACGATGAACTGCAACCTCCAACGGCTGGACGGCCCCGTTCGTGGGAATTCGAAGATCGTACAGGAGCTTGAAGGGCGGTACCGCGGCGCAGGCTGGAACGTCATCAAGGTCCTCTGGGGCTCTTCGTGGGACGGGTTGTTTGCCGAGGACACCACGGGTGCACTGGCCGCTCGCCTTGAAGCGCTGGTTGATGGTGATGAGCAACGCATCTTCACCGCCGACGGCGCCACCATCCGAAAGGAACTGTTCAACACCGATGTGTTGGCCTCGCTGATCGAAGGATGGAGCGACGACGATCTTGAAGCGCTCTGCGCTGACCTCGGCGGTCACGATTTTGTCAAATTGCACGCCGCTTATGCACAGGCCACGGCCCACAAAGGTCAGCCCACGGTCGTCATCATCCGCACCATCAAGGGCTACGGTTTGGGTCCAGCCTTTGCCGGACGAAACACGACGCACCAGAAGAAAAAGGCGGACATGGAAACCATGCAGTACATGCGCACGGACCTGAGCCTTCCGTTCACCGACGAGCAGCTTGAGGATTACCCCTACGTGTTGCCCGAAGACGTGCCGGCGCTGGCCGACTACGCCAAAGCACGCCGTCAAGCGCTCGACGGGCCGGTACCCAAGCGAACGGTGCCCAGCGAAGCCATTGAGATGCCCGACCCCGGTGCTTACGCCGAATTTGACGCCGGGACCAAGGGGAACATGGAGGTCTCAACCACCATGGCATTCGTTCGGGTGCTCAGGGCGCTGATGAAGGACAAGGCCTTCGGCCAGCGGGTTGTCCCCATCATCCCCGACGAAGCCCGCACGTTCGGTATGGACCCGTTGTTTTCCGAGTTCGGCATTTACCACCCCGAAGGGCAGCTCTACAAGCCCGTGGACCACAAGGTGCTGATGAAGTACAAAGAATCCGCCAAGGGTCAACTGTTCGAGGAAGGGATCAACGAAGCCGGGGCCACGTCCACGTTCATCGCGGCGGCCACGTCCTATGCGACTCACCTCTACCCGACGGTGCCCTTCTACACGTTCTATTCCATGTTCGGCTTCCAGCGCGTGGCCGACCTCATCTGGTCAGCCGCCGACCAGCGCGCCCGTGGGTTCCTGATGGGGGCAACCTCCGGGCGAACCACGCTCAACGGCGAGGGACTTCAGCACCAGGACGGTCACTCCCTTCTGATGGCGCACACGAACCCCGCCGTTCGTGCTTGGGACCCTGCGTTTGCTTACGAACTGGCCACCATCGTTCGTCACGGCATCGAAGAGATGCACGTGGAGAACAAAGACGTCCTCCATTACATCGCCATCTACAACGAGAACTACCCCATGCCTCCCAAACCCGAAGGCGTGGACGAAGGCATTGTTCGCGGCATGTACCTGCTGAGGGGGGCGCCGAAAGGCGATGGCCCCATCGTTCGGTTGCTGGGATCCGGGCCGATCATGATGCAGGTGCTGCAAGCGGTGGAGCAACTCGAAACGTACGGCGTGCGGTGCGAGATTTACTCGGTCACCTCCTACAACGAACTTCGACGCGAAGGGCTGACCTGCGACCGAACCAACCGTCTCCATCCCACGCAAGCGAAGGTTCAACCTTGGGTCGAAACGATGCTCGCCGAAGACCTGCCCACGGTGGCGGTCTCCGACAACATGGCCGCCGTGCCCGACATGATTCGTCAATGGGTCACCGGGTCTTACACCGTGCTGGGCACGGACGGTTTCGGTCGCTCCGACACGCGGGAAGCGTTGCGTCGGTTCTACGAAATCGATGCTCCTGCCATCACGCTGGCGGCCTTGTCCTCGCTGGTGCGCTCTGCCGACCTTGATGCCGAGGTCTACGAGCGCGCCGTGAGCGAGTTGGGTGTGACCAACGAACGCGTGGATTTGACCGAGTGACGGGCATCAACGCACCCTATTGCTACGCTTGAGCACAGGCCACAACTTCAGGGGCCCATGTAACGGGCAAGTGTCGGGCGGTTGAGTGCCGACACGCTCAGGCTTTGAGCTCGGCCACCAACGATTCGCTCATGGCCCACAAGCGGTCCTGAGCGGCCTCGTCGTGTGAAACGGGGTTGGCTGAACGGTACGGCCAACCGCCGCGGACCCCATCGCTGTGCTTGATGCCGGTTTGGGCATGGTACACGCCGTGGTGCTGCAACGCCTCCTTGGACAGCAGGCAGTGTAGGGTTGTTTGCGCTCCGTCCTCTTTTGTGATGGGTCGCATGATGGGGCCCATGAGGATCCCGAGGGGAACCAACAACGCCCGCATGATGGGGCCCATGGACCGTGCGAAACGGCTGCCTTTGGTGATGCTGCCCGGATGGACCGGGAACACGGCGATGTTGTCGGGTGTGTACTTCCGTGCCAAGGATTTGGCGTGCAACAGGTTGGCCAACTTGGACTGCGCGTACTGGTCAAAACCGTCGAACTTGCGGTCTCGAGCATGGACGTCCTCCCAGTGGATTTGGGCTCGACTGGATTGGAGCCCCTTGGCTTGGTCGTGCATCACCGAGGAGAGGTTGATCAGTCGTGCACCGTCCTGTGCCTCCAAGGCTGGGAGCAACAGGTTGGTGAGGTGAAACACCCCGACGTGGTTGCCAACGAATTGCTTGTCGTACACCGTTCCGTTGCGCTCGAACGACCCGTTCGACATCAGTGCTCCACCGGCGTTGTTGACCAGCCCGTCAAACGACGGCCACGTGGACAGCACGGTGTTGGCGAAGGTTTCGACGCTGTTCATGTCCTGCAGGTCCAACCGGTGGAGCGTGATGCGGCCACGAACTTCGGCGGGCAACTTGCTGAAGTTGTTGTTGCCGCGTTCCACGTCACGACCGGTGGTGATGACGCTGGCGCCGCGAGCGGCGAGAAACTCCACGGTGGCTTGCCCCGAGCCGGATGAACCGCCGGTTACGACGTACTTTTTGCCGGTGAGGTCGATGGTTTGGAGTTCGGGTGCGATGCGCAGCGATCGAGGCATGTTCGGTGGCCTTGTGGCCGGCTATATCAAAATAACGGAACAATGTTCCGTTAAGATGATGTAGAGGCGCCGGTGGTGAGTTGTCATGGTCGAAGGTTCGGGTGCGTCCTCGTTTCAGCGAGCCAGGTCCAGCGAACACCAAGCTGTACGAAGAGCAGCCATCGTTGAGGCAGCTCGGCGCTTGCTCCAGGAGGTGCACCCCCTTGACCTGCGAATGCGAGCGCTGGCGAAGCGCGCCGGCATCTCGCCCAGCGGTCTTTACCGATATTTTGAGAACATGGAAGCCGTGTTGATGCATGTCCATCTCTGTGATTTTGAAGATGTGGTCAGGTTGTGGGAGCACGCCCTTCGTCCCGGGATGTTCCATGGTGACAACGGGTTGAACGACATGGCCGCCATCATGGCCCG
>WTJK01000056.1:0-6850 GCA_011524855.1 Methanobacteriota archaeon | reverse complement strand
GAGGATGCTGCAGGTTGCCTCGGCAAAGGGGCGGTGTCGCGTGCCCTTGGGAACGACCAGCATTTCGCCAGCCTCCAAAACCACAGTCTCATCCTCAAATTCGATGCACAAGGTGCCGTCAACCACGATGAACACCTCGTCGGTGTCACCGTGTTCATGCCAAACAAAGGAACCCTCAACTTTGGCCAGTTTGAAGTGGACATCGTTCATTTGAGCCACGATTTTTGGGGCCCACCGGTCGTCAAACAACCCAAGTTTCTCTGCGAAGTTCACCTTCTCCATGACCGGTGGGTGGAAGGCACCCAACTTAGCGATGGTGCCGGGGCAACGGTGGTGTCCAGGTGCCGTTGTTTCGTGCGAAGTCCAGCACGTGCACGTACGCCGTCACCACGTCGGCATCAGGTTGGGTGACCAGATCCATCTCTTCGGCCTTCAGCGGAGGGGGTAAACGCCGCCACGCTCGACGAGCGACCACCGACAGCGGGAAGCGGAACAAGGCTGGACCGTTGGCAGGCATGCCCCAGGATGTGAACCACGGTCGTTCCACCAAGCCCACCCGTTCCATCGCTGCCGTGACCGAGTCCCACCCCTCGCCGTTGGTTTTGCTGCGAACGACCCACGACGGATTGACCGAGCTGTCCACCGTGAAGCCGTGTTTGGCCAACCCTTCGGCCATCCAGCAGGCAACGTAGCCGGCCGGTGCGCGGAACCATGGTCGGACATGGTGTTCCGCGCACAAGGCAAGGTGTGCTTCCGAACGGACCAACATGGCCTCAAACCCAGCTCGGTCTTCGCCCCACGCCGACCATGACCGGTGGGTGTGACCGTGGCAGCCAACCGTGATGCGCCGGCCGTACGTCCGCAGTGTTTCCCTGAACATCGGTGAGAAAGCCGGGTCTTCCAGCAGGTCGGTGATGAGGAACACGGTGACGGCGTGGTCGTGGGTGGCCATCCAACGGTGGAAACCGGTCCATCCCTGCTGGAACCGCTCCGACATGCGTTCCGGCGAGCCCGTGAACGGTTTTTTGCTGCGGGTGGGATGGCCTTGATGCACGGGAAGGTGACGCAGGTCGTCGGTATCGACGGTGAACCACGTCTTCACGCTGCTTCGCCCCGGCCAAGATCGATGAGGTGCAAGGCGTGCGGTACCGTGCGTCCTTTGAATTCAATGCCGATGAACTCCTCCACTCGCTCGCCGTTCCATCGTTCGCAGATGGAGCGAGCGGTGGCAAGGCCTGCCTCGTTGTGGGGATGGACGACGATTTCAACGGTGCAGGGCTGACGTCGTTGTTCCAACCAATCGAAAATGGCATTGACGCAGGACGAGGCCAAACCCTGCCGACGGTGGGTCTTGCGGACCCAGTACCCGAGGTTGTAGTCGGCGTGGAGCGATTGCAATTCATCACCCAAGCCAATGAGGCCGGAAAAGACGGCTTCTTCACCGTCATGGATGGACCAAAAGTGGAGTTGGTCGGCCCCGTCTTGTGCTTCAATGTCGTAAATCATGTCGCGCAATTGCCGGCGCACGTCGTCGTTGGCTTCCAGCCAGGGCAGCGCGGTGTGGGCGGCCTCCGTGTCTTCGTGGTAGGCTTCCACCATGCTGGACACGACGTGTTTGTTGACGGGTTGCAGGACGATGTGGTCGTTGACCGCCAGCGTGGGGGTCGTCGTCATCATGCTCACCTATGCGGGGACCTGAGCCCTTGCCTGTTCAACGTGTGGGTCGTTTCCGAAGAGATGGGCGGCCATGTTCACGGTCCATTCAGCATGCTGTTTCCGGCCCACATGCATCATGATGGCGGTCACGTGAGGCAACATGTCGAGATGGTGGTCGAGGTGAGGTCCCAGCTCGTCGAGGGCGGTGGCGGCGGCAGGTAACCGTCCGTGCTTGACATGCTCCATCGCTGCGATGACCGCCTGGTACACTTGTTGGTTGGACCATGCCTCTGACGCAGGCCAAGGCCACATCCGATGTTCGACAGGTGATGCAGCAGCGGGTGTTGGTGCCACGCCCTCACCCGTGCCCTCGTTTATGTCGGGCAAGCTTGGGGTTGGCACGGGCTCGTCTTCGGGAAGGTCGGGCGAAAATGTCCCCGCTTGCTCCTCCATGTCAGGCAGGTCCGGGGTGGAACCCTGAACCACCGCATCAGCGAGTTGTGCTGATGGGGCAGAGGATGCAGGTTCGTCATCGAACGGCAGGTCCGGGGTGGAACCCTGAGCCACGGGGGCGGCAGGTTGTGCTGTTGGGACGGCGGGTGTGGGTTCATCGTCGAACGGCAAATCCGGAATGTCCGGTGTGGTCAGCGGTTGGGCTTCTGCGGGAGCGGTCTCCACGGGCCAATCGGGAACGTCGGGGACATCGGGCACGGCGGAGACGACTTCAGGCTCGTCCGTGACGGCAGCAGCAGCCAGCGAGATGGGCTCATCCGCGCGCTCTTCCTCATCAGGCAGGTCGGGCAGGGCATCGACGCCCGCCTCAGGCGACGGCCCCACCGAATCGCTCATGTCGGTGTCGGCCGCCGTGTCGGTCTCACTGAGGTACACGCCGCCCTGTCCGGTGTGCACGGGCTCGGCCACTTCCGCCAGCGGGTCGATGTCCGGCACTTCGAACGCGACCGCTTTCTTCGGCGCATCTTCCGGACGAAGCTCGTCAGGCGTAGGCTCCGCATCTGCCGCAGGGACGGTGGCAGCGAGGGTGGGTGAGACGCTCTCAATGTAATCGAACGAGGCGACGGTGGGTGTGGCCTCGTCATCCGCTTCTCCGGTCACGGCGTATTGGCCGACATCAACGGTCACGTCGTCCATCGACAGGACCGCCTCCACAGCAGGGCCCTCATCCTCTGCCTCTTCGTTCTCCCCAAGCAACAACGCCATGATTTCGTTGTTGGGGGTCGTGGAGGGTGCCATCGGTTGGTCCCGAGCGGCTTTGGCGAATTCGTAGTAGCACTGCACGCACTGCTTCACCCCGAGCTCGTTCAGGTGTTCGCAAAACGGACAGGGGGTGCCGACGACCTCCTTGTCCTTCTTACGGCGACCGAACACGCTCATCACCCGTTGTCAGCCCTGAGCGGTTCGTGTTTAAGAGTGAGGGTTTCCCGTCCGGGATTCTGTTCAAAGGGGAAGCATACCCTGATGGAGGGGGGGAGGCTGTCGTCCTCCATGGGGCGCAAAGGCACCGTGAAGCGGATGAGCAGCGCTTCGCTGCCGGAAGCGAAACCTGAACCGGGGGAGGCGATGCCCGACCGATGGACGAGGAGCCAGGACCACTTCACGCGGTTCACCGACCTCATCAAACAGGAACTCGACGATGAAACACAACTGGTAGAGGAGCGATGGACGACGTGGACCAAAGGACGTTTGGCCGCCTCGGGTTTGGCGTTGTTTGACCTGACGGGACGCGCACGTGGACGTTTCTTCGGCGACGATGTCCTGGTGTTCGAAGCCCGAGACGGGGGGCGAATGCCCGAGCATCGGTTCACGCCCGGTGATATCGTGCTGATCTCCCGCTCAAAACCTTGGACGGAGAAGGTGGTGGAAGGGGTGGTCTTGGACCGAGGACCCACGCGGCTCAGGGTGGTTGTGAAAGACCGGCCGAAAGACCTTCGAAAAGGCACCTGGCGGTTGGATCGCGGCGCCAATCGGGTGGCGCACGATCGCATGCACGAGGCCCTCATCGCGTTTCACTCCACAGAAGGCGACGGGGGTACCGTGTTGCGGGATGTGTTGCTCGCCAACGTGTTGGACATCAACCAAAACGCAGCGCTTCCGCCCGAAATCCGTGGCGGACCTCGCGGTCCCTCGGGACCCCCGCCCTCCATGGCGGGGCTCAATCCTTCACAACGGGCGGCCGTGGAAACCGCCATGCATCAACGGCTCACCCTGATTCAAGGCCCTCCGGGTACCGGAAAAACCCACACCGCTGTGCGTTTGCTCCGTGCGTTGGCTGAGAAGGGGGCAGGGCCGATCTTGGCGACGGCAGAATCGAACGTTGCGGTGGACAACCTCCTCGAAGGTCTTCTCGACGCTGGCGTGAAGGCGCTTCGGATTGGCCGGCCCGTCAAGGTGCGAGAACCCCTTCGCATGGCCACGCTTGACGCCGTACTGGAACGGCATCCGCTGCAAGAAGAACTGGCCATGGCCCGCGACGATGAGCGTCAGATGAAGCAGGCGCTCGGTTCCCTCAAGGGGAAAGAAAAGGGGCTCATGCACCGCGACATCAACCTCACGAGAAAAGAGATTCAGGAGATGGAACGGCGCATGACGGAGAGCATCCTTGACGAGGCTGAGGTCATCTGCGCCACGACCATCGGTTGCGGGCATCGCCTTCTCACCCACCGAAAATTCCCCATCGTGTTGATGGACGAAGCCACGCAGGCCAGTGAACCAAGTGCCTTGGTGCCCATTGTCAAAGGGTGCCGTCAACTCGTGCTGGTGGGGGACCACCAGCAGTTGCCTCCAACGGTGGTGAGCCGGAGAGCTGAGGACGGCGGTCTGAACCGGTCCCTCTTTGAACGGCTCATCGCTTGTGGGTTGGCTTCGTGCATGTTGACCACCCAGTACAGGATGCACCCCGTTCTGCGTGAATTTCCAAGTGCTCGGTTTTACCAAAACCGGCTGGAAGACGGTTGTGAGGCCACCGAACGTCCCGCACCTGCAGGTTTTCTCTGGCCCAATTGGGACAAGCCGATGGCCTTTGTTCCGGTCGACGGCGTAGAGGAAGAAGACGAGGAAGGCAAAAGCCGCTCCAATCGCGACGAGGCGGCCAAGGTGCTGACGGTCGTGACCGACTTGCTGGCGATGGGTGACTTGACGCCGCAGGACATCGGTGTGGTCACCCCTTACAACGGCCAGGTTCGCTTGCTCAACGACCTGTTCATGCAGGCGGGAGGGAGAGAAACCGGGGAGCGGTTCGAAGGCCTCGAAATCAAGAGTGTGGACGGCTACCAAGGTCGGGAAAAAGAGGTCATCGTGTTCTCGACGGTTCGTGCCAACGACCGCGGTGAAGTCGGCTTTTTGGCCGATCATCGCCGGCTTAACGTCGCCATCACGCGAGCTCGCCGTGGATTGGTTGTTTTGGGTCATCCCGCCACGCTTCGCTACCATCCTGACTGGCGGGCGTACCTCGATTGGGCGGATGAATCCGGCTTGTTCGCTTGGCACGTGAGCCACGCTTGAACACCAAAGCGCACCTTGACAAAGGCGCAGCGGCACCCCAAACCATGGCCGAGAGTCCGGTGACCATCGTGAAGGGCGGGACCCTGGCCCAGAACGTGCTGGCCTCCGCACCGGAGGGCATGCTCATTGCCCCCGCGTGGAAACGGGTGGCTGCGTTCGCACTGGACACCGTCATCATCTCCGTGGTGCTCAGTTTTTTCACAGCTGGGCAACTCACGGGCAACCTGTTCAACGCCGACATGCTTCTGGAGGGTGGCCGCTACAGTGCGGCGTTTTTGATGAATTGGTTCGTGTTCTTCGCAGCGTTTTACCTCTACTTCAAGTACACCGGTCAATCGATGGGACGCTCGTTGGCTCAGCGAGGGTTCCGCATTGCCATCGTGCATGACAACGGCACCGCACTTGACCAGCATCACTGGGGTCCGCGTGCCGTGGCCAAAATGGTTTACCTCGTCCCCTTCGTTGGCGCCCTGTGGTTCGGTCTGCGGGACACCTTCAACGCCCAATCCAAAGAAGCAGAGTACCGTACCACCATCGACCGGAAGCACCACACGGTGGCCGCCGTGGATTGGTCTCTCCCCTCGGAAACTCGGTTGCGATTGCGTTAAGGAAGCCGCAAGGGGACACACCCTTGAAGTACAGCCTTCTCAAACGGCAATTCGGTGAGCCCCGATGCGTGACGACCATTCCACACGAGCCGGTTCCCTCCACGCTACGTTGCACTCGTCCATCATGGAGATTGACGACGACGACGAGGACATCGTTCAGGTCGTCGTGGAAATCATGAACGAATCTGCGATTCCCATCGGGGGGCTGCAAGCTCATTTGGTCACCGACAAAGGTCAGCGCTTCGAACCGGTTGAAGGCATCACGTCGATTGGACCGGGCTTGACCCGCCAATTCAAATTCGAAGCCCGGGTTGAAACCGGGACGTGGTCGTTCGAGTTCTTGGGCGGAGGCCAGCGCATGAACCTCGGCCCGTACGATGCTGGGTTTGAGTACCAAGCCGAAGCCGGGCGACGGCTTGGCAACGCGATCGGCAGCAGCCTGTTTGCCGGCGCGTTCGACGCCAACCTTGACGCCTTTGGCCAGACCGAAGAACGGGGCATTATCAACCCTGATTCCATTGTCATGACCTCCTATGTCGGTGAAAACGCCCAGGGCGGTGCTACCAAGGTGCTGCGAGGTGATGCTGTCACGACCGAAGGCGAAGACAAGCCACGAACACCTCCATGGATGAAGGAGGAAACTGCTCCAGCCCAAGCATCGCGGGCTGCCCCATCACCGGCCGCTGACCCGCTGCTTGCACCTGCTCCATCAGCACCGTTGTTGACGCCCAGCCCGCCGGTCGCAGAACCCCCAGCAACGGACCCGTTGTTGACGCCCCTTCCGGCCGAACAACCGACTGCTCCCCCGCCGGTCACACCGCTCGCCAGCGATCCCGAACCTGCCGCTGACCCGCTGTTGACGCCACTGACACCTTCGCCTCCCAGCCCCCCTCCTGCGGGACCACCTTCTGCGCCGCCGAGTGGACCTCCTTCCGGACCCCCCAGTGGTCCCCCTGCGGGACCACCTTCCGGCCCTCCAACCCTTCCGTCCGGTCCTCCGAGCGGCCCGCCTTCAGGTCCTCCATCCGGTCCTCCGAGCGGCCCCCCTTCGGGTCCACCCAGCGGCC
>WTJK01000037.1:44765-48465 GCA_011524855.1 Methanobacteriota archaeon | reverse complement strand
GTGCTTGAGGAGTTGAACCGCTTGAACAAGGACCGCTCCGCTCGCAAAGGCCTCCTTCTGCCGTTGCTCCTCTCACGGGCTGAATTACTCCCTGCAGCAGCGGTTCACACCGACGACGACCTCTTTCGCATCGCCGCCGCCCGTGGATGCGCCACCCTCACCGTGGACACCGATCTCAAACACCGTTTGTTTGAGGCGAACCTCCCGGTCGTGGAAGTTAAGCAGGGATCGTTTCTCAACCTCGTGGATGCGTTGTGAACCCAATCACGGCAACGTGAACAGCACGTCATCCCCGTGCCCGTCGAGGTAGCCGATTTTGACGCCTGCATCGATCCAAGCGTGGGCATAATTGATGGCGCCAAACGCCCGGACCAAGTCGCCCTGACGAGCGAAATGGGCTGCGTCTGAGGCATAATCGTCCGCCATGCGGAGCATGACAGCCAGATGGTCGGCCTCGGTTGTTCCGGATTCAACCAACGGTGTGGCTTTGGCTCTCGCCCGGCGTGTGATGTCGAGGTAAGCTTCGACCTTCGCCACGGTGACCACGTTGCCATCGCTCATTCGCCACCCTCCTTTTGCCTTCGAAGCAACCGTTTCACATCCACGGTACGACCGAGTGCTTCGTACAACTCAATGGCCAACGACAGTTTGCCGAGGTCCTCAGCGTCGCGAGCACGCGTGAACATCACGCGTCGTTCATCCCAATCCCGAGCGAGGGCTGCCTCTGCGGCTGCTTTGTACCGACCCTGACGTTCAGCATCGTGAAGGTGGGGTGCAGACCATTGGCGAAGCAGACCGTCGCGTGTGCAGGTCATCATGGAATCGGGCGTACAGAGCACCAACAAATCCCCGAAATGCGGTGCACCGGTCAACCCAGAAGGTGCGGTGTCACCGCCTTGGCCGTCTTCGATCGCTGCATCCAAGGAACTCAATGCGGTAAGTCGGCCCTCAATGCCCAGCACCCACCATCCATCACCGGCCCGAACACCCGCCATCGGCTCCATTGAGGCACCCTCAATCTGAGCCAATTGATCCCAACCGAACGGATGGGGGATGCCTTCCCACAGCGCCCCGTCTGAACCTTGCAACAGCAACTTGCCCTGATGCAGGGATGAGACCCAACTCCAAGGCCGGTCATCGAGGCGTCGCATGCGATCGTCACCGGTCAATCGGCCACAGCACAGTCGACCTTCCATGTCCTGCCAGAGAAGATGCTCCCGGTCAAACCACCCCACCAAGCGGCGAACTGGACCGGACTCCATGCGCCGAAGACCGCGACCCTCAGCGGAAAACAGGTGAAGTTGGCCTCTGCGGCAGGCCAGAACCCAGCCGCCTCCCGGGCGTGGGAGGAGGTCAAGGAAACCTCCGGGCGTTGTTCTTCCCTCATGGACAAATTCGCCGTGTTGTGTCCCCAGCAGGTAAAAGGCATGGGCTGCAAGAACACCCACCGTACCCTGAACGGCGGCGGCAGCGTGGACCTTGAACGGCAACTCAACAGACCAGCGCACCTCACCGTTGCCCTCCAACAACACGACATCCAGACCCGTGCTGACAATCGCCCCGCCCTCGCAGGCTGCGATGGTTGCCACGCGCTCGGGTGCTTGCCAAGACCATTGAATCGACCAGGTCATGCGACCACCTCCTCAAGGGCACCCCAAGCAATGAGTTGTGCTTCTGCAGCTTTGGTGAGTCGGTATTTGCGGAAGCGTCCTTCACGTTGCGCCTCCAAAATACCAAACCGAAGCAAGCGGTTGCAAATTTGGGACAAACGCGAGCGTTGAACGCCGAGATGGGCCAGCACGGCTTCATCAGAAGGCGAAATCCACCTCTGCCGGGCTTGGTCGACAACATAGGCCTCCCTCAGATTCAGTTGATTCAAGGCGATGTGGTTGAGCGGATGCACGTCTTTGGGACCACGGGCCGGTCGTTGTCGTTCTTCAAAATACGACAACAACGATGTTGTTTGCTCGGGTTTGAGAGCCATCACCAAGCTGCTGAGCATCGCATGGACCTCATCCAGGCGATTGGCGTCCATCCCTGAAGATGTTGACACGAGGCCTGTGAATGCCTCGGTGGCTTGGTGGTCGGCCGTGTGCGGTGCGGGCTCAACCCCTTGGGACAGAGATGGAGGTTGTGCAACCTCCCACAGCGCTGCATCCGAGCCGTCGTCCTCCGGTTCGTCGTCCTCCGGTTCGGGCGCAGGAGGTTCGTACAACGACCCCGGAGCGACCCAAAACTCACCGATTTCGTCACCGGTCTCTCGAACCAGACCCTCACGCGCCCATGCGTCAACGTCGTCTTCAAGGCTGAACTGGGAGACAGGTGGGGCGGCATTCAGACCGTTATCCCCGTCCTGTGCCGTTGGCTCGAAGACGTTCGATTGTTGGTTGGCCGATCGGTTCCGTTCTGCAAGTTTGCTGAACATCCCTTTGGGCAAGGGCGCTACGCTTGAAGCGTCAATGATGCCAGAGCCGAAGGTAGGCCCGGGCAGGGGAGGAAGGGGGTCATCTTCCGCCTGTGCTCGGCTCAGACCGTCGAAGTCCAGATCAAACCCAGCGCTTGGGGACGGGAGGCGGAGGTCGGCCGCAGGCTCAACCCGCTCTGTCCAAGGCGTGGATGCATCAAAGATCACCGGATCGAGGGGGTCCAGCAGTGTTGAAGGATACGCCCCGTTTGTTGCCTCACCGGTGTCGCTCATCTCAGCGTCAGTCGAGGCCATCTCGCTCAACGGACCGCTCTGTGTCAGTGGTCGAGCATCCCCCTCGTCATGGTTGGGTGGATCATCCATTGGCAAACCCTGGTCCAGAACCGGGGCGATCTCAAGCTCATTAGGGCTCGAGACCACGCCCGTTCGAAGCGCAGCGTCCGGCGGTGTTGAATCAGGACCCACACGGGGAGTTTCAATGCCTTCGTGTTCCATGCTCTCGACCGAGCCACCAGCCGTGGTGTGTGTCGGGGCAGCGTTCGGGACTGGGGGGTGCTCAGAACCGCTGAGGACACCAAGGGCGTACGGCTCGTCCCTCGGGAGAATTTTCGCCTGACCGACACTCGGAGTGGCCGGAACAGGTGCGCCTGAGCCCATTCGAACGGCATCCACGGCGTTGCGAAGCAACGTCAACACGGCCAAAGGGGATCCATCGCATCGTGCCAACAACGCCTCTGCATTCATGGCCGTAAACGGAAGAGAAGAGACACCAAGCGTTGACAGACGGTGCTCCACCAGACTGACGACCTCTTGAGGCCCGAAGGACTCGAGACGTATTTCATCGAACAAACCCGCCACGTTTGGGGGCAGTTGCCTTCGCTCGTGGGGCTCGCACACCAAGACAACAAGGGCGCGAAGCCGTTCAAGGACGGCCAGCGAATCCCTCAGTGCAACGTTCAGGACGGACGTGTCGCTGGCTGGAACGTCGATCACAATGAGTGGAAGACCGTTCGCAAAGCCAAAACAGGCATCGACCAAGGATTTCACCAGGTCAGCGTGATGCACCGGTGCCTGGCTTCCAACAAGTTGGGCATGGAGGTCGCGCAGCAACGCATCACCTGGCCCTTGTGCCCGCAAGTGTTCCACCGAGGCGAAGGTCGATGCGTAGGGCTGAAGACACCGAAGAAGCGAGGTTCGGCCTGATCCGAACGAACCAACCAGTAATATCCGACGAGGCGATTGGTACTTCAGATAATTTTTGAGTTCAAGAAACTC
>WTJK01000037.1:5301-44665 GCA_011524855.1 Methanobacteriota archaeon | reverse complement strand
CGGGGAACCAACATGGCCGTCGACAACAGCCGCCTCAAGGGATTTTACAAGAAAAGTGTCGAAGAGCGGCGCACGGAGGTGGCACGGGCTGCCAACCTTCGTCCGGAAGACATCAACGCCCTCGCTCAGCACGGAGAACTTGACGAACCTGCAGCAGACCGTATGATTGAGAACGTGATTGGCACCATGTCCCTCCCCGTTGGCGTGGCCACCAACTTCGTCATCGATGGCGCACACCACCTCATTCCTTTCTGCTTGGAAGAGTCGAGCGTGGTCGCTGCAGCATCCAACATGGCCAAGCGGTGCTTGACCCATGGCGGGTTCACCACCAACAACGACGACCCCATCATGATCGCTCAAATTCAATTGCTCGACATTGACGATGTCGAAGCGGCTGAAGCTGTGATTTTATCTGAAAAACAAGCCATGATGGCGTTTTGCAACGACACGCCATCCCGCATGATCGCCTTGGGCGGAGGGTGCAAAGACGTGGTGTGCCGCCAACTGCCCACCCCAATGGGCACCATGCTCATTGTCCACCTTTTGGTGGACTGCAGGGATGCGATGGGCGCCAATGCTGTGAACACGATGGCAGAACGGCTTGCTCCCCGATTGGAAGGTTTGACCGGAGGAAGGGCGCATCTTCGCATCCTGTCAAACCTCGCCGCACACAGGCTCGCCAGGGTCACAGCAACGTTCACACCGGTGGAGATGTCCACCGACGGTTCTGCCGAAGACGGAGCGTCTGTGATCGAAGGCATTCTCGAAGCCCAACACTTTGCCGTTCACGACCCATTCCGAGCTGCCACCCACAACAAGGGCATCATGAACGCCATCAGCAGCGTGGGCGTGGCATGCGGCCAAGACTGGAGAGCCATTGAAGCCGGGTGTCATGCTTGGGCGGCGTTGAACGAAGGGCGTTACACCTCCATGTCCTCGTGGACCAAAGACGACGATGGCAACCTCGTTGGCCGGTTGGAAGTTCCGCTGGCCGTGGGCATTGTTGGAGGGGCCTCCAAAGTGCACCCTGCTGCCCGGGCCAACCTCGCCATTCTGGGCGTTGAATCTGCGCAGGAACTTGCCGGTATCATGGCGTGTGCGGGCCTTGCACAGAACCTCGGCGCTCTTCGTGCGCTATCGACCAAGGGCATTCAGGCAGGCCACATGAAACTCCACGCGAAAAACATGGCCGTGACGGCCGGTGCTCAAGGCGAGGAGATTGAAGCCCTGGCGGCCCGCTTGCAGGCCTACGACGGTGCACGCACGCAAACCTTGGCCGAGGCCTGGCTGGCCGAAATGCGCAACGGGTGACGGTTCACTCTTCTTCCAACAGCGGGAGGTTGGATTGTACCGTCCCCTGGTTTTCGGACTCTTCCCGGAACACATCGTGCCCTGCGCCCAGCTCATCGATGATACCCACCTCTTGCACGCGCTCACGCCACCACGCTTTGACACGCTTTCGATCGGTGTAGGGGCACCCGAACGACTCCGCGAAACGACGCGTGGTGGTCAGTCGCCGCGTGTTGCCGTCCTTTCTTCGATCGATCATCCCCAACTGAGCCAATTCTCTCACGTAATCGTAGGCCTTCTGCCCCAACATGTCCACCAAACGTGACTGTGACATCGGCTGATGGTAAGCGATGAGGGCTGCTGCTTTGAGCAGCTTCTGAGGGAACGCCGTTTTGGTCGCCTTGGGCAAATGGCCTGCGATGGTAGGCTTCACTTCGAGTGCCCACCTGTCGCCTACTTCGGCCATTTGGAGGGCCGTCCCACGGCGCCGCTTCATGGTGGCTTGAAGCGAGTACAAGCAATCCAACATTTCGTCTTCATCATAACCAAGGGCATCGGAAAGTTCAGCCACCGACATGGATTTACCCGAACTGAACAACGTCGCTTCAATCAGCGTTTCAAGGGGTAATTCCGTCACAGCATCACCTCATTCCACCAACCATTCGTGCGCGTGAACATCGGTCGGCCAAGCTTCCTTCGCTGCTCCCCCCGGTTCAACCTCTGGCACCTCGACGGATTCAGCGGAAGAACGTGAATCTCCGGAATGCGTGGATTTCGCCTCAGCACGTGCTCGCTGGCGCTCAGCCTTGGCCTCAGCTTTCTTTGCCCGTTCCGCCATGGCCTCCAAGCGGTGCATGGAGCCCGTCGCTTCGCCTTCGAGGGCGTCCGCATCGTCTTGCATCGTGGCCTCCACGCGTGCCAACACTTCAGAAAATTCATTCACATCGGGCCAGAGGTCGTTGAGCATCACTGAACCGAGGGTGTCACCTTCTTGCGTGATGCTGGCAACCCTTCGGTGCGTGAGGAACAGGCCTGCGATGAAGGACGACACAAACGCTTCGTTTTCAACATCGAGGACGTGTTGGCCAAAGCGGGCTTCGAGAACAGGTTGGAGGTGCTTCATGACCTCGAGCAGAGGAACGGTTTGTGCGTCGGCTTCGGCGCATGCTGCTTTCATGGCGAGCCAACTTCGCTCAATATCACCCTCGAGGTCTTCGTTGTGCATTCGGCCACCAACGTCGGCAAGGTAGGCGGCCAACTCCTCTTGATGCAGGCGCCTGTGGTGCTCCCGGCGTTTCATTTCATCCGCATCGTCCGCCGCTTGCTTGAAGGCCGACAACAGTTCACCCAGCGTGACGGGGCGGCCTTCTTCTCGACGGACACGCTCGTCAAACAATTCAGGAAGCGCACCGTCTGCTGATCCGTCGAGGATGGACTGGGTGAACATGAATGCCTCATCATCAAGCTCGGTTTCCCATCCGAATTCCAGGTCATCGAACCACTCCTCGGGTTCTTCGTCAAGTTGAACCCGGTCGAACAAGGTTGCCGACTGATGGTGGAGCACTTCCCACGCCAATCGAATCAATCGGCCGCAAGCAGGCAGATCGAGGCCCACGCCGGTTTTGACCCGCTTCGAAAAGGACGCAATGAACTGGGACAAATCGACGTCCCACGGGTCAAACGCTTCCTCCCGAACCAGTGAAAGGACGAGCGCTACGGAGCGGTCGAACGGATCGTGCAGACTCTGGTGCTCAGCCTCCTCTGCGGCAGCAATGGCGAGAATACGTTGGCTGAAGGCGTCCGCCTCGTCTTTTGCTTCACCGGAAGCAAGCAACGTGTCAATGATGTCCTGTTTGAGGAACCATTGGTCCAACAGCGCTTGACGTTCCGCCATTCTCACACCTCACACGTTCGCGACATCGTCCGTTGGCTGTTCGGCTTCACCAGCAGCTTCGGCATCCGCAAGTTCAGCGACTTTCCGGGCCACCTGGGTTCGCTCTTCAATGTCATCGTTGGTGTCTTCGGTTCGCTCAACAAGACCACCCAAGCCTCCCTGTGGAGCGAGGTGGGGGACAAGACCCCCGAGGCTCTGCGGGACACCCAACGCATCCGGCACCAGAGGCATGTCGTGAGCAGCGGCTGCGGCGTCCAGCAGGCGTGTCTCGTTGGTGTTGGCATCGTTTTCAGCCTCCTTCAACGCCGCCTCACCCAAGGCCATGGCGCGGTCTCGATCGAAGTCCATGATTCTGCGGCTGCACCCATCCCCGCCGTGCGTGATGCCGATGTGATGGTCGGCTAACTTCAGCGACACCTTCCGCAAGGTCACCATGATGAATTGCGCACGCTGACTGCGTTTTCGACACATCTTTGCGATCCGCTCAGCGTTGTAAGCATCCAAGTTTTGGTCGACTTCATCAAAGTAATAGAACGGGCTGGGATCGTAATCCTGGATGGCAAAAATGAGTGCAAGCGCTGCCATGGACTGCTCACCACCGGAGAGCTGCTGCCGATTGACTTTGGAGGACTTGCCTCGAGGCTGGGCCCAGAGTTCAAGGCCACCTTTGAAGGGCTCATCAGGGTGTTCGAGGAAGAGTTCACCACGACCACCGTCGGAGAGTTCTTTGTAGGCGATTTTGAAATTCTCGTTGACCTGTTCCAACACCGAAAGCAACCTCGACTTGCGTTGCTCTTCGAGTTGTGAGGTGATGTCAATCAAGTCTTGCCGCCGTTGCTTGAGGAGAGCAAATTCGTCTTTCATCAAGTCCAGACGGGCTTGACAGGCATCGTATTGCTCAATGGCCATCATGTTGACCTGGCCGAACTCATCCAATCGGCGTTGCAGGCGCCGAAGCGTGCGCTCAAGCTCACCGACGTTACCAAGTTGTTCGGGGAAGGATGTCACGGACAGCCCCGCTTCAACCAGTTCCTGCCCCATGCCATGAAGTTCCAGTTCCTTCTCAGAGACCGTGCGTTGAAGTTCATCAGCAAGTCGCCGGTGTTGCTGCGCCTGTTCCAGTCGGTGTTCGTTTTTGATACGCAACGCGGTTCGTTCATCCGCCAATTCTTGCCGCTCCAGTTCGAGCCCTTTGTTCTCTTCAAGATGCACGGCTTGCTCGGCTTTCTTTTCCTTGAGGGCGATACGATCGCTGGCCAATTGGGCCTGCAGGGCGTCAATGCGTTCACTCCGTGCGACCTTTTGCCGCTCCAGATGATCAAGGGAGGCCTGTACCTCGGTCAAACGCCTTCGCAAGAGCGATTCCTGACCGGCACCGTTTGCCAACGTCGCCTCGGCCTTCCCGGCTTCGCCTTCGGCAGCGACCCGCTTGAGGTTCGCCTCATGCATCCGATCACGCAAGTGCTGCGGGCTGGCCGCCTCCAGGGCCGATTTGGCTGATTCCATCACCGAAGTCGATGCTGCGACCTCTTGCTGGGCCTCGGTTAACCTGTCCAAGGCCACCCTTGCCTCTTGATGCAAAGCCTCGAGGCGGCGCTCAACGCTCGCCACCGCATCCGTGGCCTTGCGATGAAGACCCTTCGTTTGCTTGCGTTCTGCTTGAAGTTCTCGCAGGGCGACGGCATGGCTGTCGTCGACCAAGGCGTTGATCTGCTGACGAAGGTGCTGCTGTGTGCGCCGAGCTTCCGAGAGGGCTGCTGCGACGGTTTCAGCCATCAACTGGTACTGTTGCACCAATCCGGTTTGCTTCTCAACCTCGCTGGCACCCTGAATTCGGCCTCCAAAGGCAATGGTCTGTCGACGACGTGAGCCCCCGATCATGGCACCTCCTGCCTCCGTAACATCACCGCGAAGCGTGACCAACCGGACACCACCCATGTGACGCCGTGCCGTTGCCATGTCCTTGACGACCAACGTGTTTCTGAGGACAAAACGAACCGCCACGTCGATACGCGGGTCATAATCGAGCATTTCATGAGCGAAACCGAGGACGCCGTCCTTCTTCGCTGTCATCACCGCACGACCACCTGCACGGGTGTTGTTGAGACGGTTGAGTGGCAGGAACGTTGCCCGACCGGCTTTGTGTTCTGCCAGCCACCGAATGGCCCTCGCTGCATCTTCATCCGACTCGACAACAACGGAAGCCATGCCCCCGCCGATCGCTGTGGCAAGGGCGAGTTCGTGATCATCGTCCTTAGGCGCACACAGCTCTGCGATGGTGCCAATCACTCCGCTGAGTTCTCCACGGTCCCGTGCCGCAATCACCGCACTTGCACCGCCGGCGAGACCCTTTGCCCCTGAACGCTGCTCCATTTCGTGTTGAGCGGAGGCGAGCGCTCTTCGAGCGTTCTGAAGTTTGGCTTCCACCTGCTGTCGATCCTCGGCGAGTTGCGCCTCTGTCCGCTGAGCATTTGCCAGGGCTTGGGCCAGTGATGCACGGTCGTGTTGAGGCGCGTCGGCTGCCAACGATTCCTCTTTCACATCGAGATCGCCCAGGGCCAAGCGAAGGTCTTCGGCAGCCTCCTGAGCTTCGGCCAGTTGCTGGGTTTGAAGTTCCGCCTCAATGGCCAATCGGTCGACCGCCGACTGAGCGTGGCTGACGGCTTCGTTGGTCGCTGCAAGATGGGCTTCAGCTGTTTGAAGGGCGCTCGAGAGGGCTTGGTTCTGCTCACCGGCATCGTCAAGCAACTCACGTACCTCTTGCTCCTCGGCTGCCGCCTCGTCCAACAGAACACGGGCCTGTGCGAGCACCGCCTTGGCCTGGTTCACATCGTCCATGTGAGCCTTCAGTTCCTCGTCGGTCTCCTTTCGCTGTTCATGGAGCAACACCATTTGGCCTGCATCGTCTTCAGCCTCTTTTTCAGCATCAAGCACGCGGTCAGCGTTCAACTCCAAATTTACCTGAAGCGCCCTGATGGCTTGGGCCAACTCCGAAGTCTCACCGCCGGTGAGTCGGTCAATTTCTCGCTGCAACTCGGCGATTCGGTCGTCCAAGCCCAAAAGGCGTTTTTCGTCTTCACGATGCTCGTCGATCAGGTCGTTGCTTGCTTGAATGTACTTCTGACGTTCGTCGATGTGGAACGCCAGTTCGTTCTTGATGCTGGCATAGCGCGACTGAAGCAACAAGGTGTTCGTGGCTTGGATGCGGTCAGTGACGTCGCGTGCTCGCTCTGCGACCTTTTTCTCAGCGGCAAGGGTCTTCAGACGTTCTTTCTGCTCGTTCTCAAGCAGCCCAATGCGCTCAAGGTACGATTCGACATGCTCCTTTTGCTTCGTTGCCTTGCGGATTTCATCGTCGTAGGAGGTCACGCCTGCCACGTTATCCAACACCTTACGCCGCTCTTTTGCCGTCATCTTGGCGAGGCTGGTCACGTCGCCTTGAAGGACGATGTTGTAACCGTCGGGCCGGGCGTTGGCTGCACCCAACAAGCGATGAAACACCTTTTGCGAGCTTTCCTCACCGTCGAGCAGGTAGGAGTTCACGGGATTGTTGGAAGCCGTAAGACGGATGTGGCGTGTCATTCGAATTTCGTCTTTTTCAAGCGGCACACGCCGTCGCCCACTTGCCATCACCGGGTTGGCGAACACGAGGGTGACGGTGCAAGCACGAGCAGGTTTCGAGTTTTTGCCGCCGTTGAAGATGAGGTCGGCTGAGTTTTTGGCACGAATGACCTGGTTTGATTTGGGTCCCAAAACAAATTGAATGGCGTCACCGCAATTTGATTTCCCCGAGCCGTTGGGACCCGTGATGGCCGTGAAACCGCGCCCAAAGGGGATGGTCACCTCGCCGCGGAAGGATTTGAAATTCTCCACTTCCAGCGATTTCAGGTACATATCCATCCCTCAACGGAGGAGATTTTGCATCCCCACCACCCTGCGGCATGCCTGCTCACGGGTCTTAAAGAATGCGAACAAGAGGGGTTGCGTCAAGCGTTTACAGACCAAGGCTGCCGACGCCGGAGGTCGTCAAAAGACGCCGAACTCATTGCAGCGCTTGCAGCCACCGCCCTGGCAGTAGGGGCAGGTTGCCATGACGAGCAGTTGCTTTCGGCGTTTCTTCATGGCCAAGTTCTTGTCCTGCTGAAGGAAACGTGACCGCTCAACACGGGCCAACGTTTTCTCACTGTGCCGCTCCTTGTTGTAGAACGAAGACTTGAATTGCTCAGCTTTCTCTGCCTTTCGTTCCATTTTGCTGCGGGTTTGGGCAACGGCTTCTGCCTCCCAGTATTTGGGACCACGGATCATGAACACACCCAACCCGGCAAAGGCAATTTGCACGAGCCAAGCTTCGGTCTCAAACGGGAAGAAATCAGCCAGGCTTTGTGAATTTGCTGAGGCTGGGAGCCAACCGAGCCGGTCGAGCAACGCCAGCCCAATGAACACCCATCCAACGACCTTCCCGATGCTGCGCAATCGGTTCGCCCATGCCTTGTTCTGGGGAAGTTCGAGACGGCCGGCAAGCACGATGACCAACCCTTCGACCAACATCAAAATATCAGCTCCGGACCATTGGCCGGCTTCGCCCAAGCAATACGAAGCACCCATGGTTTCGAGATCGTTTTCCACACTGTCGAAGTTGCAGGTAGGATCGGCCATCATCATGACATCGAGTTTGTGGCCGTCTGCACCGTCGATGGCCAGTGGCGCCACCATGCCGAGCTGAACGTTGGCCACGACAAACACCACGATGGCGCCGCCAATCAACGTCCCCAGCCCTCCCTTCATCTGCAGACCTGGTCCGACCAACGGATGACAATTGATAGCAGTATCGTGTTGGAACGGACCCCCATCACCATGAAGAGGGGGCGCCGCAACCGTTGATGCAGGGAGGCTGAGGATTTGGCCCACATCATGATCATCGGCAGCGGCATTGCAGGCCTGTTTGCCGCCAACCGACTGGCCGATGCTGGCCACACCGTCACGGTCGTGACCAAACAACGCACGAAGGATTCCTCCACCAACTGGGCCCAAGGCGGCATTGCTGCGATCTTAGACACTGCCGACCAGGAGGGCATCAAGGCCCACATCGACGACACCTTGGCATCGGGAGACGGGGTCTGCGACGAGGCGGTTGTCCGCTCCGTGATCCAAGAAGCCGCACCCCGAATTCACGACCTCATCGCCTTGGGAGTCCAGTTTCAGCCTTCGGGCGACGGTGGGTACGCCCTCGCCCAAGAAGGCGGCCACTCCGAGCCAAGAATCTTGCACGCCAAGGACACCACCGGTCGTGAAATTGAACGGGCGCTGGCCGCGAAGGCCGAAAGCCACCCCAACATTCGATTGCGAACCAACACACTGGCCATCGACCTGATCCAACGCTCCCACGGCACCCCCTCCGAAGGCGTAGCAGGTGCGTGGTGTTTGGACCAAATGAGCGACGAGGTGGTGACACTCAGCGCTGATGCTGTGGTGTTGGCCACGGGAGGCGTTGGACAACTTTGGGCCCACACCACGAATCCGAGTGTGGCGACAGGTGACGGTTTGGCCATGGGCTATAGAACGGGCGCCAGCGTGAAAGACATGGCCTTCATTCAGTTCCATCCAACGGCGTTGCATTCCGAACGGCCGACACCCTTCTTGATCACCGAGGCCCTTCGTGGAGAGGGAGCGGTGCTGATGAACAGTGCGGATTTGAACGCTTGGCGAACGGCGGTCGCCAACGCCATCCAACATGACACACCACCGCCCCTACCACACCTTCATTCGTTCACGCTGCAGCACTCAGAACGCGGTTCCATGGCTACGAGGGACATCGTGGCGAGGGCGATTGACCGTGAATTAACCACATCGGGCGAAGACCACGTGTGGTTGGTGACCGAGCACTTGAACGCCGAACATTTGCAGGAGCAGTTCCCCAACATCGCCGCCCGCCTGAGCAGCGAAGGGTTGGAACTCGGTGTTGACCCCATCCCCGTCCTCCCGGCTGCCCACTACATGGTGGGTGGTTTGGACGTGGACGACATCGGGCGAGCGCAGTTAAGGGAGGAGGACGGGTATGTACCGCACCTTTACGCCATTGGCGAGGTGGCCTGCACCGGTATGCATGGAGCCAACCGATTGGCATCAAACAGCCTCCTCGAAGCCGTGGTTTATGCTGCCCGAGTGGCGGAGCATCTCATCGCACACCCTCCAGCCGCATATCGAGGTGTGCACCCGTCGTGGCGCGCCGAGGGGTTGGATTTGCTGGTTGAACATGCCCCCTTGCTCCATGACCGCCGAAGCCTGCTGACCACGATGACGCGTGAAGTTGGCATCGTCCGGACGCATCGACGTTTGCGACGAGCGAAGCGCAGGCTTGCGTTGCTTGGTGAAGAAATTGCCATGATGTGGCGAACATCCCTGCCTGATCGAGACATCATCGAATTGCGAAACCTCGCCTTGGTGGGGCAACTGGTGGTCGAGAGTGCGATCCACCAACCCCGTAACGTGGGTTTGCATCACAACCTCGACCTCATCAAGGACGGCAAGCCTGAATGAGGGCAGCAAGGGCTTGATTCAGGGGCAAACGCAAGCCGTGTCGCTCGGCCAGCGATACCACGGCTTGATTGAGCCACATGACTTCCGTGGCCCGTCCCGCCTTGAGGTCCTGAAGCATGCTGCATTCGTTTTCCGAGGTGGCCACCAACACCGACCGAAGCTGCTGCTCAAACGTTGATTCGTCCGGGACGTCGATGCGTTCCAATCGGGCAACTTGAGCAGCCTCCCGGTACACCTCCATGCAGGTGCTGAACAGTTCAGGACCCAGCAGAGCTCCGTTGCGAAGCCCTCCGAGGGCTGCGATTGGATTCACAGCGAGGTTGATGAGCACTTTCTCCCAGACCATGCCTTGCACATCCTTCTCGAGATGTGCATTCAGGCCGACCTCATCGAGTACGCGAACAAGGGTTTCGGCTCGAGAAGCATCGCCGAGGGGCGACACTCCGCAACGCACGACGCCTTCTCCTACCCAACGGACCTTGCCGCCAGGCAACCTGTGCGCACCGTGCGTGGTGATGGCCACCGCTGCTCGTTCGTGCCCCACAGCGGCGGCGGCTGCCTCAAGGTGCCCCAACCCGTTCGCCATGACCACCACCAACCCATCGTCCTTCAGGAGGAAAGATGCCACATGGAGCAACCGGTGGACATCGGCTGCCTTCGAGGTGATCACCACCGTGTCGGCCCATGCGCACCGTTCTTGAGGAAGAGGACGCTCGTCGAAGCTCCAGGAAAACCGGTCGGGCTGGACGGTCTGTGTTCGGTGACCCTCAATGGCCAACCCCTGCAGCGCCATTTCAGCACCCCGTTCTCCGCGGACATGCAGGTGGATTTCATGCTCCGCCTCTGCGAGCGATGTCACCAGCACGGAGCCGATGGAACCGACCCCCAACACTGCGATCTTCATGGCTCGCCCTCAGGAATACGTGGCAAGGTGAAGCACCACCGCGTTGGATTCGTACGTGAGCCACATGCTTCCAAGGCCGGATGAAGGCGGTGTTAGTTCGAGGCGAGTGGACCCGGGTGGAAGGTTTTCACCGTTCCAATCGTGCAACCAATCTTCACCGAAATCCCCTTCACGGGAGAGACGGAAGGGGATGGATGCGCTGTTCGGGTTCTCAAATTCCAACACTCCCATGCCCGCATTGATCAACGTGCCATTCACCGACAAGGCCCAGGGTTGGTTCACAAACCGGGTGGTGGTGTTGAGCCAGGAGATCATCAGTTCAGGCCCCGCTTTCACGTCGAAATTCAACCGGGGATAGGGCGAAAACGGATCGCTGCATACGGAGTGGTTGCTCCCGTCCGACATCAGAAGCACAAGTTGTTCCCCAGCATCCACCGCAGGAATATGCCCAGCTTTGCGGACGCTGGTGTCCCAAATCCAAGGTCCAACGTTCGAACGGGCGGGTGGGCTCATCGTGGTGTTGATGGCACAGGCGTCGCCGTGCGTGAGAACGCCTCCCTGGTCCATCAAGCCACCCCAACCGCTTTGGTTGTCGGGGTCAATAACCCAACCTGATGCTGGCACCAGCGTGAGAAGCTGATGTTCCTTCATGGGTTTGAGGACGGGGAAGGTCCGGTTGTTGAGGTGGAGCACCGGTGAAGCGGCGTCGAGGACCACCGGATCAACACCTGTCATGCATATTCGGTCGGGGACCGTGTCGTACGTAGCGTTCAGTCCACCGTCCAAGAGTTGAACCGGATCAAGGTGCAGGTCGCTCATGACGACCCCCTCTACGCTGACGTTCAGCTGCGATGAAACGGTCAACTCCCCGTTCAGTTGAACGCAGCGTTGAGGCGGCGTGGAAGGGACATCGTACCAATGGTCGTCGGGTGTGACCTCCAACGCCGGTGCGACACGTCGGTCGTGGAGTGAGGGTGCGCCGTCAAGTTCAACGATGTAGGTCAGGTTCGCTGCGGTCGGGTCAGCGGCCCCTGTCCACGTGTGGTTCACCCAGAAAATAGCCGTTCGTCCTGGCAGCAACACATCACCGCACCCCGCACCTCCGAGGGTGAACGCATCGAGCCCATCACAATCCCAAACCGATTGCCAATTGCCGTTTCGTTGTTCATAACGAACGTCAACAGCAAAGGGTTGAGCGAGGAACGAGGGGTTGGTGACGCGAACTTCAGCCCTCGACACCCAGGTGCCGTCGGCCAGGGCATCGGCGAGCGGTGGGTTGTCCACCTCGACCTGCATGGGGTCATCCCATTCGTTCCCGTGAACCACCGGTTGCTGGGCGGGCAGCAGGAACAAAAAAACGATGAGCAACAACAAGCCGAGTTGACGGTGCTGGGGTTCGGTTAAACCCTTCACCTCGTCCAAGACGACGGGTGTTCCCAGCGTGTTTCCAAAGAAAAACAACAACGGCAGGACCAGCGCCAGCACCAAGTACCACAAGGAAAACGAGGAGAACACACCAAAGACATAGGCGAACACAAACGTCGTTACGATGAGCAGGGTTTGGGTGGAGGAACTGCGTGCGTCGATCAACCCCATACGAGCCACCAGCAATCGCCCACCAGGGAAGGTAGGGATGGGGAGAAGAGAAATCCAAGCGAACAACATCAACAAGCCACCTGCGTGAACAAACGGATGTGCCCAAGCCATGCGTACCAACGCATCAGCGTGGATGAGTTCAACCGAGATCAGTGACATCAAGACAGGAGCTTGCGTGACAAGAGGCATCGCTGACGGTGCGAGGTACTCAGGCGTCAGCATCACGCCAAGGAAAAACAGGATGATGCCGCCCAAACCCATGGCGAGCGGTACGCTGAGGGCGGTGTAGCCCAGGGCGGCGCGGTCGGGCCACGGGCGAGCATCCATTCGGGGCAGGCTTGGGATGAGCAACAAACCGAACGGCCAAAACAGCCACTCGTGAGGGAACAAGCCAACAGCGTACAGGGCGATGGTCAAGTCAGGCACCGGCAGCAACCAACCGCTGCGCACCCCGTAACGGCGAGCGATGACCCACTGGAGGGCGCTGGCCATGGCCAGTACGGTCAGCACCGGCAAGGCATAGCCGATGAACGCATCCACCAGCGTCGACGAAGCGATCCATCCCGAATCGGGGCGCACCTGCCCGGTCCACACATCGGCTGCGAGCGTGAGGGTCAATGCCGAAAGGAACCAGAAGGCTGCGACGCTCATGCGACGGGGAAATTGCCGTTCAGGCAGCGGTAGCACGGTGATGGCCCATCCCGAGCGTGCACGGGTCAGCTTTGCCAACCAACCCAGTTTGGCGAGGTGACGGTTCAATCGAACAACGACTTCATGGACGTCCTCGTCGCCAAAAGGCTGCACGTTCCACGAGGGCCACGAAGCTGCGTGCCGATGCTCAAGGTGAACAAAACGGCCGACGACGGCCGAAAGCAGTTCGATTTGATCCCATGCAGAACGCTGATGGGGAAGCGGTTGTTGTTCAGGCCCGTCGTTGTCAACCATTCGGACCCCTCCAGTTGGTGACGACGGCCCATCCATCATCAACCCCTCGTTGGGGCCTCACGATGGTCTCACTTGTTCTTGAAGCGCTTGAGCCGGAAGGTTTCTTCACGCTCCATTTCTTCTAAGCGGAGTTGAATGAACACTTTTGCTTCCTCGAGTTCGGGAATGACCTTGAACTCGAGCGCATTCACACGCCGCTTGGTCGCCTCGATTTCAGCCAACAAGCGCTTCAAGGTGGCTTCCATTTCGGAGGCACGAACGATTTTCTCGATGAGTTCGCTGAACGAATCGCTGGCTTCGTCGATGTAAGGTGAAGAACCGATGAAACCGACACCGCGTTCAGCAAACGTTGACTTCAGGTTCGTTCCGCTCACACTAGGGACCACCACACCCATGATGTTGCGAGGGGAAACCTCGACCTCGGGGTGCGCCGAGTTGGCAATGGCTGCAGCACGGACCGCCAAACCGCCTTCAATGGCGTTCGCAAGGTCAATGCGAGTCTTGGCAAGACGGTAGGCGTCGGTGAGTTCCCGCTTGGCCTGAATCATCTCCGCAAGGAGTTGACGGAATTCGTGAAACAGACCGTCCCGCTTCATCTTGAGCAGTTTGTAACCGTTTTTGGTTTGCTTGATGCGGCCCTTGAGCTTGATGAGTTCGCTTCGGGTGGGTTTGATGTCCAACGCCATGCTGTCTCACCTCGTTTCGTTGCTCAAGCTCGGTTTTCTGGGTGGTACTTCTCGATCCACTTTTGGTCCAACCGAACGAGGTACTTCGTGTCGATGTTGGCCATCAGCGTCCAGCACAGGTCCAGTGTCTCTTCGATGGAACGGTCTTCGTCTCGGGATTGGCGAAGGAACTTGTCCTCAAAGATGCCAGCGAAGTCAAGCAGCTGCTTGTCACGCTCGTTGAGTGCGTCTTCACCAACAATGGCAACCAGACCACGCAGTTCACGCCCTTGGGCGTACGCAGCGTACATTTGGTCGGACACGGACTTGTGGTCCTCACGGGTGGTCTTGGCGCCAATACAGGAACCCATCAAACGGGACAGCGAGGGCAACACGTTGATCGGTGGGTAAATTCCCTGCTGGTGCAATTCACGGCTGATCACAATTTGGCCTTCGGTGATGTATCCCGAAAGGTCAGGAATGGGGTGGGTGATGTCGTCACCGGGCATGGTCAGGATGGGGAATTGCGTGATTGACCCCTTCTTGCCCTTCACAATGCCAGCACGCTCGTAGAGCATGGCCAAGTCGGTGTACATGTACCCAGGGTAACCACGTCGACCGGGAACTTCTTCACGAGCAGCACCGATTTGGCGAAGTGCATCGCAGTAGTTGGTCATGTCCGTGTAAATCACGAGAACGTGATAGTCCTTCTCAAACGCCAGGTATTCTGCAGCCGTCAGGGCGAGACGAGGGGTGATGATTCGCTCGACAGCTGGGTCGTCAGCAAGGTTCACGAACAACACAGCGTTTTCGAGGGCACCGGTGCGCTCAAGGTCGGACCGGAAGAAGTTGTACTCTTCAGCGGTGATACCCATGGCACAGAACACCACGATAAACTCCTCATCGGAATCTTTCAACTTGGCTTGACGAGCGATTTGAAGCGCAATGTCGTTGTGGGGCAAACCCGAAGCCGAAAAGATCGGGAGTTTTTGCCCACGGACGAGCGTGGTGCAGCAGTCGATGGCCGAAATCCCCGTTTGGATAAAGTCGTGAGGGGATTGTCGGCTGTAGGGGTTGATGGCAGCACCGATGATGTCGGCCTTTTCATCGGCCACGATTTCTGGTCCACCGTCACGGGGGCGTCCCGCACCGTCGAGAATGCGACCGATGAGGTCCGTGCTGACGGGGAGTTTGAAGACATCGCCCATGAAGGTCACACCGGTTTCTCGGTTGATCTTGGCCGTCCCTTCGAACACTTGAACGATGACCAAGTCGTCGGAAGTGTCGAGCACTTGTCCGTTCTTGATCTCGCCGTTGGAGAGGCGGAGGGTCACGATTTCACCGAACGCTACGGGCTCGGTTTTGTTCAAAAAGACCAGCGGGCCCTTCACGTCGGTAATGGTGCGGTATTCTTTTCCAGTCATGTCAATCCTCTCCTCAGTTGGCCTCCACCGTGTCGGCGATTTCGTCGGTCATCTTCTTGACCATGGCTTCAATCTCGTCGATGTAGCCCTTCTCAAAGCGACCACGGATCAAGTCGGAGCGTGCAGGGACGTTCACAACATCGTTGAGTTGTGCGCCTGAAGCCATGGCCGACTTGGCCGCGTCTTGGAAGGTCAGAATGGCCTTGGCCATTTGGTACTGCAAATGGATGTCACAGTAGGCGTCCACATCGTGGAACCCGTTTTGCTGGAGGAAGTACTCACGAATCATACGTGCGACTTCAAGGGTCAACTGTTGGTCAACGGGCAAAGCGTCGGAACCAACCAGCTGAACGATTTCCTGGAGTTCGGCTTCCGTTTGGAGCAAACCACTGATTTGGGTCCGGATTTCAGGGAAGTCTTGTGCAATGTTGTCACGGAACCACTGATCCAAACTCTGCGGGTAAAGCGAGTAGGAATTCAGCCAGTTGATGGCGGGGAAGTGGCGTTGTCGGGCAAGTCCAGCGTCAAGGCCCCAGAACACCTTGACGATGCGGAGGGTACCTTGGGACACCGGTTCCGAAATGTCACCACCGGGCGGGGACACGGCCCCGATGACCGTCACAGAGCCGTCTTCACCGCTGAGGGTTTCAACACGGCCGGCACGCTCGTAGAATTCGGCGATACGGGACGAAAGGTAGGCAGGGTAACCTTCCTCACCGGGCATCTCTTCGAGACGGGATGAAATCTCACGCATGGCTTCAGCCCAGCGAGAGGTGGAGTCAGCCATGAGGGCAACGTCGTAGCCCATGTCACGGAAGTACTCGGCGATGGTGATACCGGTGTACACCGATGCTTCACGAGCCGCCACGGGCATGTTGGAGGTGTTGGCAATCATGACCGTACGGTTCATCAGCGGTTTACCGGTGTTGGGGTCGATCAGGTGAGGGAACTCATCCAACACTTCCGTCATCTCGTTACCGCGCTCACCGCAGCCGATGTAGACCACGAGTTGAGCGTCAGAGTACTTGGCCAAGGATTGTTGGGTCACGGTCTTTCCAGAGCCGAACGGACCGGGAATCCCAGCTGCACCACCCTTGGCGAGCGGGAACAGGAAGTCGAGGATCCGCATGCCCGTCACGAGCGGGGTGTCGGGTGCGTACTTTTGTGTGAAGGGACGAGGGGTTCGAACCGGCCACTTTTGCATCATCTGGAGTTCGGTACCGTCATCGAGCACGCAAACGGTCTCGGTCACGTTGAAGTCACCGGATTTGATGTCCTTGATGGTGCCGTTGGTGCCAGGAGGGACCATGATCTTGTGGACGATGGTCTCGGTCTCTTGGACGTGGCCAATGACATTGCCGCCTTCGACGGCGTCGCCCTTGGAGGCAGTGGGCTCGAAGGTCCACTTCTTCTCAAGATCGAAAGCATCTGCATCGACACCACGGGTGATGAACACACCCATGACTTCCTCAAGGGTGGCCAGCGGGCGCTGAATACCGTCGTAGATTTGTGTCAGCAAGCCCGGACCCAGCGACACCGAGAGGGTTTCTTCGGTGTTCAGCACGGGCTCACCCGGACGGATACCCGAGGTGTCTTCGTAGACTTGAATCACGGCTTTGTCGCCGTGCAACTCGATCACTTCGCCCATCAGGCCTTCGTGACCGACGCGCACCACGTCGTACATTGCTGCGTTCATGCCCGTGGCGGTGACCACAGGACCGGAAATTCGGTAAATTACTCCTTCATTGCTCATTCTGTTTTCCTCCTGGGTTGGATCATCACTTCCACAAATCGACTCCTATGGCCTTGCGGATGGTATCGCGCAAGGTGGTGTCTTCCTCCGTACCGATGCCAAGCACGGTGGGGGAGACGGAAGCGGACAGTTGCGAGCGCAAACGGTCCGGCAGCGAGGCCATCATGGCGGAGTCGACCACCACGATTCCCACGCTTTTGTTGTTGAGGAGGGAGCGAAGGGTGGCGTGCAACGCTTCGTCCCCGTCGGGGTTGTGCAGGTCGGAAAGACCTGCAAGTTGAAATCCAAGGGTGAAGGCAGGGGACCCGACAACAGCGATTTCCATTCTTCACACCTCACAAAACGTGTGCTTCAAGCACTTCGGCAGAGAGTCCTGCCATTCGACCGCGAACGATCAGACGGAGATCCGTCACTTCCTGAACCTTCATGGCGACATAATGGATGATGGGCAAGGCCGACACAGGATGGAGGTAGCTCATCCTGGTCATCATGTTTGCCTCACGGGCTTTCATCCACGTGATCACGGCGTCAAGGCTGCGGGTGGCCTTCGCATCGCTGAGAGCCGATTCGAAGCCGGTCACATCAAACGTCTTCGACGCACGGAGCACGTCCATCAACGCATCCTCACCGCCGTTGGCGACGGCAGAGAAGGCACGACGAGGCACCAAGGAACCGCCAGGAATCAACAAGGTCACCAGTTGATCTGCTTCAATGCCGACGGCAGACGCTTCCAAGATGTTGGCAATGTTGCGGTGGTCAATTTCAGCAGCGAACAGTTTCTTCAGTTCACGGGCAGGTGCCCCCTTGGCCGAAGCAAGGGCACCTCGGGCATCGGCGTAGTAGTGCCGGTCGAGGGCGTCTTCGTAATCAGCCAGCGAACCGTCTTCGGGGACCTTCAACAAGGCCGGGCCAAACGACTTGCGCTTCATGAGGACTGCAGCGGATCGAAGGTCATCGCAACTCTCGACCACTTTCAGCCACGGCGTATTGATGTCGTTCAACTCGGGAAGGATGGCGTTGGCCACCTCCTCCACGGATACTTCGTTGTGAATGGCTCGCAGCACGGCTTTGGCGTTCTGATACTCGAAACGACCCGTGTAAATCTCGATGAGCGATCGAATACGACCGGATGTCATGTCCAGAATGTTCGACAGTTCGCCTTCGAGGTTGTGTGTCAAGGCAGCCTCAATGAGATCTCCGCCGGCGAGTTTGCCAGCGTAAAGATCGATTTCAGCACGGTACCCGATGTCGCCAACGGCCACCGACAGTTGATCAACGGATTGATGGATGAGTTGGCGCAGACGTGCTCGGTCAGCCAATTGTTGCCTTCGCGACTTGGCACGAGCAACAACGTATGCGGTGTTTCCGAGCATCATGGCCATCACCTCATTCAAACAGTGTTGCGTTGATGTTGGTCAGTTGACCGGACCAAGCACGGTCCAGCATGTTGTCAAAGCGCATGTCATAGGACACCGACCCGTCGGCGGCTTCGAGGACGAACCCACCCAATCCATCAACGGCATCCCCCATGGTGAAATCGCCGGCCGCCTTCTTGATGGCGGCTTCGTCAACCTTCACGGGACGGATGATGTAATCGCCTTTGGCGACTTTCTTTGCTTCAGCAACCAGGCCCTTGAGGATGGCTGCACGACCCTTCATACCGGGGTCGGCAACGGTGGATTTAGCAGCGGCGTACGTTGCATCCAGCACCTTTCGGCGGGCAACCAGGACGTCCTTTTGGTTGGACTGTCGAGCGCTTGCCACCACCTCTCGGGCGATTTGCATGGCTTCCTTTTCGGCGCGTTGCGTAGCCTCGCCCTGAATGGCATCCACGCGAGCCTGTGCCTCTGCAAGCAGAGTGTTGGCTTCGTCGTTGGCTGCGGCAATCAGTTGCTTGGCTTCCGCTTCCGCAGCTTCAGCGATGTCTTTGGCCAGTGTTTCTAGTGTCATGTTCTTCTCTCCGTTCGTTCATGCGTGGGGCAATGCCCCGGGGGGGGGAATCTTCGACCCGACCTTCAAGCGAGGAAGAGCGGGAGCGCACCCAGAATCACGATGGACTCAGGGAGAGCGGTGAAGATGAGACCGTAACCGAACTTACCGTCGTCTTCAGCGATCATGCCGATGGCGGCGGAGCCGATGGCGGCTTGCGAGAAGCCGGCACCGATGGCAGCCAAACCAAGGGCGAGACCGACGCCAATGTCGCCGGACATGGTGTTCACGGATTCAACGGGGTCGCCCTCAGCTGCAGCCACGCCTTGGGCAACCAAGGCGAGGGTCAGCAAGACGATCAACGTGCGCAGGCTCTTCTTCAGGGTATTCTTGTTCATTTTTCTACCTCCTATTTTGTCCATGGGGACTATGATTGACCCTCCGTGTGGAGGGTGCGGCCGCCGAGTGGGGCAAACACTCGACCCGTACCGTCGTAGAACTTGCCCATCCATTCCACGAAGTGGAGACGGGCGGCGTGAATGCTGGGGGACAAGATGCCCAGGGCGAGGGCAAAGGCTTGGATGAACACGAACAAGAGGAGCCCGACAAGCATCAGGGCAGGGTTGGACGTGGTCACCATCAGGTCAAAGCCCATGGTGATGGAGACTTCGGCGATTTTGACACCGGCTACGCCCACGCCCATGACCCGCAGGTACGAGAGGGTGTTGGCGAGCAGACCGAAGGTTTCGATGGGGCCCATGATGATGCCACCGGCCCACCCGAACTTCTCGTACACAGCAAGCCCAACGATGAGGCACAGAACACCCACAAGGGTGAGCATGGCCCAAGGCGTGAGCGTGGTCGCAAGCACGGCATCGTCGGTCAAGAAAGCGTAGATGTGGAGGGTGCCGCCGAAGAGGATGATCATCCAGCTGCCCTTCTCGAAGAAAGCAGCGGCAAGGCCGTGAGCTCGTGCGACGTTGATGAAGCCCAGAATGAAGCCGAAGGCCAGGTGAACGATGCCAAGGTACACCGAGAGGAGGACATAATCCGTCAACGCGCCCGAGGCACGGTGGAAGGGAATGTAGGTGTGACTCATGCCGAGGGTGTCGGTAATGAACGACGGGATGTTGCCGTAGGTCAAGTCCTTGGTCACTTCATACAACGGAGCGAGCGGCGACCAGTCTTCGTCCCAGACGAACCCGAAACCTTCGGCAAAGAGCAGCCCCCAAATGATGCACCAAACGCCCATCCACTTGAGGATGGTGATCCCGTTGTTGACCACAGGGTCGGCTGCAAACGGCTTGGTACCGAGGTACATGCCGATGAGGAGAATGATGAGCCCGTAACCGAAGTCACCCAAAATCAGCCCGTAGATGACGGGGAAGGTGAGCATCATGAAGAACGTGGGGTCGAAGGTGCCGTAAGCCGGTCGGCCGACAAGACCGACGAGAAGCTCGAACGGTTTGGAAACCGGTCCGTTTTCAAGAGCGATGGGCGGTGATGCGTGGCCGTGGTCGTCATCGTGGTGGTCGTCATGACCGTGCCCGTGGTGGTCGTCCACAAAGGCTTCAACATCCACGTGAGAGGCAATGTGCTTGAGCGCCGCTCGAATGCTGGTTTCCTTGTTGCTGGGCACCCACGCATCCAAAGCAAACGCCTGTCCTGTCACGGCCATCTGGGTCGGAGCAGTGAAGATTTCGTCTTCTTTGGACAGGTATTCATGGGCTGCCAGCAGATGACGGGCGTTGGCCTCAGCCCACTTGTCGGCCTGGATTTTTGACGACTCAGCAATGGCCTGTTGCTCGTTCATCGATTTCACGAGGCTGTCGAGCAGGGCTTTGGGCGAGCCTTCCATGGCAGGGATTTGAACAGGTTTACCGCCGAGTTCCCCCAACGCCATTTGCACCTCTGCCGAGTCTGCTGGCATGCATGCGACGGCAACAATACCGGGGGCCGTGGCCATTTCAACCTTGGATGCCAATCCACCAAACGTCGAGCGGGCTTTGCTTGCTTTGCTGGTCTCGGCCACGAACACCTCCACGCGGTCACTGCCAAGGAGCAGTTCGAGGTCCACGCCAAGGGGCGCCAGTCGCGTCATGAGTTTGACCTGCTCGTTGAGCGTGGCCACTTCTGCCTCGGCGTCGCGCTGGGCGTCGAGAAGATCCAGCCCTTCTTGGAGTTCTTCGGGGAACGAACCTTCGATGAGTTTCTTGACCTGTTCCACCGGCATGGGGCCGTCAACGTTCACCGGCTTGAAGGCTGAAACGGCTGCACGTACCTTTGCCAGCAGTGCGCTGACGTGGTTGGCTTCGTCGGAAACCACGGCCTGACCGACGTGGACGCCTTCCTCGAAGTTGGTGTACGTCTCAACGTGAACGCAACCTTCGTTGGTGCAGGCGCGGAGCACCTGCTCCATGTTCGCCACGGGAGCCGCCACGGTGAGGCGGGACATGGCGACGGTCTCGAACATGGCACTCACCTCAAGCAGAAAGGGCGTCGATGACCATTTGGACCGCTTTGTCCTGATTCTTGGAGGATTGGGCTTCAATGGAGGCAACACCGCCAGCGCCCTCGGATTTCACCGCATCGGCTTCCACCTGGGCCTTTGCACGGGCATCGTCAAGAATGGCCTGGGCGTTGGCCACGGATTGGTCGGCTGCTGCCTGAATCATTTCGGAGGATTTCTTCCGTGCGTCAGCCACGATTTTCGCAGCTTCCTCTTGTGCTTCGCTGAGGCGCTTTTCAGCGGCCTGCTCGGCATTTTTGATGCTTCGGAGAACGTCAACCATACCCATGACAAGCACCTATTGAACCGGTTCAACTTCACGGGGTTTAAGAGTCTAACGGGATGGTCAGTTTGACTTTGGTTTCGTACCACGGAATCGACTCGACATGCCGAAGGGCAGCAGCAACCGACCGTCAACGGCCTCGAAGCCGACCTTGCGGAGCATGGCTCGGTAGTAACCGTTGGTGCCATAGTGTGTGTAACTGTTGGCGAGGCCCTTCCAGGGGTGGTTCTTCTCCCGAGTGATGATACGAGCCATCCATTGCACCACGGTGTTCATCCAAAGGTAACCGAAGAAACCGTGGATGCGATTGGCTTTTCCTGCATCGCAGATGACGAGCCGCCCCCCGGGCTTGAGCACGCGAAAAATTTCGCGCAGCCCTTGCTCTTTGTCTTGGAAGTCGCGGAAGGAAAACAAGCAAAACACCATGTCAAAGGTGTTGTCGGGAAGGGGAATGGACTCGGCGATGGCTTCGACGTAAGCTGCGGGAGCTTCACCTCGTGATCGACGGGCGCCGTCCACGCGACGCTTGGCCGTAGCCAGCATCTCTGCTGACGGGTCCAAACAGGTGACGTCCAAGCCGACCAGGTCCTCAGCGAAGGAGCCGGGGCCGCAGCCAACCTCCAGAATTTTCATGCCAGGTTGGGCGTGGTTTCGGACGTTCCTGCGCCAGCGCTTGTCCTGTCCAAACGTCATCCATTTGTTGACGCGATCGTAATTGGGGATGGTGGCTTCGAGCTGCGACTCCAGCGTCTCCCAGGCGTCCAAGTCAATACCGGAGGGGTCGTAACCGCCCGTTGCTGCGCGCTTGCCCATGATGTTTGGGATGGTCCGACCGTTTTGGAGGTGTCGTTTCCACCACGATACAACATCAAGCGATGCGTTCAACCGTTTCGGGCGTGATACCTTCGTCCGGAGTCACACGGAACACCAAAATTTTGAGGTTTTCCGGGGCGTTTCGGAACTTGGAAACGATCATCGAGTTTTCAAAATCCGTACCGATGGTTCGGACCTTGAACGACAAGACCATGTCAGCAATGGACGAAAGCTCCTGCTTCACACTGGAAGCCAAGCCGTCGGTGGACACCGAAATCATCAGGATTCCACGCACGAGTTGAGCATGGGCCTGCAGCATGCGAACCATGGACACCACCCGAGCCGGGTCTTCGCGTTGAAGGAAGAAGTCCAGGTTGTCAAGCACCGCTCGGAAGTAAGGCCCCAAGCCCATGATTTCGTTGGTGACTTCCGTCAGATAATCCTGAGATGAATCGTCCACAAAACGGGTTTGTGCCAGACGCTGAATGTCCTCCAGCCTGAAGCCCTCCAAACGGTAGCGGCTGGCCAAGAGGTCTCGCTCGAGAACGTTGGCGTTGTATTCCTCACCGATGGTCCGAACGTTGATGTCGAGGGGCCATCCGTATTTTTGAAAAATCCGAACGATCTCTTGCTGCCCCTCGTCGGTCGTGATGTACAGCGTGTTCTCCGGTTCTTCCGCAGGCGAGGTGAATTGTTTGGCGAACAATTCGCTTCCTGAACCGGTTTCGGTGAACGCGATGATGGTGAAACCTCGGGGGACACCACCGTGCATTTCGTTGTCGAATTTCGGGACACCGAACGAGCCGACCTTCCCAAAGAATTCCTCGTCTTCTTCGTCAAACGTCATTTTCCGTGCCACGGTACCACCTCAGAGGAGAACGACTTGCCCCCGGTCGACAATGTCCGTGCAGTAGGTGTCCAAATTTGCCAGCACAAGTGGCGGCGTTTGGTCCGGCACGGTCAAGAGGACGGACAGCACCTCGCGCTGTCGGAACGTGTTGATGAAGGTGTGAAGGTATTCGGCGAGCATCCGGTCGTCGTTGTAGATGGACAACGCGTTGAGGCTGTCAAGGATCACAAAATTTCGTGCCGTGTTGACCGTGCGGAGGGTGTAAAGGGTGCGCAACAAGATGGACTCAAGCATGATCGGGCTGTCAATGAAGGTCACGTTGGGGTACGGGACATCGGTCCCCCCCAACACGCCAGATGAGACGAGGTCGAGGAACTGGATGTTGGACACATCCACCCCGATGGCCTCGTACGCCTGAATGATCTCCACCGCTCCGCGACCTGCAGAGATGTACACGCCGCCCATTTCGAACATCTGCATCAACGGCACCATGGTGCTTGCTGTCACGCCAAAGGCATTGTTGGCCCCAACGCGCACTTGAATGGCGCTGCTGAGGGAGACCTGCGTGAGTTGCTCGGCGATCATTTGGTCAAGTTCGAACATCGTCACGACCCCCATCGACTGGTTTTATCCGCCGAAGCACCCCATTTCAGCATCGGAATCAGCATCACGCCCAACGGCGTGAGTTCGATGGCGTGTTTCGCTCGACTGTGCGCCGTGCCACGCATCTTCACCACCTGAAGGAAACGAAGGAGGTGCCCCATGCGTTCCGAATCGCCCATAACAATGATGCCATCAGCGATGGCTTCTTCCACCCCAAACGAAGACCAGTGTGCGTTCTCGGTGGCGGATGTGATTTCGCTGATCAGGACGGTGGTGCACCCGAGGGTCGCCAGTTTCTTACCGAGGGTGAACAAGAAATCACGAATCAGTTGCTCGGATTTGATCTTGTAACACAACGTCGTCACCGAGTCGATGACAAGTCGGGTGACGCCGATGGTGTTCACGATGTCAACGATGGACTTGATGAGCGCGTGGACGTCGTCCAAATCGAACGAGGCTTTCTCGAGACCAAGCCACGAATACAGCACGTCCATGTCAAAGACGTTGATGAGGCCGGAATCAACCATGTTCATGTCAAAAAAGGCGTATTGACGGATGTTTTCAAGCAACTTCACCGAGGGCTCTGTTGCCGTGAAGTGGGCACATGCCTCGCCAGCGAGCGCCCCGCGCACGAGGAATTCCATGGCAAGGGTCGTCTTCCCGGACCCACAGGTCCCGGCTGCCAGAACGGTGGAACCGTAAGGAATGCCACCGCGGAGGATTTCATCCAATCCATGAATGCCGGTGACGCATCGGTCGCGGGTGTAGACGCCAGAGGACTGCATGGGACCAACCTCAGTGAGCGCTTGCAGGTTGATGAAGTGTTTGCATGCCCGGACGCCGCAAGGCCCGCTCCGTTCAGACCTCGCCCGGCGTGGGGTCGGGGTTGGTGGACCAAGCGTCGCTTGCAAATCGATCGCTGCCGTCCCACGCCATGGACTGGCCGACGACCATGAACAATCCGGTGTTGCCACCCCAAGCCGCTCGGCCCATTTCGCTGGGCGTCACACTGTCGAGTTGGGTGTAGCGCAAAGAAAGGACGCCTTGACCATCGGCCAAGCCGTTGAGCGAGCCCACACCGAGGAAGCCGGTTTGGCCGAGGTCGATCACCTCGGTGGCGTTGCCCACCGCTTGGCTCGTCGGGTCACCGGTCAGGAGAGCCATGCCCTCACCGGAGATCACACCGCCCTGGAGGAGGACGTCCGAGGACGACGACCCCGACGTGTGGTTCAGCGACCACCCTCGCAATGCCACGGCAAACTGATTGGGGTTTCGAACCTCAATCCACTCGGGACCACCCGAGGCCGGGCGTGTCATGATTTCATTCAACTCAAGAACGTCAAACTTTTGCGAACGGCTGTGCACTTCCAGCACCACCATCAGGACCTCCCCCTCTTGTGTGAATGTCCTGTACGCCGTGGAGGAGGCGGGCGAGGTGCCTCGCTCCGTCCCACCGACAAACAATTCAGCGCCAGACCGGTTGGCGTCGTCGCTCGACACCACGCGGATGGACAAGTGAAGGCTCATGCTGTCGCCCAAACCCAGCCCTTCTGCCATCCCGGTTTCAGTGACGTTGCGCAGGGCCGAGATGCGGTTGCTGTCCAGTTGGCCGTTCACCAACAGGCCCGCTTGGAGTCGGCCGTTGTTGAGGGCCTCGGCATCCAACACATCCCAGTCAGCCGTGCCGTTGGCTGTGTCGAACGAGCCATCATCGAGCACCGGAACAAACCATCCCTCGTTTGAGGTCAGTCGATCCAACCCCATCGCTGCAGCGCGGTCCAACCGGTCCACGGAAGGGTCGTTGGAACCCATTTGCAGCTGGGCGAGCGAAATGAACGCCGTGAGGATCATCAAGAACAGCGTGAACGCAGAAAGGAACTCGATGACCGCCGTCAATCCCCGGTCATCGCTGACCAGGTCACGACGTGCATCGCTTCGCATGAATCCATTGACCCAAGCGGGCTTCATGAGGTTGCCGATGAATCCGAGCAGCGTTCACGCCTTCACGCCCCCTTCGGTCTTCGAGAAACCGATGATATGCGCCGAATGAAGCGATGAGTCTTTGAAGCATCAAGGCGACCATTTGCACATGGCCCAGCGTCAGCCTCGCAAGGCAACCCCCCGGCGTCGAAGTTCTTCGCTGGTGCTGTTGTTGCTGTCATCGTCCTTGCTGGCGTTGGTGACCGTTCCCCCCGCCAGTGCCGTGAGCGGGTCGTTGGGCATCACCGACACCGCATCGCCGCAACCCGACCGCTGGTACAACGCTTACCAGCAGATTGAATTCACCGCCGAAGTGACGAATTTCATCGGCAGCACCGACGGGGTGGGACGAGCCTTGTCCTGGTATGCCTGCGAGGGCGATGTGACCGTTGCCGCATGCAAAGCCGATCCGGAAGACCAGGGGGCGTTCACCCTCACGAACATTCCCGGCGGTGCTTCCGACAACATCACATCCAGCGACCGTTGGCGACCTGGTTCGGGTTCTGAGGGGGTCTTCACGGTGGTCTATGCGTTCACCGCCACCGACCAAAACCCCGTTGACGACGAGCTCAAGTTCAACATCAATGTCACCCAGTACTTTTCCGACATCACCGTGAACAACGCCCATGACGTGTTGGAGAACATCGACCATCTCGCCGAACAGGACGGACAACGCATCCTCAACACCGGAACGGCGTACAACCTCACGGCCCGTGGCCATGCCATCAGTTGCCCCACCTGTTCGCTGGATGCCAACATGGGATGGCAATTGTGGACCGAAGACGGGAACGTGTTGCTGGACCAGGCCTATCGCAACGTGACCACCTTGCCCAATTGGGGCGGCCTCGAAGCGTTCAACCAAGCTCTCCCTACCTTGAATCACGGGACGGAGGGAACCTTCCTTCTGAAGTGGGGCGTGTTCAGCAGCATTGGCACCCCTCACGGTGACAAAAACATCGAAGACAACTTAGCAAGCAGCGTGTTGGTGTTCAACAACAGCCTTGATCTTGAAGTCATGAACGTGTATCCTTCGCACAGTGCATCGGCCACGACCTTCTATTACGGCACCGACCGGTTGACGGCAGAGATCCGAAACAACGGCAACATCACGGTGGACGACATCGCCGTCACGTTGGAAGTGCTCTCGCCCCAGTTTTTGACCGAGGTTGACGAAACATGCCAGGTCGACCAACTCCACCCAGGCGAAACCACCACCTGTTTGTTCCCCATGACCACCACCGGTTCGAGCCGAACGGTCCGAGTCAGCCTGCCAAACAGCTTCGACAACAACTTCGATGTTCGAACCACGGACAACCTGTACTCGTTCGACACCAACATTGAGGTCGGGCCCATCAACCCAACCATCCAAATCAACGATGCCATCGGCGTGTTTTCGGCCAGTGAAACGGTTGAACTCGTAGGACGCCACAGCGAATTGGCCTCACAACCCCTCAACTTCACCTGGCGGGAGGGTTTCTACACGTGGGGACACGGACAGGTGCTGAACCTCACCGGAAGTGAGTTCGGCCTTGGCCATCACAACATCACGTTGGTTGCCCGAGACCCGTTCGGCGAAGAGGCGTACGCCTACGTTGAATTTGATGTCCTCAACGCCATCCCGCTGGACCTCGCACCCTACCTCACCGGGGAAGCCGTCACCGAACAGGACGCTGAACACGAAACGGCATTGCTTCTGCCGTTGCTCGGTCAAAATTACGGCATCGGCGGAGGTGCTTCGCCCCTCATGATGGTCAGTGTGAACCTGACGCCCTCGGAACCTGCGACGGATTTGGGGTTGCGAAGTTTGCGGCTCACGCTGAACCTCTCTGCCATCTTGCCCAGCGACGTGAACCTGAGCACCGTTAATTTGCGCTATCTCCCCTCCATCGACTCACAACTGTGGACCGAAATCGACGGGGACAGTTCCGCTTCCATCGCTGAAGACGGAACGGCCACGGTCCAACTTGCTCAACCGGGCGTCGTCCTCATCACCGGGGTGCTCCCCGACCTGTCGGTTTCGGCCCAGAACGTGTCTCACACGCAACTTCGAGCCGGCCAAATCCAACTTGACTTCACCTCCCAAGGCGACACCACCAACCCCTACCTCGGCGGTTGGGCCGTGTACAAACTCAGTGGCGGAGCCGGTTCAACCTTCTTCCCCGACCCCTCGCAAGGCATCAATGCGTTCATCTGGGAAGAACTGACCACCACCACGCAGGTGGCCACCCTCGCCCCGACCGCGACCACGTGGGTGGACCCAGAACCACTGCCCACCGATGTGTGCGCATCCTACGCCATCGCCCCCGTCGACCGCGAGGGCGTACCGAACATCCAGATGGTCAACATCACCCGTGTCGACGGGGAAGCCGGCCTGCTGTGCGGTGATGCGGTGGCTCCCACCGCCACCGTATCCAATTTCAATCATGAATGGCGGTTCACCAACGACACCGAATGCTTCGATCGCCGGGAAGATTGGTCGGTTTGTTACGAAGTCGACCTCACCTGGACGTGGCCCGACCACGAAGCCGAAGGTGCCTTGATGTGGGACCTCTATCGGGTCGAGCAGCGCCCGGACGACATGGACCTGTCCTTCATCCAGCCCATCGCCAGCGGCCTTGTGAACGACCCGGGCGCCACCGGTTCCTTCAATCAAACCGGCATCGAAGTGGATGGCATTCGGCCACATCGAACGTACTACTACGTTCTGGCCCCCATCGACCACGTCGGAAACGAGCAATTCATGGTGACTTCTTCGTCGCCCAACGTTGAACGCGTGTCCATCCAAGACGATTGGTGGACCTACAACCAACACCTCATCCCACCCGAGCCTGAGCCCCCGGAGCCGCCGTTGGGCGTTGATTGGTTGCAAGATCTGAACGATGCGATGCTGACCTCTGAATTCCAACTCATCGGTCTGGTGTTGTTGGGGATGGTCCTGCTGAACGCCGTTGCCCTCCCCATGATTTTGAAGAAGAACAAGCGCTTGAAGCGAATCATGGCGGCTCGAAGAAAACATGCCGATTCACGGGCCATGCAAGACGACTTTGACGACTTTTTTGATTGATGGCGCGGCAGGGGAGATTCGAACTCCCGAGGTGAGACACCACCGGATTAGCAATCCGGCGCAATGGCCAGGCTATGCGACTGCCGCTTGACCTGCGCCACCCGTGAACTTCTCATGAACGTGACGGTCGGTGGTGGTCCAACAAGGACCTGCTGTCAAGCGTTCAGCGGCCCCAAGGGTCCCAGCCAAGCGGGCGGCAGCGCCACGATGAGAACCAAGGCGAAGAACATCCAGCCAAGGTAAAACAGACTTCGGAAGAACGATTTGGCTGCCTTTGGCATGCGACCGTTGTCGTCAAAGGGTTCCTTTGGGTCAATGTTCCACACCGACAGGCCGTACCAAACGGTGAGACCACCAGAGACGAACGCCCACAGCAACGGCATGCCAGACCCCGGCCAAAAACACGGCACAGAACCAAGCATCAACAGGGCAACCACGTAGGCTTTTGATTGCGCAAGGGTGTGTTCAGGCCCCTTCACTTCGTTCATCATCGGAACATTCGCATCTTTGTACTCACCAGAACGGTAAAGCGCCAACGCCCAAAAATGCGGTGGCGTCCACAAGAAAATCAGGAAAAACAGCATCCAAGGCACGGGGGAACCCAGGTCAAAGACGTTCGAACCCGCAATGCTGTCGCCTGCGGCAACCGCCCAGCCGATGAGGGGGGGCGTGGCCCCTGCTACGCCGCCAATCACGATGTTTTGCGGTGTCCGCCGCTTCAACCACATGGAATACACCAACACGTAAAATGCGACGGAGAAGAAGGACCAGAACGCTGCTTTGGCACTGGCCAAGAAGAACATGGATGAACCGACAATGGCGATCACCAGCCCGAACAACAGGGCAAATCGCGGAGAAGCATGACCGAGAGGGATCGGTCGGTTTCGCGTTCGGCGCATTTTTGGGTCAATGTCCGCATCGTACCACATGTTGATGGCGTTGGACCCACCTGCAGACAAGGTCCCTCCAACGACCGTGAGGAGGACGGCAAGGCCGGTATCCGTCCATGTGCGCGTCACATCGATCAAACCGTGACGAGCCAACAGATCATGAACCAAAATGGCGCACACGGCCGTCACCTGCAAGAGGACAATGACTCGAAGTTTCATCAGCTGGATCATGACCTTGACCACACCGGGATGCGGTGGTGGCCCTTCGGGCTGCGAGGCCGCCGCACTCATGTCGATGCCTCACGATCGGGCGCTGCCGCACCGGCGATTCGGATGGCGAACACCATGGCCATGGCACAAAAGAACGCCGTCACACCCACCACCAGGTGGAGCAGCGAGAGCCATTCAGGGAAGTCGCCAATCTTTGCGAACACGATGTAGGAGCCACCGACCATGAGATTGAGGAACCAAACGCCCGTGGTCACCTCGGCCATCGTCACCAAAGAGGCATCCCCGGCGACCTTCAGGTCCTCGTTGCGCATCACAGCAGTGCTCATGACGAGCACCAAACCGACAACAAGCGCACCCACCCGGTGAATCATTTGAATGAAAATGCCGGGTCCTTCCAAAGAGGGCAAGAACGACCCCTGGCATTTGGGCCAGCCGTTCGGGAACCCAACGGAGCAACTCTGGTTGTACTGACCGCCGGCAGAGGACGAGACCCAAGCGCCGAGCACCAGCAAGAGCCCCAGGGCGGCAGCCATGCTGTGCATGCGCTTGCTGTGCTTCTGCAAAAACGCTTGACTCGTCTCGATCGCCCACGGCCAGGGCGCACCTTCTGCCACCCGCATCCGCATGTATTGGTACATCAGCAACGAGAGGAAGATGGAAGCCAGCGAGAGGTGGAGGGCGACGGTCCAATCTGCGTTATCGTACTCCACCGTGATGTAGCCCGCAAACGCTTGGACCACCAGCAGCACGGCTGCCGCACTCGCCAGCGGGAACACCCCCTCACCCAAGCGACCGCTGCGCGCCATGAGAACGTTGACGAGGATGGGGACGGCAATGACACCGACCAGCAGCCGGTGAAACCATTCCACAAAAATCTGGAAGGTGGTGTACCGATGGTCCGGACCACGAGAATCGATTTGCTCAGGGTGCTCGTCCCAGTAAGCCGCTTGTTCTGCTTCGCTGACGACGAAGTGCCACGTTCCGAAGCACGTGGGCCACTCGGGGCATGACTCGCCAGCGTCGTTGATGCGGATGCTTCCGCCGACGGCGATGATGAGAAACGCCATCACCACGAGCATCAGAGGAAGGACCGATGGGCGGCGCCACCAAGGGTCTTCCATGCTGTTTGGTGAGAGCAGACCCCTTTTGAACACATGCCCCCGCCTGCGTGCATCATGAGAACGCCATGGGGGCTGTTGTTCACGCTGGCGTTGCTTGCCTTTTCCGCCACCCCAGCCCACGGCCAGACCGAAGATGTTCAAATCGGCTCGGTCTTGGACGTGATGATCTTCGACGGCGCATGCTGGAACTCGAGCGATTGTGAACCGGTTCGCCCCGCGCACCTTGTGGAATATTTCGCCGCCGATTGGTGCGAGCCCTGCTACGAGGTATCACCCCTGGTCGATGGACTCAACAGGACGGAGACGGCGGTCTTGCAACACCCATCATCCCCTGTCGATGAAGCGTACCTCTCTGCCTCCAACGAACGGTTTGAGACCACCTTCAGGCTCTTGCTCTATCCATCCATCGTGGTTGACGGCGAAGCGCTGCTCACAGGGGCTCGTCAAGCACTCGACCTGAATCACACCCTCGCCAACCGTACGATGGAATGGGGTGGATTGGACAACCTCAGTTTTGACAACGGCTCGTTCAACCACACGGGCATGGAAGGCCTGAGCCTTACCGTTTACGTCACGGCTCCGCGTTTGAACGAAGCGGGCAACCTCACCCATGCACGGCTTGTTGTCGATTCGCTGCCCCTGAACACCAGCAACAACCATTCGGACGTGCGAGGGATGACGGTACCTGACAACGGACAGGTGGTGGTGGTCCTTGAGCAGCAAGGCGTTCGCCCCCTCACGGTTGCTTCGCTCTCACCGACCGGGGACATGAACCTCAGCGATGACAACGACCCCTCGGGCGAAAACGACGAAGCGATGCCAGCGTGGTGGTGGCCGATGTTGGTGGGCGTTGCTTTGGTGGCGATCACGGCCCCCGCCCTCGCCATGCACCGAAGCCTCATGGACGCTTCCTTCGACGGCGAGAGCGAATGAGGTAGGTTCAAAAAGAGACGCCCGGTGGGCAGCATGCGAAGTCCTTCGCATGTGATTGAAATGGTGAAACCAGCCCGTCTCCACACCCGCTTCGAGCGAGCCCGAATCATTGGTGCACGAGCCCTCCAAATCGGAATGGGCGCACCACTGTTCGCCACCGAAGAAGTGCTCCGTGAAGAGTTCAAGGACGAGTTGGTTTCGTTGTACGGTCTTGAGGAGGCAAACATCCGCTTCGTCCTCGATCCGTTGAAAATCGCTCTCTACGAGTACGAAAACCACCTTATCCCCATCGACATCGACCCTCACTTGGACGAGTGAATGCCCTGTCTTGGTGCGTCGGCCTCCACGGTGGCAAACAGACCGTGCTTCGCGGGAACCGTACGTTTCCGCCAATAACTTCATCCATGGATGATGTCTATCGCAACCATGTCCATCATTGAAGCGTACAACAACGCCTGGAACCAAGGGGATGTTGAAGCCCTTGAAGCCCTCATTCACGACGATTTTGTGTTCAACCCCCATGTCGGCGGTATCACGATGGGAAAAAGCGACGTCCTGAAATTCGCAGGTTCGTCCCACACCACCGCAGAGCACGAACGTGTCCTGTTTGAGAACGATGAAGTTGGCGTCAGTCATGCTGTCGTCCATTTTGCGAACGATTCCGACTCGGAGGCCGTTCTGTCGTTCATGCGGTTCAAGAACGGCCAAATCATCTCCATGGAGACCGGAGCCACCCCCCTCTCCGACGGCTACCAGTTGATCGGCAGTGAATGACCTCGGCATCCACCTTTGGGAGCGCATGCCTCCGATGAGCAACCTCCGTCAGGAGGTTTTCGCCGAAAACCCGTAGTATTCGGGCTCAAGGCAATCCGGGAGTGCCGAACGCTTCACGAGCAGCGTTCGGACCGCCCAAAGATCAACGAACACGCGGTACCGGGTCGTTGCGTCGAGGTAATCCACCCCGCTTGAGCCCCCGGTGCCCATCCGTCGACCGATGGTCCGCTCCACCATTCGAGCATGATGCGAACGGAACAGCACCATCGAGGCCTCCAGCTCCACCATGCTATCGATGAGGCGGCGAGGCCAACTCAACAAGGGCAATTCACGGTAGGATTCGATGAACAACAAGCCTGCCCTTGCCCGATTTACTTCCCCGTCATCGAACAAGAAATCCCGTGCGGATTCGACACCTGCCTCCAATCGAGGTCGGATGGAGGCCTCATCACCGTGGCCGATGGCCACCATGTGGTCAATCACACCCTCGATGTGCTCGCTCATGGTTGCCAGGTGACGCTCGGCGTAAGCGTTCACCACGTCTCCATCTCCGGGACGTCCTGGGGTGGAACCCTGGATGGGCGTCCGTGCCAGCCACGCCATCAGCACATCGTTCAGGGAAGGGGCTGCGGCGGTTGCTCGAAGGTCGCGAAGTGCAGCGTCGGGCACTTTCCCTTCACCATGAAGACGTTCCATGTGAGCGAGCGGATCCATGCCCCCCACGCGCTGTTCGTGCTGCAACCCCAAGAGCACCTCCAATTCTCGCATTTGCCACGACTCGAAGCCGGACGATGTACCAAGCCGGTCTCGGAACGCAAGGAAGTCTTGTGGAGACAACGTTTCCATCACCTTCCATTGGTCGGCAAGCAACCGGAAAATCTCCGTCACCCGTTCGATGTGGTGAACAACGTTGGGAATGTTGGCCTCGTCCACGAACTCTGTGTGCAGCAAGTCCCTGGCTTCCTTTAGTTCCCGTAAGATCAATTTGAACCACAACTCAAACGACTGATGGACGACGATGAAATGCATCTCATCGTTTGATGGGGGTGGGTCGTGTCCGGGCGGACCGTCTTGGAGGCTCAGCAACGCTTCCAGTTGAAGGTAGCCCCCGTAGGTCATGCGCGTCTTGTCATCGCTGGTGCTCATGGGCTGTCGTGGGTCACGACGCACCATGAACCCTGTCCAACCCAGCCCCGGACAGCGACCCGTTGCCCCCACGGGGTGACTGCGCTGCGGACTACAGAGGGAATGCTCATAGGGCGAATACGGAACCGGTCCATATGGGCGTACCGTTTGATGATGTGCGAGCGTGGCTTGCTGATTACGACCCCTCCTCCATCACCATCGGCGTGGTCGCCTCTCACTCATCCTTGCAAATCCTTCACGGAGCACGGATGGAAGGCTTCCGGACCCTTGGCATCGCTGTCGGTGAGAATCGCCGACGGTTCTATCAGGCGTTCCCCGGAGCCGACCCCGACGAGTGGTTGATCCTTGACGACTATCGAGAGATGCTAGACCACGCTGAATGGATGCGGCAAAAGAACGTCATCATCGTCCCGCACGGTTCGCTTGTAGAATACCTCGGCGCCAACAATTTCCGCACGCTCGAGGTCCCTACCTTCGGCAATCGAAACATCCTCCACTGGGAATCAAGCCGCGCCCTTCAACGGCAATGGCTCGAAGACGGCGGGTGCACGATGCCCAAAGTCATCGAAGACCCTCACAACATCGCAGGCCCCGTCATTGTGAAGTACGCCGGCGCCAAAGGCGGTCGGGGCTACTTCATTGCCCGTGATTATCGAGATTTCCGACGCAACGTCGACATTGAAGAAGAATTCACGATTCAAGAGTACGTACTCGGTTGTCGATACTATCTTCATTTCTTCTTTGACCCCACCGCCACCGATGGCTATCAAGTCCAAGGTCGAGGCCCCATGGCAGGCAAAAACCTCGGCAGGCTGGAGCTGTTGTCCATGGACCGACGCGACGAAAGCAACGTGGACGAATTCTACAAACTGGGTTCACTGCGAGACCTGCGAGAAATGGCGCTTGAGCCGTCGTTTGTCGTGACCGGCAACCAACCTGTGGTGATCCGTGAATCGCTGTTGCCTCGTGCCTTTGAAATGGCAGAAGGGACCGTCGCAGCCTCCTACAACCTCGAAGAAGGCTCTCGCGGCATGCTGGGCCCGTTCTGTTTGGAGACCATTGTCACCGATCAGCTTGAATTCAAAGTGTTTGAAATCAGCGCTCGTATTGTCGCAGGCTCCAACCCTTTCATTGGCGGCTCGCCCTACTCCGACATCAACGAGCCGTTCATGTCCACCGGCCGCCGCATCGCCCGCTCCGTTCGTCATGCGTTGGAGCAAGGGCGCCTCGAGGACATCATTTCGTGACCACCGAGCACAAGCCAGGAATCAAGAGGGTTGAACACCCACCAACCACGAACTCAGGAGCGCCCTTCCCCGCTCAATCGCCAAGGCCTTCCAACAACGGCGAACGTTGGCCGCGTACACCCAGGGTCCATCGCAAAGTGTCAACAATGCCCTTGGCTCGCTGGTACTTCATGAGCGCTCGATACTTGGCCTCCTTTGGTCCGCTTCGTTTCCGGAGGTAGAATTTCGCTCGTTGAGCCTCCATCTCTTGCACGGCTTGCTCGAGCAAGCACTCGATGTCGTCCCATGTGCGGTCGTAACTCGGTGAGTCAGGAACCCAGAGATCCTCTCGTAGCATGGTTGGTCATGGGCAACGACCATCACCCAACGGATAGACATGCTCTGTGGAATCTATAGAGACCCGTGTTGATTTGCAGGCAGTGACTGCAAGCCTCAATCTTCGTTGGCAGCGGATGCGCCCTCGTCGCTCGCTTCAGCGTTGTCCGCCAGAGCATCGAGGTCGGGAGCGCCAGGCAATTCGTCCTCAGCCGAAGTCACTTCTGAAGCGTCCGTGGAATCACCGCTGGCGACGGCGTTCAGTTCCGCTTCCAGTTGTGCACGACGTGCTGCTCGCTCCTCAGCGGAAGGCAACGTGAACTCAGCTACTTTCATGATCGGGTCACCCGTGGACAACTCGGCGTTGTATTCCAACATCTCTCCGCCCTTGTTGACGATGACCTGGAACTTGGTGGGATCGTTGCTCTTGCGCTTGTTGTGCTTCTTGTAGTAGTGGACATAGACCTGGTAGGTACCTGCAGGTGCACGCCCCTCTTCCCAAAACACGTTTTCGACGGGTTTCCGGGTTTCCGCCTTCACGTTGGCATCAACGTCCAGTTCACCGCCACAAGCTGATTTCTTGTTGCCGCCGTGAATGCGCTCACCTGACGGACAGACAATGTGCAGGTCCAAGTCGTTGTAGTTGTTCCACATCAAGGAAACCTGAACGTCCGATGACTGTGCGCCTTCGCGCTCGAGCCGGGCTTGGAGCTCAGAGATCGCTCGCTGTGCAGCCTGTTGAGATTCAACCTGAGCTTGCTCCTCAGCAGCAGCAATTTCGGCTTGGCGTTGCTCTTCTGCTTCCTGAAGCGCTCGCTGACGTTCTGCCTCTTCGTCAGCGCGGTCCGGTACATCCATGCCGGCGTTTCGAAGTTGCTCCTCCAGCTCTCGGCGGCGGGCAGCGCGTTCCTCAAGCGAGGGAAGGATAAATTCCGTAACGAGCATGATGGGGTCGCCCATGGACAATTCCCCGTTGAATTCCTGAAGGTCGCCGCCCTGGTTGGCAATCACCTGGAATTTGGTAGGATCCTTGCTGCGACGCTTGTTGTGCTTTTTGTAGTAGTGGACGTAAACCTGGTACTTTCCAGCAGGGGCCGTGCCGTCTTCCCAAAAGACGTTCTCAACGGGCTTGCGCGTCTCAGCGCGCACGTTGGCGTCGACGTCCAATTCACCACCGCAGGCTGACTTTTTGTTGCCGCCGTGAATACGCTCGCCCGAAGGACAGACGACGTGGAGGTCAAGATCGTTGTAGTTGTTCCACATCAAGGAAATTTGAACATCCGAGGATTTGGCGCCCTCACGCTCGAGACGGGCTTGAAGTTCGGACATGGCACGTTGCGCTGCCTGTCGGGATTCCAGCAGCTCGGCCTCCCGTGCGGCTTCAATCTCAGCGACACGTTGCGCCTCTGCAGCGGCCAAGTCCGTTTGGCGCTGAAGCTCACGCTCCTCTGCGAGCCGGGCCTCCTCGGCCTCGCGCTCTTGTTGTCGGAGTTCGGCTTCCATTTGTTGTTGCTCAAGGGCTGCTTGGGCCTCGGCGCTTCGTCGAGCTTCTTCTTCAGCGCGCCGTTGACGCTCTGCATTCTCTTCTTCCAGCTGGGCTTCGCGACGTTGGTTGAACCGAGCTTCGGCCAACTCCCGGTCGCTCTGGCTGGCATTGCGGAGCATGTCTTGAACCAACGAAAGTTTCCGATCGAGGTTTTTCTTGGCTTTACCGAACCCCATGCCGGAATGCTGGCCCATCAGCCCTTCAGCAGCCATGCCGCTTTGGATGTTGATGGACGCCTCCCGGCGAACCAGGATGAACAAGAGACCCATCACAAAGGCCCCGCCCAAGGCAAAGGTCAGAACGTAGTCGGCTGGGTCCATCGTTTCGCCCACGATGAACAACCACTTCAAACATACGACCGATTTCATCGCCCGCCATGAACGGTTTCTTACGGTAAAAGATGCAGGTTCGCTCATGCGAGAGGTCCAACTGGTTTGGGATACCACCTCCGACCCACTCGGTATTTTCCAAGGGCTGAGTGATGTGTTTTCATCGATGAGGGTGCTTTGCCACCTCGAAATCACCGATACCGGGATTCGTCAAATATTGGAACCGACCTTCCAGCCCGGTAAAGGCGTTGAAGATGTGGCTGCGTTGCCGTACTTCGACGTGGAATCAACGTTTGAAAACAACACACTGGTCGTCTGGAACACGCACCCGTTGGTACGGATGGCCACGGCTGCTGAAAACATTCAGATCCTTCCGCCCTACGAACTGGCCGAAGGTGAAGTCCGCATCTCGGTTCGGGGACTGCCGGAAACCGTGGGCAACTTTGTTCGGTTGTGCCGGCAATCCATGCCACCCAAACACATCAACGTACGACGCGTGGTGGAAAGCGTTGACGAACTTGAAGACCGATTGACAAAGCAGCAGTTCGCCTGCTTCAAGGTTGCAGCAGAGCATGGCTACTATCAGCGAAAGGAAGGGGTGACATTGCAATACCTGGCGGACCTTCAGGGCGTGTCAAGGTCCACCCTCCAAGAGCACCTCAAGTCCGCAGAACGGGTCATACTCGAGCAAACGGCGCTCGACCTCGTCAACGATGTGTAAAGCAAACCTTTGATGATGCCGAGGGGGTGGACACCGCATGGTCGCCGGCGCTGTGGCTGAAACCAAAACTTCGCGACTGGAACAGCTGCTGCCCGGTGGCAAAGGCGTTTGGATTCCCATCGACCACGGTGCGAGCGATTTCCCTTGCCCAGGACTTGAAGACCTTGAGCAAACGATTCGCGGATTGGTCAAAGCAGGGGTGAATGCAATCGTCGCTCAGAAAGGCGTGGTCGGCCGCTACCATGCGTTGTGCGAAGGCACCAACACCGCCATGGTGGTTCACTATTCGGTCTCCACGCGACATGCTGGCGAAGATCAAAGCAACAAGGTGCTCGTCGGCCACGCCGATGAGACCCTTTCAAGGGGAGGTATCGCCGTGTCAAGCCAGGTCAACATGGGATCACCCAACGAAGCCAGCATGATCGAACGAATGGGCGAGCTGAACCGACAAGCACATCATCTCGCACTCCCTTCGTTCGGCATGGTGTACGCCCGAGGCGAACATCTGAACCCGGTGGACGGTGACAGCACCAATGGCCAAATCCATGCCGTGCGACTTGCCTTCGAGTTGGGTTGCGATGCAGCGAAAACAACGTGGATTGACAACGATTCAGCGTTCGAGGCGATGACGGCTTGCGTCCCCATTCCCGTGTTGGTCGCCGGAGGCCCTCGAACCGACAACACCCTCGAAGTGTTGACTCGCGTGGAGCGAGCCATGGCTTTGGGCGCCGGAGGCGTGTGCATGGGCCGTCAGGTGTTCGCCCACCCCGACATGGTCAACATGGCGAGAGCGTTGATGAGCATCGTCCACGATGGTCTGACTGCCCAGGACGCCATGGCCCTTCACGGATTGTGACACCATGCAGATTTGGATCGCTGGCGCCGATACAGCAACCCTCCCTGAGGGCGTGGATGCGTTGTTCACGGACAATGCTCGCTCCGAGGGATACTGGCGCAACGAAGGAGTCCTGATGCGAGGTGACACCGTGGCGGGTGCAACGCTCACCGTGACGAGCGGTGAATCCCAGGCACAAGGCATCGAAACCATCGGTCTAGCCGATTGGTTGTTGGT
>WTJK01000037.1:0-5201 GCA_011524855.1 Methanobacteriota archaeon | reverse complement strand
ATTCACATGCAACAAGCGGAGACAGTACGTCTTGTTGCTGCCAGCCGGAAAGCCCCCTCCGTCACAGACCTTCGCCTTGGCGACAAGGTCTTGGGGATGCTCGACGATGGTGCGCGACACATTGGCGTGGCCGTTTCCAGCACGATGGAGGAGCGTTAGGTGGCGGTTTTGGGCAAAGGCAACGCCAACGGTGGGTGCAGTTTGCTTCACGCCGCTGGGCTCGGTTACGGTGCCAGTGTAGCGTTGGACCTGCCCGTCAAAGTCCGTCTGCTCGACAAGCCGAGCAAGCGAGGCCCCCCCGATGACCCTGACGGGCTACTTCAAGCCGTTCTCGACACGTGGGCTGCGCAAAACTTGGCGTTTCCCGACGGACGAAATCCGCAACAACTGCATTGGCGGGTCGACTCCTCCATCCCCATGCGTCAAGGACTAAAATCGTCATCCGCGACGGCCGTCGCTGCGCTTCGAGCGCTCTGCGATGCCAGCGACACCGACCTCGACGATCCCACATTGGTTGAGCTGGCGGTGACCGCACAAATCCAAGCCGGCGTCACGATCACGGGGTCCGTGGGCGACACGTGGGCAGCAGTGGGTCCTGGCTGGAAACTGGTCGATTCACAAGCACCTGTTCGTGAAGGCGTTCTGCTGGAGGGTGAAGTGCCTGACAGCGAGGCATGGGAGGTCGCCCTGGTGCTGCGAGGCCAACGGAAAGCACGTCCCACCCTCGAACAGTTCCAACCCCATGCCACCGCCTTCCAGCAAGCCCTTCAATCGCTCCAAGAGGGCAACTTGCTGATGGCCATGACATGGAACGGACGTGGCGTTGCAGCCGCCCTCGGCGATGTTGAAGGTCGAAAGATGGCCAATGATGCGTTCATGAACACGGCCCGTGCGGCATTCATCACGGGTTCAGGTCCAGCCTTGGCCATCGTCCTTCCCAAAAATCAACCACAAGCCATGACGAGGATCCAACGCTGGTTTGAGGCGCGTTACAAAGACATTGAAATCGTCCTTACGTCGTTTTCCAAGCCCTCCCAACGTGAATCAACGGCGTGAACATGTTCTTGAAGGCCGGTGGCGAGGCCACCCTGAACTCCATGAACATGCGGTTGGGTGAACAGGTGCAACTCACCCTGTACGGGTCGAGCCACGGCCCTCACGTCGGAGCCACCCTCACGGGCGTACCCGAAGGCCTGAACGTCGACCACGACGCCGTGGCTCAAGCCATGCGAAAACGAAGGCCGGGTGGCAAGTACAGCAGCAAGCGCCGAGAAGCCGATGAAGTGGAGTGGTTGTCGGGGGTTACAGGTGATCGCACCACCGGTGAAACGCTTGAATGCCGAATTCACAACAACGACGTGCGCTCATCGGATTACAGTTTCCTGCCCGATCACCCACGTCCGGGGCATCAAGACCTCGTGATGATGGTGAAGACCAACGGGGCGGCTGATCTTCGTGGCGGTGGTACCTCAAGCGCTCGAATGACCGCACCGCTGGTCGCCATGGCCGCTGTGTTGCGGCCTTGGTTGGCCAACCACGGTGTTGAGGTGAGGGCGCACGTGGGCAACATCGGGGGCATCGAAGCCCTGCCCGTCGACGAATGCCTGTCAGTAAACCTCACCGACACCTGTGAAGCGTTGCGTTGCCATGACCCGGAAGCAGCCGAGCGGATGGCTGCGCTGATCGAAACCACCCGACGAGCCCGCGATTCACTGGGGTCTCGGGTTGACATGGTCATCACAGGCCTGCCCATGGGCGTGGGTGAACCTTGGTTCGACGGGCTTGAACCGGCCTTAGCGAGGGCGCTCATGGCTGTGCCCGCAGCCCGCGCCGTTGAGTTTGGCCGTGGCACCAACGTGATTCACATGAAGGGCAGCGAGCACAACGACCCCTGGGGTGGGTCGGTTGAGGCACCTGAACTCCAAGGGGATCGTCCCGATGGAGCGTTGGCTGGCATGGCATCAGGCGCACCGCTACGGGTTTCCGTGAGCCTCAAGCCCCCCTCAAGCATTCCCCAGGAACAGCGAACGCTGAACCTGCGAACCGGTCAGCCGGAGCCGTTGATCGTCAAGGGGAGGCACGACCCGGTGCTCGCCCCTCGCGGCGTCGCTGTGGTGGAAGCCATGGCGGTGCTCGTGCTGACCGACCTGATGGTTCGTGGGCACTACCTGGAGGCATGAACATGGAAGTCCACAAGTTCGGCGGATCCTGCCTTCGGGATTCCACCGATTTGGACCGAATTGCGGATGTGCTCGGTTCCGTTGAACAACCCGTCGTTGTGGTGTCGGCGTTGTGGGGCACCACCGACCGGCTGATGCGTGCAGCCAAGGAGCCACGCTATGCAGGGCGCCTGGTGAACGATTTGGCCGCGCAGCACCTCCGGTTTGCGCCTACCCTTGCCAACGATGATGCCTACGATCGGTTCCAACGTGTCCTGCTCGGCATTGAAGACGCCTTGTCAAAGCTGGCCACCGACCGAGACGACCGGGCCGCACGAAACCGCTTGCTGGCGGCGGGTGAACGTCTTTCAGCCTTGGTGGTGGCGCACCACCTCAAGGGAAGGGGCCTGAAGGCACATGCCGTGGGGGCGGAGGACATCGGGTTGCGGTTGAACGGCACCCATGTGGCCGACCGTGTGGACCTTGACGCATCGTCCTCTCGTCTCGACACGGCAGCACTGTCGGATCTTCCGGTCGTCACCGGCTGGTTTGGAGAAGGTTCTGACGGGCAACTGGCCTTGCTCGGCAGAGGCGGCAGCGACCACACCGCTACGGCTTTGGCTGCGCTGCTTGAAGCATCAAAAGTCGTTTTGTGGAAGGACGTGGACGGTATCCACCCGCTGAACCCGAGGTGGGGCATCGCCACCACGCCCGTCCCCTACTTGGGATACAGCCAGGCCATCGAGTTTGCCAACGCCGACGCCACCGTCTTGCATCCGGCTACGGTGGAACCCGTGCTGAAGTTGGGCATCCCCATCGAAATTCGTCACCTCAACAGCCCCCATGCCAAGGCCAGCACCGTCATTGGGCCCGATGTGCTGGGAGCGGGTGGTCTTCGAGCCGTGTCGTGCCAACAAAAGGTGGCCCGGGTTCGAACCTCAATGGCCTACATCCATGACTCACAGCGCATGTTAAGAAAAGTCCTGAGCGGCTTCTCGGATCGCTCCATCCGCATCCATACCTACCAAATCGGCGACAAAATGTGGGAATTCATCGTGCCTCAACATGAAGTCCATCGGGTCGGAGCGGTGTTCAAGGGAGCAGGGTTGGAAGCCACCCACGATTACTTCTCTGCCCTCATCACCCTCATCGGATGCGAGGCTGAAATGATGGATGGGCTGGATGAGGACATTCTCAAGTCGTGGACCGATGAGCCGTTGTACGTGACTCAGTCCACGTCCCATTTGCTCACACAACGGGACGATATTTCGTCCATGATGAAGGAAGTGTTTCTCCATCTTCCGGTCAACCAACCGGTTTGAGCTTACTCGGCGCGGCGCTCGCGGAACCGTTGGAGGTGGGTCGGGAGGTTCAGCCCAAACAGGATGCCAACCACGATGAAGACAAACAAGGTACCCAAAGCGACGCCGTACACAGAAGTCAACTCGACCGACTCTTGCATTCGGGTGGCGGTGTCCGCTGAAAACAAGCCCACAAACCAAGGCAGGATGGTGTTGGCGGAGAGGACAAACCACGCCAGTGCGGTGGCGACCAAGGGGTTGAGGAGCAACGAACGGTGGTACTTTGAAACGATTTTCTTGGGGTTCATCACGTAAACTTCGTTGGTCCGAATGCTCGTATCCAGCATGGAATAGCGAATCACACCGTTGCTGAGCTCGAAGTACATGATGAGCAGCACGGAGTAGACCACGACCAGAATCGCGAGCATCCCGGGGTTGTCCTGAAGCCCGAGGACGTCGCTTGAAAGCGATGTCTTGGACGAAGCAAAGCGGAGGATTGCGAGGATGAACAAGAGGTTGCTGACCAGTGAAAGCCTCGCATCACGCCGAAGGGTGCCCATGAAACCGCAGACCGTTGCGCCACCGATGACCACCAGTTGCACGAGGTTGGCAAAACCAAGGCTTCCGGTCATGATGTACCACATGGTGCCCTCGGGAGGCGAGATGAGGTAAGTCAACAATGCGAGGGCTACCAACACACCATAGACAGCGATTTGCAGGTTTTGCACCATCTTGTCGGGGGGCAGGAACTTCATCTTGGGAACCAGGGGCCCACCCAGAAGGCTCTCAATGAACGAGGGAATCACGACCTCAGGAATGGCGTCTTCCGGAATGGAACTGCCCGAACCAATTTGGCCAGCAGCCTTCTTCCTCGAGGGTGCGGAGGAGCGAACGACTTTGCCGTCGTACAAATGCGACGTGTCTCCCGATGGTTTGCTAACCGTCATCACCGTTCACCTCAGAATCCTCGTGCCCCTGCAAGGGCGGTGGACAGGAGCATGTCGGGCTCCCAATCCATGATATTGACCCCCAAACCACGCAGTTCACCGATGAGCACGTCGCGTTCGGTCTTCATGATCTCGTAACCGGTACGGTCCAGGCGCTTCGCATCGAACTCAAACTCCAACGAAGAGGGGGAGAGCACCGTTACATCGAAATCACGTGCTCGGAAATCCCGGAGCGCACTGACGATGGTGGGGTCTTCCTCCAAGTTGGAGAGGAAGATGATCGGGCTCCCTTTGTTGATGTGTGGCAAAATCCGGTTGACCACGACTTGGAGCGGGATGTTGCCCCGGGCAACGGCACCGGCCAATTTGGTCAGAATCACATAGAGTTGCTTCTTTCCGGTGTCCCGGTCGACGCTCACGACTTCATCGCCGTACACGATCACACCCACCGAGTCACGGCGGCCGAGGAAGTACTTCGCCAGGGAAGCCGCAGCACGTGTGGAGTACACCAAGGCGTTGCGTGACACCGGTCCGGTCTCGGCGACTGCTCTCGAGTCAACGATGATGATGATGTCCGACACAGCGTCGCGCTCGCGCTCGTTCACCATGAGTTTCCCAGAGCGAGCGTAAGCGGACCAGTTGATGGCACGGAACGAATCGCCCTGGAAATATTCACGCAGGGAGTAAAACTCCGAACCAGGACCGGGCTGACGGATGTTGACGGCACCGGTGAAGATCTTTGGCACACGGGACTTGACGAAGGTCTCCTTCAGGTCTTCCATCTTGGGGAACAC
>WTJK01000020.1 GCA_011524855.1 Methanobacteriota archaeon | reverse complement strand
GAATCCTTGGCCACGGCTTCTCGCTTCGCTCAACTCTTTTACTGGATGCTGGAAAGCAAACACCCGTTGCTGCTGTTCGGCATACCAGGTCTTGTCTTGTTCGTGCTGGGATACCGTTTGTCCGGCGACATTGGGACCCTTCTCCAAGAGGTCAATTCAACCTCGGTTGGCGTGACGTTGGTCACCGTCGCCATGACCCTCATCGGTTTGTTTGCCATGATGGTCGCTCTGATCCTCTACATCATGGGCAAGCAAGTTGAACGCATCCAACACCAATACAATTGGCCCAAACAACATTAGAGGTGCACGGTCCCATCCCGTGCGTGAACAGCCATTTGGTCTGCCTCGATATGGACAGAGTCCTCGTGGACCATCTTTCCACGTGGCAGTTTGTGTACGACCGCCTTGGTATTTCCAACGACGAATCCTTTGCGTTGTACAACCAAGGGTTGCTGGATGAATGGGAGTGGATCAAACGCGATTTGGCGTTGATACAATCCGCCCCATCTGCGCCGGTTCACGATGAGGAATTACGAGCGATGATGGAAGGCATGCCGATGATGAAGGGTTGGGAGGTCCTCATCGGACATCTGCTCGAGCTCGGCGTCCACGTGGCCATCGTCAGCGGGGGTTTGCAAAAAACAGCGAGGGACATCGCCGCACGGTTTCCTTCCGACCGTCCTTGGGTCAAACGCTGGGGCGGCATTGACCGCCACACATCGGCCCAACAAGCGGGCGGTCTGGACACCCGGCTCCACGTGTTCACCAACGGCTGGTTGATGGGAGGTCTGACAGAAACCGGACAACACGAGATCCAGCCGTTCGGTCGCTATCAGGTTGAGATGAACGGCAAAGGCGCCCTGGTGAAGATGCTTCAGCGTCGATTGGGCGTTGAACCAGAGCACACCGCAGCGGTTGGGGACTCCGCAGGTGACATTGGCATGTTCGAGGCCTCAGCGTGTGCCGTTTTGTTCAATCCATGGGACGAACGACCCGTGCCGTACGCGGACCATGTGGTTCATGAAAAAGACCTCGAGGTGGTCCTTGGGATTCTGTGCGAGCGTTTTGGCTTGAGGAAACCTTGATTCATTTCCTCGTTCCATGGCTGACCATGGTTGATGACCTCATGTCCATCTGTGCACATTGCGGCTTTTTGCTTGGCGTGTTCGTTCCGGGAATGCCCTGCCCTTCATGCGGAGAACCCTTGCTCTGATCAGGGCGTTACTCGGCGTGATGTTCGGGGGAACGGGATGACCTCTCGAATGTGCGAGGCACCGGCGAGCCAGCTGACGACACGGTCGACGCCCAAGCCGAAACCACCGTGAGGCACGCCACCGTAGGAGCGCACATCGATGTAGAATTGGTAAGGTTCACGGGGCGTTCCCTCTTCGTCAATTCGCTTGAGAATTTCAGCCTCCGACCACGTACGCTCGCCACCGCCGATGATTTCTCCGTAGCCCTCGGGTGCCAGCAGGTCGTGGCACAGGACGTATTGTTCATCCTCCGGGTCGACGCGATGGTAGAACGGTTTGGCGACTTTCGGATAATGCGTCAAAAAGTGAGGGACGTCAAAGTCCTGCGTGAGCACCTTTTCCTTGGAGTAGTCAAGGTCCTGCCCCCAACTGACGTCCACACCCATGCCCTGCAAGGTTTCAATCGCTTCGTCGTAACGCATTCTCGGGTAAGGCGAGTCGGCGTACCGGGCCAGCATGTCCAGATCACGGTCCAACGAGGTCAATTCCGCTTCACGTTCATCGAGCAAGGTACGAGCGATGTGCCTCACCACGCCTTCGCCGTGTTCCATGATTTCGTCGTTGCTCGACCAAGCCATTTCCATCTCCGCGTGCCAAAATTCTGTCAGGTGGCGTCGCGTCCTTGATTTCTCGGCACGAAACGACGGGGCGATCGTGTAGAGCCGTTCAAGCGCTGGCATCGCTGCTTCGGCGTAGAGTTGCCACGATTGTGTGAGGTATGCTTTTCGGCCAAAGTACGGCACTTCGAAGAGGGTTGAGCCACCTTCCACGGCCCCTGCCACAAAGTTGGGGGCTTGGTATTCGATGAAATCATGGGACCTGAAGTATTGATGAATGGCACCGAAAGCCGAACTTCGCAACTTCAGCATCGTGGTGGCTCGCGCCGTGCGCAGGTAGAGGTGCCGTTGGTCCAGCAGGAATTCTGAGCCGCCCCACACCATGTTCCCTTCTTCGTCCTCGGTGAGCATGGCTGATTCCGTCACCGGGAACGGGCGCTCTGGGTCGACGCCTCCGATGAGTGCAAACGCTTCTACGTCCAGTTCGTGACCGCCGTCAGCGCGTTCATCAACGCGAACCGTACCGGTCACATGGACGCTGGATTCAATCAACGCTTCCTTGACCGCTTCGAACATCTCATCGCCGAGCACGTCGCGCTTTCCGACGCACTGAATGGTCCCGGTTGAGTCGCGGAGAACGAGGAAGCGAATCTTGTTGGAGCCCCGAGTTCGCTTGACCCATCCTTTCAGCGTCACCTGTTGGCCGTCGTGAACGCCGTTTTGCACGTCGCCAATCCAAATCTCCTTGCCCATGGTGCTCGTCCAACCGACCGATAGGACCGTCTTGAATGTCACCCTTCAAGCGACTGAATGCGGCTTCGAGGGAAGCAACGACGAGAAACCCTTTACCGTCATCGGGAACCTTGGTTCATCATGAAACGTATCGCCGTCTATGCGCTCGGTGGCAACGCCCTTCGTTCACCTGGAGGTGACGATGAACGGGCCGCTGCTGTGTTGGCCGGAGTGATGAGCGATGTCGTCGACCTGCTTGAAGCCGGTTGGTCGGTGGTGTTGACCCACGGGAACGGGCCGCAGGTGGGCGAGCTCATGGCGATGGACCGCACCAGGGCGCACAGTCTCAGCGCCTGGGTGGCAGCAACTCAAGGCATGATTGGACACGAACTTTCACTGAATCTCCACGCCATTTTGGAGCGTCGTGAGCGTCCGGAGCGTACCGTGGTCATGGCCACGCACGTTGAGGTTGACATGGGGGACACAGCGTTCCAACGGCCCACCAAACCGGTCGGGCCTGTGTTGGATGCGGCAACGGTGATGTCGGCCGATTGGGACATCGCCGAAACCATCCACGGGCCGCGCCGCGTGGTGGCCAGCCCCAAACCGCTCAATGTCGTTGAAATCGATGCCATTCGACACCTCGTTGAACTCGGTGCGGTGGTGGTGTGCGGTGGTGGGGGCGGTGTTCCTGTTGGATGGAACGGTGACCACCGGGTCGGAGCGCCTGCCGTGGTCGACAAAGATCTCCTCTCCTGCCGTCTGGCGCTTGACTTGGAGGCGGATCTTCTGGTCATCGGCACGGCCACCGATTCGGTGTACACGGATTTTGGCACCGAACAGGCCAAAGCGTTGCGGACCATAACGCCCGCTCAGGCTGCTGAGTTGGATGCGGATGGACATTTTCCAAACGGGTCCATGCGGCCCAAAGTTCGGGCGCTTGCTGCCTTTGTTGAACAACGATCGGACGGCCGCTCGGTGTTGTGTCTGCCCGGCCAGGCGCTTGCAGCCCTTCGAGGGGATTCAGGCACCACTTTCAGGAGCAACAACGTGTTGGACCAAGAATCACCTTCTTAGAGTAGCAATGTTTGGTTGGCCCATGGAAGCCCCTGTCTTGCAAGCCGAAGCCCACTGCGATGGACCCTGCGGTGTTTACGACCCCGCCAGCGCCCGAATCGCAGCTGAAGCCGTTCAATCAATGACCAAGAAGATGCTCGCACTGACCTGCCCGGACCCCGCTGACGGTCCTGCCATGGCCGCCTACCTCAACACCATGTCCCGATACGCCGCCATCAAGGAAGAGGAAGCACACAAGTGCAAAGAGGAGCTCCTCGTGTTGTGGACGGATTTCTTCAAGCCTCAGCACCTTGAAGGCAACCCCGACCTTCACGACACCTTCTGGCACGCTGCAAAACTCTGCTCGGCATGCAAAGTTGAGGTTTCGGCCGACCACGCACAAGAACTCATGGACGCCTGCGAGGCCATCCACAACATGTTCTGGGCCGTGAAGGGACGAGAGGTCCCCTGGGTCCGCGCCTCCTGAGGGACCACCATGAGCGACGCATTTTGCGTCGACATCCAGGGCGACAGCATGTGGCCTACCATCTGTGACGGCGAGCGGTTGGAATTTGTTCCTTACGACAGAGGCAACGCTCCGGTTGAGGGGAGTGTTGTCTTGGCTGAACATCCGTTGAAACAGGGCGTCATGATGGTGAAGCGGGTCAAAACGGTGAGCGATGATCGAGTGTTCCTCGAAGGTGACAATCCCGACCCCCT
>WTJK01000031.1 GCA_011524855.1 Methanobacteriota archaeon | reverse complement strand
ACCGTGTACTACGGCAACTACACCGATTACGTCCGGGCCAAGAAGGGCTTGCCGCCGCTGGCGGAAGGGGAAGTCTCCGAAGTTTGAGGCAACCTCTGCCGACTCGGCAAACGTTGTGGCAAAGGCGGTCATCACCGGGGTGGCTCAACCTGTGAACAAGCCCTCCCGTGTTCGGGTCAAGGCAAGCAAGGTATCAAATGCGTACGTGCTTGGAAGTGAACATGATGGAGCGCAAGGTTGCCTTTTCACTGGTGTTCATGCTGCTGTTTGCGCTCCCCACCTACACCTCCATGGCAGAAGGTACCACGACGGTCGAGGCCTTTGGTGACGGGTTCATTGAAACGGTCATCGCCAACGCTACCGACGACCTGGACGACCCACGAGACTTGGAATTTCACCCCGGCCGGGCCAACGAGTTGTGGATCGCCAACCGTGCGACAGACAGCATCACCATCGTACACAACACGGGGTTGGACAACCAAACCTCGGAAAACCGTGAGGACGCCTACAGCAACCATTTCCTCGAGGAAGTGAGTGCCATCGCCTTCGGTGCGTACCACCCCGAGTTTGACTGGCAGTGGGGCTCGGCACAGGAAACCGCCAACACCTACTGCGGTCAGGGCGCGCCGAACAATTTCATGGGCCCCACCCTCTGGCCCTCTTCCCTCGACCACTACGCCGTTGAAAACCAGAACAACAACCTGCTTGGCAGCCACATTGACATGAACCACGAATCACCCTACGGCACGGGCATCGCCCACGACGAGGACAACGTGTACTGGTACAACGACGGCCACTACGGTGAACTGGTTCGCTACGATTTCCAAGAGGATCACGACACGGGGTACGACGACCACTCCGACGCCATCGTGCGCCGCTACGCTGACATCCAACTCGGTCACGTCCTCGGTGTGCCCGGGCACATGGAACTCGATCACGACACGGGCATCCTCTACATCGCCGACCCAGCCGCCAACCGCGTGCTGTGGGTGAACACCGACGACACCACGACCACCAGCACCGACATCATGAGCGACGCCTCTCGCCTTGAGCCGCTGGAAGAATACTCGCGCATCACGGGCATTGAATGGGGTGTGCTTGCCAGCGGCCTCGACCGGCCCACCGGCATCGCCCTCCACGACGGGCACCTCTTCGTGTCCGAGTACGGCAACGGGAACATCGTGGCCTACGACCTTCCCGCCGACGGCAAAGGCGGCACCTACATCGACGAAATCGCCACCACGGCCACGGCCATCATGGGCCTTGAATTCGGTCCAAACGGTCATCTGTTCTATGTGGACAACGGCCAGGACGAAGTGGTTCGCATTGACCCGTTCACCGACGGGGACGGGGACGGTGTGGGTGACGACGAGGACAACTGCCCCGTGTTGCCCAACGCCGCTCAACTTGACTTCGACATGGACGGCATTGGTGATGCTTGCGACGAGGACGACGACAACGATGGCGTGGTTGACCTCAGCGATGCCTGTCAGCAGGGGACGCTGTTGTGGACCTCCAACGCACAAAGCGATCACGACGGTGATGGCTGCCACGACCAAGCGGAAGACAACGATGACGACAACGACGGCTTGGAGGACTTCGCCGATGCCTGTGCCGTCGGTCAACTGGGTTGGACGTCGTCCCTGATGACGGACCACGACGGCGACGGTTGTGCAGATGCCGGCGAGGACCTCGACGACGACAACGACGGGATCTGCGACGGCCTGTTGAACGGCACGACCGGATGCACCGTCTCCAGCGTGGAGCAGGACCTCTGTCCGACCGGACCGGTGGGTTTCGTCTCCTCGTTGAGCAACGACGCCGATCGAGACGGCTGCAAAGACAGCAGCGAGGACCTTGACGACGACAACGACGGGGTCACCGATGAGAACGACGCTTGCCCCCTCGTGGCCGGCACGAGCTCCTTGGGTGATGTGCTGGGCTGCCTTGACGGGGACGAGGACGGTTACAGCGACCTGATCGATGCCTTCCCAAGCGACACCACGCAATGGTCCGACTTCGACGAAGACGGCTACGGGGACAACCCCGAAGGGAACCAAGGCGATGCCTGTCCGGCGCAGGAAGGGACCTCCACCCAAGACCGCCTTGGTTGCGTCGACACCGACGGCGACGGGTGGTCCAACGCCAACGATGCGTTCCCGCTGGTGAGTTCCCAACACCTTGACTCGGACGGTGACGGTTACGGTGATGCACCGCTGGGCTTGCAACCCGATGCTTGCCCCACGGTGTCAGGGACCTCCATGCACGACCGTTTCGGTTGCGTGGACGGCGACGGCGACGGATGGTCAGACGAAGGCGACGCGTTCCCAGAGGAGGCGACGCAACACAACGACACCGACGGTGATGGCTACGGCGATGCCACCGACGGGTTCGAGGGCGACGGTTGCCCCAACCAGGCGGGCACGTCAAACCAAACCGTGTACGGCTGTGTTGACAGCGACAACGACGGGTGGGCTGACACGGTGGATGCTTACCCCGATGACGTTCGCCTTTGGTCTGACACGGACGAAGACGGTTATGCGAATCAGCCCGGCACCGACCTTTCCGACGACTGTCCGGAGGTGTACGGGACCTCCACCGAGGACGCCCTCGGCTGCCTCGATACGGACGGCGACGGATGGTCAAACACCGCCGATGATTACCCCGAGGACCCGACCAAACAGAGCGCAGGAGCGCTCGCTGGAAACGCCTTGACCGTCGGCGGGCCGCTGGCGTTGATCGTGGTGGTCTTGCTCTTCATGTTCGTTCGGCGCCGTGGACCCGAAGCCGAACCCACGCTTCCCCCGATGAAGTTGGCACCGGTTGTTCCTCTGCCATCAGCCCCCGTTCAAGCGGGGCCGCCGCTCCCTCCCGAAGGCTTACCTGCAGGGTGGACCATGGAGCAGTGGGCGTGGTACGGGGAAGATTATCTCAACAACCGTTGATGTTTCACCCATTCACCTCGATGCGCTTCTTCTCGAGCAGGGAAACATGTCCTCATGTCATGCAGCATCGACTTGATCGCCGATGGGCGAGATGCCCCAGCCCACATAGGCTGCACCGAGGCGGTCCTTCCACACCGAGAGGATCTCCCAAGCACCCGATACGGTGAACGGTTCCTTCATGGTCTCGGGTTCGATGTTGACCGTCACACCCCATTCATCGCAAATGAGAACGGCTTGCCCTTTGACCCGTATGCGTCCTTCTTCGAACAGCACGCGTCGTTCGTGAAAGGTGCCCATCAAACGGTCTTCGTACTTGGCCCGAAGGGCCTCCGGTGACCGGTCGTTCTTCGTGGTTTCATCCATGAAGGAACAACGGTTTGAGGGTATATGAACGCCTCAAGCGATGGCCTTGATCTCGTCGTCGTGCTTGGCGAGCAGGTTGCGCAGCTTGACCTTGAACGAAGGCGTCAGCATCTCGTTGTCCGTGGTCCATTCCTCAGGGTCGAGGATCAGGTTGCGAGCCACTTCGTAGCCTTTCCAATCCGGGCTGACCATGTTGTTCTTCTTCAGGTCTTCAAGCACAAATGCACGCACTTCGGCGCTGGCGCAGAGGGCAGCATCGTCGCCGCTGGCGTCGATGCCGGCACGTTGGAGCGACGTTCGGAGCACCTCCATGTTCGGGTGAGCGATGAGGTAGGTGTGGAGCATGTTTCGGCCGTCCAGCACGCATTGTTCGATGAGCGGGTTGAGGGTGATGGTCTCTTCAAGACCGGACGGAGCGACGTACTTCCCGTTCTCGAGCTTGAACTGCGACTTCACGCGGCCGGTGATGCTCAGGTAGCCATCGGGCGAAAGTTTGCCGAGGTCGCCGGTGCGGAACGTGCCGGGCTCCACGATGACCTCTTTGGTGGCGGCTTCGTTGTTCCAGTACCCCTTCATGACGTTGGGCCCGGTGACGACGATTTCTCCCTCGTCCGGGCGCTCGGGGTCGTCCCACGCTTCCGTGTCGATGGTCACGGTGACGCCGTTGGCGACCAAACCGACCGTGTTGAGTTTGCTCGTACCAGGGCCGGACCAGCCGTTGGCGGAGACCAGCGGCGAGGTTTCGGTCAACCCGTAGCCTTCGTAGCAGCTGAAGCCCACCATCTGGATGAAGGCGGCCACGTCGGGGGACAAAGCAGCAGCACCGGACATGCAGAAGCGGATGTTCCCACCGAAACGGGCGCGAACCTTCGACCACACCAACTTGTCCCAAAGCTTGTCGAAGAAGCCGCTGGGCGGCACGGCATCGCATTGCACGCCGGCCTTGGCGATGCGCTTGGCGGCAGATTTCTGCGCTTTGGTCACGAAGATCTTCTTCAGACCGGTGGCGGCTTCGAACTGTGAATTGACGCGGTCATAGAACTTGTTCCACACACGGGGTACGGCGAGGAG
>WTJK01000077.1 GCA_011524855.1 Methanobacteriota archaeon | reverse complement strand
GCATGGCCGTTTGGCGTGTTGTAGCCCTCACGGCCTTGCTTTTGGGTGCGGCCGTACCGACCGTCGCAGCCTGCGAAACCGAAGTTGCCAACGCCCTCGAGGGGAAGTTTCCGTCCCCCACCGGTATTTCGCCCAACAAGGACGACTCGATCCGTGAATCCGTCCGCCTCGCCGAAATCGGCCAGCACGTAGCCCGAGAAATGCTCTGGCAGGTGTTGATGGGCGCCAACCTTACCGAAGCGACCATCGCTGCAGAAATCGACCGTGCGATGATCGAAAACGGTTCCAACCCAAACTGGCCCTCGTTTTCCACCATCGTGGCCTCCGGTGCCAACGGCGCCATTCCGCACGGCGACCCCGACAACGACGGGGCGGGGCCCAAGCAAGTTGTCGTGGGGGATGTGGTCGTGGTGGACTTGGGTGCTCGCGTCAACGATTGGGTGTCCGACGTCACCCGATCCTACGTCGTTGGCGGCACCACCAATGCGACCGTGCTGAAGGCCTACATGGCGGTGTACGATGCGCAGAACCTCACGTTTCCGCTGATTGAAGCCGGCACCCCTGCCTGGGCCCTCGACGACATCGCCCGCACGCACATCGAAGAACAAGGGTTCGGTGACGAGTTCATCCATTCACTGGGCCACGGTTTTGGCGTTTGTGTTCACGAGCCGCCCTTGTTGTCCGGCGGCACGGACGACCCCTTGTTCGGCCTCTCGTACAATCAACAACCCTTGGCGCCGTACGATGCCATCACCATCGAGCCCGGCATTTACCTCGACGGGTGGTTCGGAATTCGCATTGAAGACGACTTTTTGGTCAACCAAGACGACCACGAATTCCTCACCAGCGAATTGCCCAGGGACCTTGACTGGTTCATGATTGAAGTCGACGATTATCCGGCTTCCATGGCGTTCGCGCCCCAAGAAGAGCAGGAATCTAGCGGCGTTCGGGCGCTTCCAGCCCCGGTCGGTTTGGTTGAAATCGTGGCCCTGGTGGGGTTGGTTGGCTGGCGCCGCCAGCACCGAACTGGGAGCGAGGCGATCCTCAGCGATGATGGACCGTGATGGTCCCGCACACCCGACACCACACCTTGGTACCGTCCTTGCGCGGTTGTGCGCCGGCGATGTCAATGCTTGCGCCGCATTCGCACTTCACAACGTTCTCCATGCACAACGCCAAGCGCAGGGCCTTCATGAACTGAACGCTTGTTGGACCTGCCCGTGAACCTCAAACGCAACGAAGGCCTTCGTGGATGAGAACCCTTTCACCGGCGTCACGGACACCCGATTTACCACCATGCCGCCGTCGGTGCACATGTTGCGAATCTGGTCGCTGTCTGCCTCTTCAGAGCCCCTTGAACGAATGGCCCACCCACGGATCAAAACCGGTCGACGGATGGCCAACAACGGCAAGAGATGGGGCAAATGGTCGATGCTGTCGTGAGGCAGGTTCACGAGCAGCACGTCTGCTTGACCGCGCAATGATGGGTCATCCGCCCATGACAAGGCATCCCTGCACACCGTTAGCGCCGGCTCGTGGCCTTTGCCGGCGGACCAGCGTGTCAGGTTGTCCTCGAGCAGCTCCACAGCGTCCGGGTTCAAGTCCCCCGCCAGCCATCCACTAACCAATCCCGGCTCGTCCAGCAGAAGGGGGAAGGCGGGGCCCACGCCCGCATACGGGTCGGCCACAACCAGAGGTTCTTCGCGGACCTGCCTCAGCGCCCGAACCGCCTCAAGGGTGTGTTCACGTTGCGTGGACAAACGGGAGGAAAAGTACGCTACGGCAGGGTCCACCGTCATCGCAAACCCGTGTTCACGCACGGTGGTTTTGGTGGACATGTTGCCGTTTCGACTGGCGATAGGGCGGAGGGAGCGTACGCGGAAATCACCTGTAACTCCTTCATCCGCGCACACCAGCCGGACGTTCGGAAGTTGAGCGAGCATAGCATTCGCCACCTCGTTGGCGTACGGCTCCGCTCCCGCCTCCAGTTTCACCATCAGCACGTCGCCCTGGAGTTCGTAGGCCGACGGCCATGTGGACGGGGGCAGGTTGCACAACGGCTCGGGCAGGCGGTCGGTCCAGTGGGAAGGCGCCGGGACCACCGGTTCCAACACGACGACATCCAGCCCTTCCCACACCGAGTGGTCATCGGACGGGGCGCTGTCGCTGAGCGGGAGCCCCCGATGTTCATCGCTCAGGGGTCGAACCGGGCCTTCCGCCAACCAGCCGTTCGCTTTGCAATGCAGCAGCCAGCGTTGAGTTTGCGCACTCGGCACCCTCAAATGACGCATACCGCTCGCCACGGCCAAGAGCCTTGGAGGTTTGAGCATGGCGGCAACCGACACCAATGACGATGCCGCCCCCCACGGTTTGATCCTCGTCGGCATGGGACTCGGTCACGTTGAAGGGATGACTGTGGCGGCGTTGGAGGCCGCCCGAAAGGCTGACCACCGGCGGTACGAAGCGTACACCGCCCTGTGGCCAGAGGAAGAATTGAAGCGGCTTGAGGGTCAAATCGGCCCCATTCAGCGGGTGATGCGCCCGGAAGTGGAACAACCCGAGGCCCTGTTGAAGCTGGCCCAGAACAGCACGGTGGCGCTCCTTGTGGTCGGTGATCCGCTCCAAGCCACCACCCACGTCGACCTCCAGTTGCAAGCCCAAGAGGCCGGCATTCCTTGCGAAGTCGTGCACGGGTTGTCCATCACCACGGTGGTCACCGGTGCCGTTGGGCTTTCGAATTACAAATTCGGCCGGCAGACCACGCTGACGTACCCGTACGGCGGCTGGGTCGCCACCTCGCCGTTGGAGACCATCATCAGCAACGACAGCCAAGGGATGCACACGTTGGCCTTGCTGGACCTTGACCCCACCGGCATGGGCACCGGGGACCAGCGCCCCATGACACCGGCCGATGCCTCGGACGCCATGCGCATGATGATGGAGAAAATGCGCAGCCAACTGGACGACCTGCCTGAAGAGGAGGCAGCCCCTTCGAGCCAACTGCGAGAGGCGAACAAGCGTTACCTGAACCGCTCACTGAGCGACATCGTCGTGGTGTTGTGTTCGGACATGGGCACGCCCGACCAGCGCATCGTCACGACCAACATGGCGGCGTTGCGTGATGTTTCGGGGGGACGGCTCAACTGCCTTGTTTTCCCCGGAAGGACGGGTGAGGTTGAAGACAACGCCTTGCTTCGTTGGCGTTGAGGGGGGGATTCACGTGTCGGACAGTCTGATGTTGCTGCTTTCCTTCCTTCTGTTCATGTTCTTCTTCGCCGGTGTGGGCCTGGCCTCCATGCGGGTGAAAGAGGACACCACCGACGATTACCTCGTCGCAGGCCGGGGCATGCATCCCGGCTTGGCGGCCCTTTCAGCCGTTTCCACTTGGAACTCCGGCTACATGTTCATCGGGTTCATCGGGTTCATCATCTTGCAAGGGTATTCAGCGATTTGGATCGCATTGATTTCCACCGTGGGACAACTTGTGGCTTGGATGTGGCTCTACAAGTACATCCAACAGCAAGGCGAAGAACGCGGCATTCGGTCGCTGACCTCTCTGGTCTCCAACACGGTGGGTTCACCCGAAGCCAAAGTGGCAGCCGTGCTCTCGGTGCTCTTCCTCGCCATCTACGCAGCCGCCCAACTCACCGCCGGGGGCGTGGCCCTTGAGACCATGCTCGACTGGTCGCCCACCGTTGGAATCCTCATCGGCTTCGTCTTGGTCGTCGCCTATTGCTACGCCGGCGGCATTCGCGCCTCCATCTGGACCGATGCGGCTCAATCAGGCGTGATGATCATCGGCTCGTCCATCCTCTGTTACGTCGCCTTGCAGGGCACCGGCGGTTTCTCGGGACTCCACGAACAGCTCAAAGCCATCGACCCCAACATGGTCAACCCGTTGCCTTCAGGTCTCAAGTTCGGTGCCACGTTGTGGGTCTTCGCCTTCTTCCTCGGCGGGTTGGGCGTGGCCGGCCAGCCCCAGGTCGTGTCCCGTGTCATGACGCTGAAGGACGACAAAGCCCGCAAGGACGCCATGATCTGGTTCTTTGTTTGGCAAACGCCGTTCATTGCACTCATGTTCATCATCGGGCTGGCTTGTCGCGTCTTGCTTCCAGAACTCGGCGTGGCCGGGGCTGAAACCGGTTTGCCTCGTCTCGCAATGAGCGAACTCCACCCCTTCTTTGGCGGGCTGATCCTTGCGTCCATTTTTGCCGCCACCATGTCCACCGCTGACAGCCAGGTTTTGGCCTGCACCGCCGCCATCACCGACGACGTCAAGACCGAATGGAGCACCGATCACAAAGCCACCAAGCGTGTGACGCTGGCCGTGGCCGTCTTCGCCACCGCCATCTCGCTGGTGGGACAGCAGTTCGAAGGCTTCGGTGACTCCGTGTTCAAGTTGGTCGTGCTGGCGGTGTACGGTTTGGGCGGGATTTTCGTGCCCATGATCCTCATTCGCATGATGGGGTACGAACCCGACACCACCCATTCCATCGGGATGATGATCGCTGCGATGTCGGCCGTGGTCGTCTGGACCCTCCTCGGGTACGGCGATGCTGAAGGCATCTTCCCGTCGGTTCCCGCCATGGGCTCCGCGTTTGCCGCCCACTTCATCATGAGTCGAGTACGCGACGGTTCTCCCGACAACCCGTTCGGGCGCTTCCCGATGCCAACGCAGCAGACGTTGACGTACGGCGTGGCAGCGCTGGTGTTGGTGTTCGCTATCGTCGAGTCTTCCTACAACGTGTTGGGGCCAGAAGCCAGCGACGGCGGTTCCGGCAACGACCCGTACCAGCTGAGCTATACCGTCAGCGAATGGACCGAATCCCAAACGTTCAACCTCAACGATGGCGAGACCCAAACCTTTGAGGTCACGCTCGACGAGTCCATGACAGCGGTGCTTTCAGCCCAGCTGACCATCACTTACGCCGACACCGGCGAAGCCCTGACGGCTGCCTGCGATGACGTGGTCACGGCACCCGATTACAGTGGCTTGACCGGTCCGTTTGCAGAAAGCGACGACCAAGAACGAAGCACCAATGCGTGCGAAACCACCACCGTGGTGGGCAGCATCGTTCCCGACGCCACCCTCCAAGAGTACGCTTCGGAAGCCGGCGATTACACCCTCAACGGCACGGAAGCGGAGCTGATCGACGTGCTGACCGCCATGGGGCAGTCCCCGGAGATGATGGGTACGTTGAGCATGGACGTGACGTTGAACGCCAACAACGGTAACCCGTTCGGCGGGGACAACACGGAAACCGTCACCGTTACGTTGTCGATGTTGATTTTCCAGCCCAGCGGGATGGACCCGGTCAGAGTGTGAAGACATCACCGCGCCGTCCAACGCGCCAGCCGTAAGCATGGACGAGCTTGTGCTCCCTTGACGAAGGGTTGTGGAGCGGGTTCGTGTGGTTCAAGTGGATGAACACGATGTCCGGGTCGTCTTCTTGTCGGGGGCCCAACCGTTCCAAGGTCTCGCTGACCGGCGGATGAGGCACGTCACCCTGATGGCGTCCAACCAACTCCTCATCGCTCCAAAACGTTCCGTCGATCAACGCAACGTCCACACCGAGATCGTCAAGCCAGTTCCGGATGGTGGCGGCGTTGTGCGCCCGGAGGGTGGCTTCCCAAGTGTCGTGGTCCGGCAAAAACAGGAGCGAGGACGACGGTCCTCGAATCAACATGGCATGCATGTCCGACAATTCAGCCCGGTGCGGCACGGGAACGGGCTCCAACCGGACACCCTCGCCCAATTCCACCGGCCCATCGAAGGGTTGGGGCAGCAGCACACCATCCTTGACCAGTTCGGACCACATCGGGGTGCGCTCGATGAGGTCGATCATGCTGGACGATGCATGCAGTGGAATGTCGGCAAGCCCCATCGTCTCCTTGCCAAGCAACCCCAGCCCGTCAACGTGCCCAAAGTGCGCATGGGTGAGGGTCACGGAAGATGGCGTGCGCTGCCCCCAAGTGCGCAATTGCTCCCCCATGGCACGGGTGGCTTCGATGAGGTGCCCATGGCCGGCAGCGTCGGTGACCCCCAAAGCAACAGGATGGCGAGCATCCTCTGGTCCCAAGCCGGCACAGCATGCACGCACGCACCCCGGTTGAGGGCGCCCCCCGTCCTGTGCCACACCAAGCAGGACGACGTGTACCATGACAACGCCTGTTCTTCGCCGATTATCCTCTTTTCGCACGACTCGGGCAACAGAAGGAATCAAACCCATGCGTCTTGAGGCCATTATGGGAGCGCCATGGCGGACACGTCGAAGGTCCAATTTCCGGGTCAAAAAAAGCGACGCGTCAAGATGCGCGGCACCAAGCAGGCCAACGCCTCGACCGCCAACCGCATGAAAAAGCAGCTTCGGGCCTTGCTCAACGACCCCCATGCCCATCTGCCTGACATGCAATTCAAGCAGAAACTGGCGTGGGGCAGGACCGACCCGGTCACCAAGACCCTCAAGGAAATGGAAACCATCGTTCGCAAGAAAAACGATCTCAAGTGGCTCGCCAAGCGCATGATGGCCAAGCGAGGCGATCCTGTTGCGAAGGCCTTCGCCGGGTCCCTCCATGCCGCTCACGATGAGACGTTCACGATGGTTGGCCACTTCAACTCCCAGTCGTTTGGTTCGGCATCGTTCATTCGTCGTGGTGACGGAAAGCAAGGCTACATGGCCGGCCTCCAAAATTTCTCAAACACCACCTTGCGCATGCTGCCGTGGGAGGACCACGCCAAACGAGGGATGTTCTTCTTCAGTTGGGAAGGGGGTTTCGTCTGCACCGGCCCCAACCCCAACCCGCCCCAAGCTTGGCTTGCTGACGTCTTGGCCCGCTCACGTTTCGAGTTCGAGCACCACGACGTGAACGGCACCGACGTGTACGTGACGAGCGACCTGGATGCTGCCAGTGTGCTGAACCAAAGCGAACGAACCGGCCACGTTGCCCTTCAATTCCATCACGGCCCCGTTGTAGGCCTCGGGTTTGAAGCGTTGACGACCTTCACCAAAAAGGACGAACCGTTCATCCATCACCTCGCCCTCTCCATGCTGCCACCGCTTCTCCCTTCCATCCTGGATGTTCGCGCTTCCTGGCACCCACAGGGTTGGCCCGAGGAAGCAGCGCTGCCCGAATCGGCGACAGAAGGCATTGAGCGCGCCCTTGACGCCTGGCAGGGGTTGACGATGAACGAAGGCTTGCTGGCCACCGTCATGCGAGAGGCGGTCCTCGAAGGCATCGAAAACGGGGTCATCGTCGACGAACAGTGGGTGACGGGTGACAGCGTTGAGAGCCTGGAGGAAGTGCTGCGGGCTTGTTCGGGTTCCGACGATGAGCGCCAATTGGCAGCCCATATTCTCCATGAGGCCGTTCAGCAACCGCACGAAGACGTCATGCATCTGCGCATCGAGGCCAAGGGGAGCCCGGCGGAACGGGAGCAAGGGGCAACGAGGATCATGAAAGGTGCATCCTGTGGCGACGTCTTGGGCGCCTTTTGGGCCACGCACGGTCTTGGAGCGCTGGCTTCGCTCAACTTGGAGGGGGAAGAGGCCGAATTGATCTGGTCGGAACAGCTTGAACGTCCCAAGCCCTTTGGGAAATTCCTGAAGGGGTTGGATCAAGCACGTCATGATGCCCAACGCCGTGCGCGATTCCCTGAACTCACGGCCGACCAAGGGCCCGCTGCTGCCATCCATCGGTACACCGTGAACGGTCTGCTGAAAGGCATGGGCGCCATGGAACGGCAAGCCACGGCCCGGCACAACAGCGTGGACGACGCCGCTGCCGCTTGGGCGTGGCTGATGGCGGTGGGGCGCTCGGGCGGACAGGAATGGCATTTCGAAACCAACGCAAGGGACCGCGGTGGCGCCTGGTCGCAAGCCGCTGCTCGGTTGCATCAAACCGGTCAACGGTTGCTGGACGTGGATGTGACGGACCTGGATGAGGCCCAGGAAGCCTGGCGAGATGCCTTCAGCGAGCTTCGCAAAGCCACCGGAGCCTGAGTGTCAAGCGAGCGCTTGTTCCATGTCGTTCCAGAGGTCTTCAACATCCTCAATACCGATGCTCAGACGGACGAAACCGGGAACGATGCCGGCGGCCATACGTACGTCTTCGGGCACGGCGCCATGGCTTGAATTGAACGGGCATTCAATCAACGATTCAACGCCACCCAAACTGGTGGCTTCGTAAACAATGTTCAGGCTTCGCATGAACGAGAGGGCGGCTTCATCGCCCCCTTTCACGACGAAGGCGATCATCCCGGTGCCTTTGGGCAACAAACGCTGTGCAATCTCGTGGTCGGGATGGCTGGCCAAGGAGGTGTGGTACACCCGCTCAACCTTGGGATGAGCCTCAAGGCGTTCGGCAATCGTTGCAGCGTTTGAGCAGATGCGTGGCATGCGCACGTCCAAGGTCCGCATGCCGCGTTCCAAGAGGTAACTCGAGTGGGGGTCGGGGCATCCACCGAAGTGGATTTTCCGATGGAAGATGTTCGCAATGTGCTCCTTGGACCCAATCACTGCACCGCCGATCAAGTCCGAATGTCCCCCGAGGTACTTCGTCGTCGAATGGATGACCAAGTCGACGCCCAACGCCAGCGGTTGACACGCCCAAGGCGAAGCGAAGGTGTGGTCAATGATGGTGATGAGACCGTGCTTCTTGGCGATGGCAACCATGGCTGGAATGTCACAAACCTTCAGCACAGGGTTGGTCAAGGTCTCGATGTACAGGATCTTGGTGTTGGGTTGAATGGCTGCTTCGTACGACGATGGGTCCCTCATGTCCGCCATGGTCACTTCGATACCAAACCGAGGCAGTTCTTCGGTCAACAACCCGTAGGTGCCGCCGTAAATGTCGTTGCTCGCCACGATGTGGTCGCCCTGATTCATGAGCGCCATGAGGGTGGTGGCGATGGCCGCCATGCCAGAAGCGAAGGTTTCAGCGTCTTCACCGCCTTCCATGGCGACCAACTTTTGTGCCACGGCATCGGAATTCACGGTGGACAATCGACCGTAAAGGAGCGTGTGCTGGGCACCGGCGGCCCACCCAGCGTAGCGTTCATCGGTCAGCTTGTACGTGGACGACTGGAAAATGGGCGTGTTCACCGCATCACCGATGTGTTGGGTGCCAGAATGAACAGAACGCGTGGCGAATCCTTTCTTTTTGCTGTCCACTTGCTTCCCTCAAGACGAGGACCCTGAGCCGACCTTTGAATCATTCTCAAGCGTGTTGTCTTCCACGGACGAGGTCGCCGCCAGTTCCACCACCACGTTGCCGAGGACCAGCACGGAACCGCCGATGACGATCCACCACGTGAACGGCACCAAACCCAAACCCAAACCAAACAACGTGGCCCAAACCGGTTCAAAGGTGTAGAGCACCGCTGCGTGAACCGGGTGAAGGTGACGTTGGTACATGTTCAACATGAGGAGACAGAAGAACGACCCCCCGACACCGAGACAAATCAGCGGCATCCAGACACCTGTCGAAGTCAAGACGTCGTCCACCATGGCACCCGGCGAGACGGTGACCATCAGCATCAGCACCCATGCACCCCCGCTCACCACGGCAAACGACATCACGGTCAACGGCAGGGGGTCATGGTCGGTCGTCCAGCGTTGTGTAGCGACGATGTGAAGGGCAAAAAACAACGCTGAAAGCACCGTGACCAGTTCCGCAGCCCCCCACGTCAAATGCGGAGGGCCTTCGATGAACCCCGCCCCGGTGGTCGCCAACAACACCCCCCACCACAACGCTCGCGTGGGAGGGTGGTCCGAAGTACGAGCCGTGAGCAACGCCGTCATCACCACGTACAGCGATGTCAAAAATGCAGAGGTGGACGGGTTGATGTCATCAAGCGCCAGCATTTGCGAAAAAAAACCCACCAGCATCAAGCCACCCAACAAGGCTCCACCTCGCTGAACGGGCTGCGTGCCCAACGAACGACGGGACGAAGGAATCAACACCAGCATCAGCACGAAGGCCATGAAAAACCTGGCACCGACCAGGAAGGCGACCACCGACGTCGAACCGTGCGTTTGGATGGGGCCCGCCAAGGCGTTCAACAGCTGTTTCATCCAGATGAACGTGGCACCCCAAATGAGGGTCACGCTGAACAACACCACAGCGGCCTTTCTGCGTTGTTTCACGAAGGGGGCCGTATCGGTCCTGCCCCCCTCATCCATGCCACCCAGCCGGACTGGAACCTCATCATCCTGATGGTGCGGCAACGCCCGCCACGCATATCCTCAAGGAGTGCCCTTTCTCCATGGACCCCATGGGCGAGGCTCGCAGCGGTCCGGACGTGATGTGGAAGCAGCCCATCCACACCGGCGAAGTGCCTGGAGACGGAACGGCATACGACGCCATCGTTGTGGGAGGAGGGCCCGGCGGAGCCTCCGCAGCAGGCTACCTCGCCATGGAAGGGCAGCGCGTGTTGCTCATCGAAAAAGCAGTCTGGCCGCGTGACAAGATCTGCGGCGATGCGGTGGGTGGGAAATCCCTCAGCCACGTCAAGGCCCTCGGCGTCAAAGCTACCCTTGAATCCACACCGCATTTCAGGGTGACAGGGATCGTCTTTTCCTCTCCCAAAGGCCACAGCGTTCGCGTGGCGTTGCCCGAAGAGGACGTCCAACGCCTCGAGGCGGGGTACGCCCTGCCACGAGAGCAGTTCGACCATTTGCTGTTCAACCAGGTGCAGCAACTCGTCCGCGACAACGGTGGCGACGTCATCCAAGGCGGCGATGTCCGCAACGTCCTGTACGACGACGGTGCCGGTGGCGAAGACCCCGGTGAGAGCAGCGGCGACCGACGGCACGCTCGGGGCGTGGAGGTGCGTATGGGCGGTCGTGACGGCCCCACCCACACTTACCTTGCACCCAACATTGTCGGTGCTGCTGGCTACCGCTGCCCTGTGGCCAAATCCATGCTGGAATCGTCCTACGATGAACCGATGGTGGACCGGGACCACTACTGCGCTGGGTACCGTGAATACTGGCGAGGCGTCAAAGGATGCGAGGACAACGTCGGCGACATTGAAATTCACTTCGTGGACACGGTGATTCCTGGTTACTTCTGGTTGTTCCCGGTGGCCGAAGGGGTCGTCAACGTTGGCATCGGCATGGTCATGTCCCTGCTCGACAAGCAATCCAAGAAACTCAAGGCCCTTCAGGCCGAGGTGATCGCCGAACATCCGTTGTTCAAAGAGCGCTTTGCCAATGCTTCCATGATCCCCGGCACGGGCAAGGGCTGGCAGTTGCCGTTCGGCTCACCACGCAAGAAAGCGCCTCGACAGCCTCGCCGGTCGGCAGCGAACGGTGTTTTTCTCGTCGGAGACGCAGCCTCGTTGGTTGACCCCTTCAGCGGTGAAGGGGTGGGCAACGCCCTTGTCAGCGGAGAAATGGCGGCCGACCACATCCTCAATGGCAAATCACCCATGGACTACCAGGAGGCGCTTTGGACGGCGTTGGGACCGGAGTTGACAAACTCGTACCGCATGCAAAAAATGAGTCGCCGAGCATGGCTGCTGAACTGGTTCGTCGGCAAAGCGTCGAAAAAACCCGCCATTCAAGAGATGATGACGGAAATGATTGCCAGCAAAGAAGCGCAGGAAAACCTTCACTCCCCATGGTTCATGTTCAAGACCTTGATGTTCTAAGGACGATTCATGGACGCTTCGCTGGACGGCATCCAAGCCGTGTTTCTTGACCTCGACGGGACCATTTACTTGGGCGGCGAATTGATTCCCGGAGCGAAGGCCTTCCTTCAACGGTGCAACGAGCAGGGCGTTCAGCGGTTTTTCTTGTCCAACAATTCCTCCAAGTCGGTGACTCAGTACCTCACCAAGCTGCATGCGTTGGGGTTGGAGGCCGATGAAGCGGACGTGCTGCTCTCCACCCACGACCTGCTGGCTTGGCTCGGAGAACACAACATCACGCAAACCTGGACCGTGGGCACCGAAGGCATGCAGGCCATGATGCACGAGCAGGGCATCGTCACCAACAGCGAAACGCCCGAGTACGTGGTGCTGGGTTACGACACCGAGTTGACGTACGAAAAAATCGCCGTTGCCAGCGAACACCTGCACGCGGGCGTACCAATGGTCGCCAGCCACCCCGACATGGTGTGCCCAAGCCCCAAGGGCGGGCTGCCCGATGTGGGTGCTTACCTCGCCATGTTCAAGGCCACCACCGGGGTTGACCCGGTTCACATCACCGGCAAACCCAACGCGGGGATGATCCTCCACAAAATCCGAGACCTCGGCTTGGAACCTGAAGCCTGCGCCATGGTCGGCGACCGGTTGTACACGGACATGGCCATGGCGACCCGTGCAGGGGTCGTCGGCGTGCTGGTGCTGTCCGGCGAGGCCACCATGGAGGATGTGAACGCCCTTGACAACGATGCCGAACAACGGCCGATGGTGATCGTCAACAGCGTAAACGAACTGCTCCGGTGAAGGCATGACGTGGGCACAGCGTTGGCGATGGTGGCGGGAACGACGCCGCATTCATCCACCCAACGATGCCCATCGCGCCGGTGAGTTGGCTGAACAACGCCTGGCAAGGCTCTGCCGAGCAGCGGGAAAAGCCAACGGATGGCGGGTGTTCGAATCGCTTCGAATCCCCGACCCTGAGCAAGGCGGAAAACGAGAGATTGACTTGGTGATCTTGGGTGGGGACGTGCTCTTGGTGGTGGAACAAAAGCACTGGTCAGGCCGCTTTTCCATCACACCGGAAAACACGCTGCTCCAGCATCGCAACAACGGTACCGAACACGACCATGGAGGCGTCGCCCAACGCATTGAACGGAAAGCGAGGATGCTGGCGTCCATGATACCCGACGTCGACCTCGCCGTGGAGGTGGTGTTGGCCTTTACCCACCCGTCCCTCACGTGGCCTGACGACGTCGATCGCCTGGGTCCCACCGTGGTCGACGAACGAGGGATGATTCAACGGTTGGAAGGCGAACGTCCCGGCCCCATCAACGACCGAGCGCTGGCCGTCCTTGAATCACTGGGCACATGGGATGAAGTGATCATGAACGGTGGGTTGAGCAAAAAGGGTGACGTGCTTGACATGGGACTGGGCGAGGACGTGAATCGGTGGTTGGCTCGGTCCCCAGCGCCCGTTGAAATCACCGTACATCACCGTCGAGGAATCTTGTCGATCATGTCCGCCACGCCGACCAAAGCGAAACTGGAACGAGGCGGAGAGGGCATGGACTTGACCCTCCCCTCTACGGCGACCGTTCGCATGCACGTTGTCGGCCAACCATCGCCAGAAACGGTCATGTGGTCACAGATCAACGATGTTCACCTGTCCGGTCACCGCCATGGTTGATTCACCGGAAGGGTTCAAACGGCCCCAATCCAGCGAAGCACATGGCCGAACCATGGATCGAAGCCATCGGCTTGTTCGCAGGCGTGCTCGGAATCGTGGCTTGGGTACCCCAAATTCGCGAAGTGTGGGTGCACGAGCGTCACGAGGGGATCTCGGTTCCCACCTTCGCCGTGGTCAGCGTGGCCCTGTTTCTCTGGTTGGTTTACGGCTGGTTGGTGGACTCCTTGGCGATGATCGTGGCCAACGTGTTGACCCTGGGCGTCATCGTCCTCATCCTGACAGGCGTGGTTCGCCTTCGCCAACGCGAGGCACACGACCAAGGTTGACTCAGCACACCGATTTCGTGGTCTCGATGATCACGGCGCCGATCTTGTAGGGGTCGCCGTTCGAAGCGGGACGGCGGTCCTCAAGACGACCCACCCAGCCGTCGGTTGGCACCGAAGCGGGCACGCGAATCGAAGCACCGCGATCGGACACGCCGTAGGAGAATTGGTCAATGGATTGGGTTTCGTGCAATCCAGTCAAACGTTCCTCGTTGTGCGCGCCGTAGACGGCCATGTGACGCTCGATGTTGCGGCCGAAGGCCTCGCAAATGCTGTCGAAGAGCTCCTTGCCACCTTCGTCGCGCATCTTACCGTTGGAGAAGTTGGCGTGCATGCCCGAACCGTTCCAGTCGCCTTTGACCGGCTTGGGGTGGTACTCAATGTAGTAGCCGTAATCCTCGGTCAGGCGGTCAAGCAGGTAGCGAGCCACCCACAGCTCGTCACCGGCTCGCTTGGCGCCTTTGGCGAAGATTTGGAACTCCCATTGGCCGCAGGCCACCTCTTGGTTGATGCCTTCAAAGTTGATGCCGGCTTCCAGGCAAAGGTCGGCGTGCTGCTCAACAAGGCCGCGCCCGTGGGTGTTCTTTCCACCCACGGAACAGTAGTACAGCCCTTGTGGGCCGGGGTAACCGCCCACAGGGAAACCCAGCGGAAGTTCAGTGGCCGTGTCCATGATGAAGTATTCCTGCTCGAAACCGAACCAGAAATCGTCGTCGTCGTCGTCGATGGTGGCTCGACCGTTGCTGGGATGGGGGGTTCCGTCCGGGTTCATCACTTCACACATGACGAGGAAGCCGTTGACACGCTGAGGATCGGGGAAAATAGCGACCGGCTTGAGCAGGCAGTCCGAGGCCCCACCTTCGGCTTGTCGCGTCGAGGAGCCGTCAAACATCCACATGGGGCATTCCTCGAGGGTCCCTTCGAAGTTCGACCGCACCATGGTCTTGCTTCGCATGTTCTGCGTTGGTTCGTATCCGTCCAGCCAAATGTACTCCAGTTTTGCTTTGTCCACCATGGGTATCGGCTCACCCCCGGCCGAGACGGTATATCAATCATGCGAACAGATTTCTTCTCAAAACCCTCCTCATTTGCTCATTATTTGCACAAATTAAACGAAATTTGAATGATAATTTCGGAAAATAGTTGCTCGCGAATGCGCAGTTGGCGAACGGCGGCGCTTCTTCGCGAGCAATTGACCAAATCCACTGAACCACCTCCTAAATGGGCAGTTAACGTTCGCCGAACCGGTCAACAAGCTCAGGCGTTGTTCGCAGCGGACTCGCCCTGCGGCGTGATCAACACGGTGGAGCCGTCCCGCTCGATGAGCGGCAAGGTGAGGGCCCCGTCGTTCACCGTGATGGGGCACAGGTTACCGCAAGCCGGAGGAAGGTAATCCTCGCCGGATTGTGTGAGCACGATCTCCAACCCGTGACCGGCCGGCACGATGACATCCATGCCCTGGAATTCCATCAGCATCGTCAGCGGGGCAAACGGCACGACCGTTTGTGCGTCGTACCCGCCCGCATGGTAACGAACGTCCATCGTCGCATGGCCGAGTCGCAATCCGGTCGTTGCGTCCCGAAGTTCAGCAAAGATTTGTCCGCCGTCAAACGAGGGTGTAACCTCAAGATGCAGGGTGGGCAAACCGCTGATGTGAATCGGCTCGGTTGACGACAAAGCTTCGCAGGCCACCGTGACCGTTGAGGTTGAACCGACCGACCCGCCGTACGTGCAATCGGTCTCGGTCCAAGCGGCGTCAAGCGGCGGCCAGGTGTCTTCGATGCGCCATTCGCCATCGTTGCGCTGAATTTGTGCGTGCAACGCAGGGCGCTCGCCGATGCCCTTGAGGTAATACTCCATCCATTCAAACAAGTCCTGGCCCCAATCCCAACGCGTCATGTTGTGGATGGCCTCGCCGCCGTACCCGGTGGGTTGTGCGTTGTGTTTTGTCCACTGGTCGGGGTAGTTGTGTTCCCATTGACCAAGCATGCCGCCCACCTCGTAGCCTGCGTCAACGTAGGTTTGGTACCAGTGCGTCCCGGGAGGGCCCCCAAACACTTGGTGCGGGTCCACGTTCCAGTCTTGCATCCCTTGAACCCAGTAGATGCTGCCGTTGTACAGGCCCAGGGCTTTGTCGATGTGGCTGCGCTCGTCGTAGTAGTTGTCCATGTAGGGGTCCAACTCGCCCAGACCGTAGCGGGTGGGGCCGGCGAGGAAGCCTTCCATCACATCACCGCACAGGTTGTCCAAATCATCGCTGTCGTAATCCAAGATCGAGCCCCCATAATTCGAATGCATGACCTGGCTTCGGGCCTCAGCGCTTCCGTTCTTGTACAGCAACGGACCCAACGCCGTCGTTCCGGAAATCGGTACGATGGTCTTCAGATGCTCACTGCCTTGGGCCGCCGCTTCCCAAGCGGTTGCACCTTCGTAGGACTTGCCGTAAATGGCGACGTTGCCGTTGGACCACGGCTGTGTGCCCAACCACTCCACGGCAGCATGGATGCCCTGTCCTTCGCCATCACCTCGGTAATCGAAGCAGCCGGTGCTCAGTTCGGTGGCGAACACCGCCACTTGCGCCAAGGCATAACCGTGCGGAATGAAATTGTCGTAGATGAACTCGCCACGTCCAGCACCCACCACGTTGGTGGGTGAGGATTGACTCCCCGGCGAGCCGTAATCGAAGTAGGGGCTGACGACGGCGATGACCGGCACCTGTTCGCCTGCCTCGGTGTTGGAGGGCAACCAGTAGGAGAGGTGGACCTCCGCGCTGTCGGGCCCACCTTCCCACGTCCCCGAAGTGTCTACGTCAATGAACGCTTCTTGCACCGGGAGCGGGGTGTGCGGCCCGTCGTTGAGGACCCGAGCGTAGGACCCCGTCCAATTCCAATCGAGGGTGTGGCGCTCCCAAATGGACGGGTACATGCCATCGTTTGCGTCCCTCGTGTCTGGTTCTGGCTCTCCCAAACAACCCGACAGAGGGAGCAGCAGCAACAGGGTCGCCACGGCGATGGTCTGTCGCATGGTGCGAGGACGGGACCGTGCATCATGAAGGTGATGTTCACCCCCCTGACGACTCAGCCACAAGCCTTGAGGGCCGTGGAGGCCCCCCCAGCGGTATGACACCCGAGGAAGCGTGGGGTGAACGATGGAGGGCTGCAACCTCTCCCATGGCTCGCCGTTACATGGAAACGGCTGCCTCAAAACGATCCCTGGTCTGCTTGGCTGCCGACCGGAACACCATGGCTGGTTTGATGGCGTTGATCGACGCTGTGGCCGACCATGTGGTCGCGCTCAAAACCCACGTTGACCTGGTCGACGACTGGTCACCCGAGGCGTGGGCAACCTTCTGTCAGCGCGCCGAAGCCGCCAACATGCTGGTGTTCGAAGACCGAAAATTTGCCGACATCGGCAAGATCAGCCGTTCCCAGATGGCTGGACAATACAACATCCGAACCTGGGCTGACCTCGTCACGGCCCACCTCATCAGTGGACCCGACATCGTGGACGGGTTGCAAGCCGGATGGGGCGATGTGGATCGCCGTGGAGGGGTGTTGTTGCTGGCCCAAATGTCAAGTCGGGGCAATTTGCTCACACCGGACTATACCAATGAAGTGGTGACCAAGGGACGAGAGCACGAAGGCGTGTTCGGTTTCATTGGGAACGGTTCGCGGCCTGAGGAACTGGCCACGTTGCGAGCGAAAGCGGGCGACGGGAAAATGATCTGGACACCCGGCGTGAACCTGGCCGTGGGCGACGGTGCGATGGGGCAGCGCTACGGTGACCCCACCGAAGCGGTGTTGGCGGGCTCGGACTGCATTATTGTCGGGTCGGGCATCCACCTGGCGGACGACCCGTCGGCGGCTGCCCGGGCGTACGCTGAAGCGTCCTGGCGAGGTCTGATGGAACGAACCGGTGACCGGTGAACGCATGTGGGTGGAACTGCTCATCGGCGGACTGGGGTTGGCCAT
>WTJK01000066.1 GCA_011524855.1 Methanobacteriota archaeon | reverse complement strand
CGAAGCGTTTCGTTCTCGGGCTCCAAGGGCTTCCACCTCATCTACGATGACCCTGCCCGGGATGCCTTTGCCTTGCCCGACCTCAAAGAGCGCGAGATGGCAGTGAAAGCGCAGCGTCAAGCGTTGTTGGACCGTGTGGTGGAGGCCGGGTTTGCGGTCGACACCAAGGTGACCGCCGACACGCGTCGCATCCTCCGTCTTCCAGGGAGTTTGCACGGGAGCACCGGTTTTGCCTGTACCCGCATCACACCTGAGATGCTCAATGGCCCGCTGGAGGACCTGTTGAGCACAATCTACCGGCACCCCTCGGCGCCCAAGATTCCAAAACGGGTTGACACGGACCCGGCCCAAGCGAACATCAAGCAACAGCCACGTCCATTGCCGCAGCCGAAGCAACAGACAGACGAGCCGTGGTTCAAGCTTCGAGTGAACACGCACGTTCAAGGGACAAAGAACCGCCATGTGATGATGATGTGGCTGCCAAAATCGTGGGGTGTCCCCCTCATGGCCATGGAGCGCGCCCTCGAATGGATCGAACAAGACAACCTCGGCCCCTGCAGTTTCTGGCGCCACAACGAGCGGGTCTTGATGCTGTGCCCACTGGCGATTCCGCGGCCAAAACTCGTGAAGCTGTACAAGCGCCGGGGCCTGCCGCTGTCCCAATCAAAGTTGAAGCAACGGGAACACCAGTGGACTTCGCTTTCGCCACCGGAGGTGAACGGACACGAGGAATCGGAGCCTGAATTGATGGGCATCTACGGGGATTCCTATGTCGGTGTGCCGCTGTATTCGCGTCAGCACCTGGAACTTGAACGGCGGCTCGGCGTTCATCGTGACCTCCCATCCCACGAACTGTGTGGACAAGCCGAACCGACCTTTGACATCGTGTCCATGGCATGAACCTTTATTGACCGACACAACGAAACTCATTTCGTCCTCTATGGAGTCTTCGGACAATGACATCTGCTTGCAGCAAGTAGCCATGACACCATCGGCCATGGCGCCTGAGGACGGCGCCATGGCCACTTTTCCAAGGTGAAGACCATGCAACGGCTACCATTCCTTTTCTACGTTTTTTTCTTTCAGGCAGCCATCCTCGCTGCCTTTGGTGCCACCAATGGAGAAGTCGGCATGATGTGCTCGGGATTGGGTGGCTTTTTTCTCTGCACGGCGATCCTTCTGAAAAGCCGGCAGGCCGTCCGCGAAGGAACGGTTCAACCGTTTGGGATGAGCGGTCAGATACAGACCGGCCAGACGCGCCTCGTGCCTTTGCATATGCCAGGAGGAGGGTCAAGCCTTGACCGTTACCAGTCGGTGCTGGCACGACTCCGACTCGCTCCAGCCTCCGGTCAAACCTCGGCCTCCTTGGTGAATCAGCACAAGCGTTGGTTCAACGGTGGCGAACAAGCCGCACGGGCATTTTTCAACCACCCACAGGTGGTGAAGGCGCTGAATCTCGATGGGGGCGAAACCACGACAACCCGTCCAACGCAGACGCAGGTGCCCCCTGCCCCCACCGGTGAATTGACGGCCGATCTGGTGAACGACACCTTTTGGGGGAATTTGGAAGACCAGGCCACTCAATCGGTGCCCGCTGCTGATGGGGTATGCGGCATGGCCCACTGTTCCAATGAAGTCAATGCCTTCAGTTTCCAATGCTTCCAGTGCCGTCGACGTGTCTGCAGTCCATGCGGCAACAGCGGGGTGCTGTGCCGTACCTGCGCCTCATAGGTAGAGGCTCTTCCGTTGCACGTTGGCTTGAGGCGTCATGCCACTGGACTGAACCTGTTCGAGGCGGAAACGCCCCTCCTTGCTGTGGACATAGAAGAGTTCACTCTCACCGAATTTCGCATCCCAGTGTTGCTTGAACACAGCGGCGTTGTGTTTCGAGTTGGCCAAGGCAGAGGGTGCGTTGTGAAACATCACCAAATGTTGACGATGAGGACGGAGATACTTTGCGAGCACCTCTGGAAGCAATCGCGTAAGCCACGTGTCGTGCGGGAACACAGCAGCCCGGGAAATCACGTACCTGGGTTTCTCCAGGGGTGAGAGTACCTCTTCAAGGCACTTCGAAAAAAGGGTGGCCTCCGCTGGCGAGCAGTTCGCGAGGTGCATGCGAATCCAACCCCCTCCTCGATCGCCGCCGGCTGCTTTGGCAGCGGGAGGCAGCTGTTTTGTTTGGATCAATGCACCGACAATGGCTTCGCTCATTGCCGCAGTGAGCGACGCATCGCTCCATGGAATGCCCGGTTCGGAAAAGCCGAAACCTGGACCGGCTGCCTTTTGTTTGGATTCCACAGCGTCTTTTGGTTCTGCGTTGAACGGCTGTCCGATGCCCCAGAGTTCACGTGTTCTTGCCCTTAGTTTGGAACGCTTGAGCATCTCGTCGTTGAACATCGCCATGCCTTCGTGAATGCCCATTGGCTCGGCGTCCGTAAAGGCAGGATGGACATGACCGGGCCCTTTCTCAATGGCTCCATCGTCGCCAACACCGTACAGTTGCTTGTGCTTGCGAATGAACCGCTTGTAGTCGCTGAAGCCGGTCTGGAATTCATCGGCGAGACAAATCACGTCCCAGTTGTTCGCGACCTTCTCGGGCCAGTGCTCGTCAAGGCGAATGCTCCGGCCCCGAAGTTGGTTGATGCTCATGTTGGTGGTCACGGACGTCAGATCGATGAGCACGTTGATTCGCGAAGCATCCCATCCTTCACCCATGAGGCCTCGCGTCCCAATCAGACATCGGGTGAAGCCTTCTTGGAAGAATTCAGTGATCATGGTGGAATAATACCGTGGCACCCAATCCTCCCCGGAACCGGAGATTTCGTGGTAGCGACCCATGACTTCATCTCGAAGCACGATGTTGAGGCGACGATTTGCAACCCACGCTCGTGCTTTTTCAAGAAATGCCTCTGAGAGGTCGTCGTCCACCAACACGGTGCTGCCCGTCATCAGGATGGGGTCAAGCATGTCTCCGGCAGGGCATGCCACCAAATGGCGGAAGGCGGCAACGGCACCCCCGGCCTCATCATCGAGCACATCGTCAATGAGCAACGTCGAGGACGTTTTCTCGAAATCGGTGATCACCACGGCCCGAATGGTGTTGCCGAGGTTTTGCATTTCTTCTTGGAGGATGGTGGTCAACGCTTCACATTTGCTGTTGCTGTAAGCAAGAATGCGGTTGATGGGGGATGCACAAGGTTGACTCCCCGTTTCCGTGATTTGGGTGCCCAGTAACCGGTATTGTTTGGCGGCACGCTCAGCCTTTGCTTGGTCGTTGCTGTTGGCAGAACGGCGCAGGCCTAGACGAACGTATCGGGATACGACGCTCCTCAACATCTCATTTCGGTGTTCTCTGGTGAACGCAAGCGTCCCTCCATCGGCTTCCTGAACATCTGTTGGAACACCTGCTGGCATGGGTCGATGTTCGAGGGCGAGGTACATTCGACCCTGCTGGGAAAAATCTGGAATTGAGCGCGTGTACTCATCCCACGACAGGTGACCACCCGAGGGCCCCTTACGGGCTCTGAGTTCCTCCTCGACCCAAGCGGTGAGTGGGAGAATAGCCCCCTCTCCCTCAGAAGGTTCGTTCAGTTGTTGGAGGATTCCGTCAAACGTCTCGTTGACATCTCGGATGAAATCCATTTCCGTCTGCGCTGGACGAACGAAGTAACACAGGTCCTGATAGGGTGCCAGGTTGGCATCCCTCACCAAGGCTGGGACCGGCACTTCGTAGTCAATGTCGCCAAGAAAGTCAGCATAACGCTGGGCGTCTTTGTCATCGGCTTTTTCGGCATCGGGAGGTGTGGCCGTGAGTCCAAGGACCACCGGGTCATCAAAGAAGTCCTTCAGTTGATGCAGCACACGCCCCCAATGGTGGAGCAAGTGATGGCACTCGTCAAGGATGATGAGCCCAATGCCTGCTTCCTTCAGTCGAAGCAGCGTTGAGCGCGACGACTCGTGCAACGTCCAGAGGGCGTTGCCGTTCTTGGCATAGTCGTCCCTGACCGCTTTTCGGTACACCTTGATCCGTTTGGCGTAGTAGCTCGGATTCTTCTGCTCCAAGTCGGCGATCCATGCCTCGGCAGAGGTGATGTCCACCGCCTCACCTTTTTCCACCAATTTCTCTGCCCAAAGCATCATGGCAGATTCATCCAAGCCCTCACCGCCACGTTTTGGCATCGTCACCGACTGATAGGTCAGTGAAGTCAGCAAGCCCGGTCGTTCGGGGTCAATGCTGACTTGGTCTTCCTTCCCGTCAAGGTCGAACAAGTCGGTTCGGGCCGCCCATTGCGCCTGAATGGCGGAGTTCGGTGAGAGAACCAGGGCCGGTTTGCGGACAAGGTCCGCCCACACATAGAGCCCAAGCACGGTTTTTCCGGAGCCGGGTGGGGCCACAATGTGCAGTCGTGTTTCACCTGCTTCAAGTTGGGGTTTGATGACCGACACCGCTGCGACCTGCGATGGACGAAGTGTGCCGCCGAATCGAATGTTTCCGAAGTCGG
>WTJK01000079.1:2251-4510 GCA_011524855.1 Methanobacteriota archaeon | reverse complement strand
GCTCAACATGCGCGGCGACCACGTCCGTGTCATCGAGCGCGTCGGCGAGTGAAGCCCTGCTGTACCCCAGGCCGTGATTCGGTAACTCGCCTCGGTGAGTTCTCGATTACTCTTGTCCCTGCTTCTTGCGTTGCTCTTCAAGTCGGGCAAAGGCCTGATTTACGTCGTTTTGGTAGCCCATTGTTGAGGCCAACCACGGAACGGGCAGAAGCAGACCTACCAACAACAACACGCCGTTTTCAAAGACGAGCCCGAGCATGAACACTGTTGAGCCGACAACTGCCGCCTTTCGGTAGTCCCCGGATTCAGGGAGGGACATGCTGGCTGCCTCAACCGATGCTGCTTTGGCTTGCTGAAGGGCCTTGTTCCATGCCGAGTGTTTTTGGCTGGCCACCAGGAGAAGCACAAACCCTGCGATGGACGAGAAGCAACACACCGTAATGCCGTCGTCGAGCAGGATACCGGCGTCGCTCGCCACCAGAAGGATAAACGGAACGGCAAACATCAATACCATGCTCAAGGCCAGCATGTTGTTGATGTCGGGCTTGTTTTCCAACAGGAAGTGAACCTTGGCGAGGTGTTTCTCAACATCGGATGCCTCCCCTTGCCTCCCAACCACCACCATGGATGGTGCTGCTTCAGGTCGAACGCGACCCTCTTGGCCCGAAACGAAAGGATTGCCATGGTCGCTTCCTCGTATGAGAATGGGATGAGGTGGACCGTCGGGCTGGAGTCCATCGCTCATGGGTTTTCTTTGGTCTTCGTAGCGTTAAGGTTTCTTCCGTCGGCCATCTCAACACCTTCCTCACGGAGCAATCGGCGTTTGGTGGCTTGACCGCCCGGGCCGCTGTACCCGCCGAGTTGACCGTTGGCGCCCACCACCCGATGGCATGGGATACGCGGGGCATCGGGGTTCGCACCGCACGCGTTGGCCACGGCACGTGCGGCCTTGGGGCGACCGATTTGTTCGGCGATTTGCCGGTAGGTACGGACCTCACCCCGGGGGATGGTGAGCAAGGCCTGCCACACCGCCTGCTGGAAAGGGGTGCCCGATGGGAGGGGTGTGGACATGGACCGCCAACCGGAGTGGGTTGGACTTGAGACCATCGGTGAACGAATCTTCGACGAATGTGCGCGTTCAAACCTTGGTTTGGTGCTGGGAGTGGAGCAACATCATCACCCCTGCGAGCAGAGCGAAAAGGCAGGCGACGTCGTTCATCCCCGAGCCCATGAGGGTCGTTAGCCCAGCACCCAGGATGAAAACACCGCTCAACGCACCGTACACCGTGGGTTGGTGCTTGGCCTTCGGTCGGGGGCGGCCGCCGTCTCGTTCCTGTTGGTGAGCTTTCTCCATCCCGGATTGCGCCGACAACAGCATGCCGTTGCCAACGACGAACAAGACCCCCATCAACCCGCAGATGCCATCGTTGGAGGACCCGAATAGGTCCAGAGCGCCCGAGGCTGGCAGCAACACGACGGGGATCACGTAGCCCAACAACAGCCCCAGCCCAGCCCGTTGGCCAAGGCCGTACCGTGCGGCGCGAATTGCGCCAAGAATGAAGCACAGGATGCCGATGCCGATGCTGCTCAAGCAGGCTTCAAACATCGGAAAGTCATAGGCAAGAGAAGATCCCTCCCAGATGAGCCCAAGGAACACAGGGACGAGGAAGGTGAAGAAGAATCCCAGCGGGATGGCAAGTCGGCCAACATCAGCACCGTTGTTCTTCAGCGGCACGGGTGCGCTCGGTGTCCTGTCCGACGAAGCTGGTGGAGGTGACGCAGAGGAAGGCTCAGACCCACGGATGACGATGGAGGACGGCTGGGTTTTCTTGTTCCCGTCGGCCATGATTTCGGATGGGTGATGGAGGATATAGGGGTTCACCCGGACTGGCAGGTTCACCGGTCGCCGTGTCAGTCGCAGGTGAGGTTGGCTTGGGCCCAACGGGATTGCGCCAGGTAGGCTTCGGGCGTGCACGAACGCAGCACCTCCAACACTTCGTCGAGAGGCATGCGGTCGGTTCGTGTGAAGCGGAGGCAGGATTTGCCCATGTTGGGCTTGACGCCCAGTCGCTCGTAGCCCGTGAGTACGGCGTCTTTCACGGACGGGTCGATGTACATCGGCATGAGGTAGAGGCTCATGTGCCGCTTCTGGCTGGCGAGGGAGACCGGTATCAACGGCTCGTCGTCGCCCTCGGGATGAGGGGCCGACCACGACAACATGCCGTAGGCCATGACAGGGGCCCAATCGGGCAGGGCCTT
>WTJK01000079.1:0-2151 GCA_011524855.1 Methanobacteriota archaeon | reverse complement strand
CCGGCTGAGATGGACCACGGCACTCCCAACATCGTCGTTGAACACCAGCACCTCATGCCCCTCCTCCTCCAGCCGTTTCGTCCATGAGGCGGGCGGGGCTTCGTCAGCGTGCACCAACACGGTCCAGGTTGAATCGTATGGGTTCGTCGACCACGCCTCTGGACTCCGATCGCCCAACATCTCGACCGCTTGTGGAAGCGGTGCGGTCATCACGACGCCGGCAGCCTCCCACTGATGGCCGTCCTCGGCGGTGACCAACCATCCATCGCTCACAGGTTCAACCCTGCTTACCTTGGTGCTGTTGAGCACCTCGATACCGTCCAACCAATGCTGAAGCAGGGCCGGTCCGTCCAGAACGGCCTGACACTCGCCGGCAGGTGCCATGAAGCCATGGTGTACCGCTTCATCCAGCCACGGTTGCATGAAATCCGGCCATCCGTGGCTGGACGATGCTCCGTGGGTCAACACGACGCCTTCATGCAACCGACGAGAAAGGCGTCCACCTACCCGTCGACCTTTGTCCAAGACCAGCACATCGAGCCCGTGGTCGGCCAGCGTGCGGGCCGCAACGGTTCCGGCGATGCCTGCCCCGATGACGATGACGGGCCGGTCGAGGTGCATCGCCGGGCGGTGGGTGTGAGCGGTGTAGGCTTCCATGTCAAGGCGGGTGGCGTGGGTGTCCATGTTGCGTTGACGCACCAACCCGAGCACCGGTTGGGGCGGCTGAAAGGCTCGGTCAAACAAGCCATGGCACCAGTGGACGCCGCCCACCGAGGAAGGGTCGCGCCCGTCCAGTGCGTAGGTGTCGTTCATCGCTTGGGACCACGCAAGGGAGGTTTCAAGATCGGGCGTCCAGAACGGAAACGCCTTGCCCCACGTCATGCGGACGTTGTTGTGCAATTCGCCGTGGCGCATCAACCCCGTTTGGCAGGCGTTCCAGAGTGGATGAAGCCCGCGTCCCGAAGCCAAGGCTCGGTACGGGGGCAGGGCAGGACGCGGGTCGTTGACGGTTGAGCGCCACGAGCGGCGAGCCCACTCCGGGAGGTGGTGGGCACCGTGGGGGTCGTCGCTGGCGTAAACATGGTGCCAGGGGTGCTCGCGAAAGACCAGCAATTCATCGAGGTACTTCTCGGCTGCCTTCGTGCCGATGGCAGCTGTTTCGCGGGCGATTTTCATCACCGAGATGTTGCCATAGTGGATGAAAGCCGACATGCGCGACACACCGTCGGGATCGGCAGCGTTGTTCCGTCGGCGTGCATAGCCGCTCAACCCTCTGGACTTGTACGTCTCCCAACGCTCCAGCGCACGGTGTTCGCCTCCTCGCTGATGGAACACCGGCCACACCGTCGGGTCGATGTTGCACGAGCGCAACAGGGCGAAACGTCGCTTGGAATCGGCGAGGTCTTGCGGGTCAACGGGTGTAAAGGGCACATCGCCCAGGTAGGGTTCCACGGGGAGGTCCAGTTTGGGCCACGGGCGCTGCAGGCGCGCCTTTCGCAGTTTCTTGGTGGCGTCACGGAACTTGAACGGGCGGTCCACCGATTTGCCAAACAGCGGCATGGGAATGACGCAGTGACCGTCCACTTCCACCGTCGGGCCGTTGGATGACGCCGCCACTGCTTGGACCCAATCGGTCCACGGCGGGAGGGGAAACAGGTCCGTCACCACCATGCTGGCTTGCTCAGCCAACCGCTTCAACGCCGGTTCACGATGGTCCTTCCTGGCCAGGTGAAAGGCGTAACGAAGACCCAGCTTGGCGCACCCTTTGGCGAGGTCCACCGCGCTGTCCATCACCATCGCATGGTGTCGGAGGTTGGCGTGCGGGTAACGTTCGTCGAGACCGTGGTACACGAGCAAGGGTTTGCCGTGATGGTGCGCCATCCATCGTCCAACATCCAAGACCGGGTTTTCGTGAACGCGGAAGAGGGATTTGAGCCAAACCACCACCGGTCCGTCGCCGACGGGTTGGCGTTCCTCACCGTGCCATCGGCACCGTTCAGCGAGATGCTCGGGCAGGGTTGCCATGCGCTCAGGGTTGAGAGGGCGCACATATACCCCTGTTCACCGACCGTAGAGGCGATGGATTGGGAATCGCGCTCAAACCTTCTGCCAGTCCGTGCCGTTCCACCAGCGGTTGGTACCGTCGCTCAT